>JAXDFO010000275.1:0-11578 GCA_034665545.1 Blastocatellia bacterium
GTTGGTGACGGATTTGCCGGAACCCGATTCGCCCACGATGCCGAGGGTCTCGCCCCGCTTCAACTCGAAATCCACCCCGTCAACAGCCTTGACCACGCCATCTTCCGTCTGGAAGTAGGTCCGCAGGTCTCTAACTATCAGAAGGTTTCCGTTGCTGCTCATCACACTTTTCTCGTCTGCGGGTCGAGCGCGTCGCGCAGTCCGTCGCCCAGAAAGTTCATGGAGAAGAGGGCCAGCGCCATCGTCACGCCCGGAAAAATAAGTTGCCAGGGATAGATGGCGAGAGTCCTGATGCCTTCCGAAGAAAGGCTGCCCCATGATGCTAAGGGAGCCTGCACGCCGAGTCCCAGGAAGGAGAGAAAAGCCTCCTGCAACATGACGGAAGGAATCGTCAGCGTCGCGTACACGATGACCGGGCCGAGCGTGTTGGGGACCAAATGGCGGAAGATGATTTTAGTCGTAGAAACACCCGTCGCTCTCGCCGCGAGCACGAACTCCTGATTCTTGAGCGAGATAATCTGGCCGCGCACGATGCGCGCCATCGTCAACCAAGAGACCGCGCCGAGCGCGATGAATAACAGGACCAGTTGGCCTAAAGGCGACTTGCCGCCGAAGAACGCCAGCAGCACGATGATAATCATCATGTAGGGCAGCGCGTAGAGCACGTCCACAATCCTCATCATGATGTTGTCCACGCGACCGCCTAAGTATCCTGAGACCGAACCGAAGGTGATGCCTATCAGCAGCGAGACGAACGTAGAGATAAGGCCGACCATCATGGAGATGCGCCCGCCTATGAGAACGCGCGCCAGCATGTCGCGCCCGGAATCGTCCGTGCCCATCGGGTGCGTCCAGGAGAAAGAGCCGTCCGGCGCGGTGAAGGGCGGGAAAGCTTTGGTCAGCGCGGCATCCTGCGGGATGGTGGAATAACTATAGCCCGTCACCCAACTGATGATATATGGTCCAATTAAAGAAGCCAGCAGTATCAAGCAGACGACGACCATTCCGAAGACCGCCAGTTTGTTCTTCAAGAGCCTGCGCCAAGCATCCTTCCAGAGCGATGTCCCGGCGACTACTTCCGCCCCGCTCTCGGCGGAGCGCACGTCCGCTTCCCCGACGGCCAACTCCGGCGAAGTGTGTATGATGTCGCCGTGGCGCGAGCGGACCGGCGGCTCCGGCGGCGTGCCGAGCGCGGTGAATGCCGGTTCGGTCTGCTCTCGTTCGTTTCTCGTTGTAGAGCTTTGATCCTTCATGGCTTCAGTACCGTATGCGCGGGTCAATAAAGGCGTAAGAGATGTCCACCAGCAGGTTGAACACCAGTATGATAATCGAGATGAAGGCGACGATGCCGATGATGAGCGGCTCATCACGCGCGAGGTTGGCGTTGAGAAAGTAGTTGCCGAGACCGGGCAACGCGAAGATGCGTTCGACGACGACCGTGCCCGTGATGAGCAGCGCGAGAACTGGACCAGTAAATGAAACAACAGGCATGATGCCGCCGCGCATGACGTGTCTCAAAATCACTTGAGTCTCGCTCAAGCCCTTCGCCCGCGCCGTCCGTACATAGTCCGAACGCAAGACTTCGAGCATCCCCGAACGCGTCAGCCGCGCGATGTAGGCCATGTAGATGGCCGAGAGCGTGATCACTGGCAGTATTATGCTGCGGCTCGGAAAACCTTCCCAGCGCGCGGGCGGCAGCCAGTACAGCGTCAGGGAAAAGATGAGGACCAGTAATGGCCCAAGCACGAAGTTGGGCATGGAGATGCCGAGCATCGCCAGGCCCATCGAAGCGTAATCGAGACGCGAATTCTGCCTGAGCGCGGCGAGCGTTCCCGCCACCAATCCTATGACGAGCGCGAGCAGGTAAGCCGTCAGTCCAAGTGTCGCGGAGACGGGCAACGTGCGCGCCAGGATTTGATTGACGGACTGGCCCGGATAGCTCAGAGACGTGCCGAAATCGCCGCGCACGATGTTGCCCATCATCCTGCCATACTGCACATACCAGGGCTTGTCCAACCCGTACTTCCTCTTGATGTTCTCCTGAATGGCTGGCGGAATCCGCTTCTCGCCCGTATAGAAATTGCCCGGCGCGAGCCTGATGAGTCCCCACGTCAGCGTGACCACGATGAGCACCATCGGAAAGATGACTACCAGGCGGCGAATAATGAAGTTCAGCATAAACGCTCCTCACAGGTGGCGACTGTCAACGAGCAACAGATGATAAGAGAAAGGCTTTCTTCGTTGTCACCTGTTAGCGGCGACTGACTCTGCATCTGTCTTCTTCATATCCGGCATGCCGTTATCCCACTTCGACTGGTCATGTTCGATGTAGATAAATTTCCAGGCATGGAGCGAGCCAGGGTTCGGATACATCCCCTTGACGTAGGGCTTCTTCATCCAGTTGGTGGCGGTCGTCGCTAAGGGCATGACGGGCTGCTCATCGAGCAGGAAGGCTTCGGCTTTGGCTAACAGGTCATAACGCTTGACGGGGTCGAGCGTGCGGTTGGCTTCGTCCAGCATCGCGTCATACTTCGGGCTGGACCAGCCGCAGCCGTTCTCGCCGCCCGTGTAGAAGAGGTTGAGGAACGTGAACGGGTCCATGTAGTCCGCGCCCCAGGCGTCTCTGGCGATGCCCTTGTATTCGAGTTTAGGACGAGCCGAGACGAAGCTTCTCCACTCCATCGCTTTGAGCGGAAGCGTGAGGCCCAGATTCTGTTTCCACTTGGCCTGCAAGTACTCGGCTATCGGCTGGTTCGAGCCGTCAGGATTGTATGTAATCTCAACCTGATTGGCCGGAAACTTCTTCGGGTCGAAGTTGCCCTGGTCATCCTTGTAGCCAGCCTGCGCCAGAAGTTGCTTGGCCTTCTCCGGGTTGAACTCATCGCCCTTCGGCGCGGGATAGCCTGGGAAAATCTCGCCCGGCACGAAGGTCAGGAGCGGCCTGATAATCTTGCGCCACTGCGCATACTCCACCTTGTTGATGGACATGTTGAAGGCTTTGCGGACCAGCTTGTTATCCATCGGCGGCTTTTTGGTGTTGAAGTCGTAATACTCGTTGCCTGCTTCGGGCGCGTCCATGTAATCGCGCAACGGTCGTATCCTGTCCAGCCAGCTACCCGGAACCTGATGGTTCGCCATCGCGTCTATCTCACCGGCCTTATACATATTCATGACCGTGATGGCATCCTGCACGGGATAGAAAACTATCTCATCAAGATGAACGTTGGCGGCGTCCCAGTAGTAAGGATTGCGTTCGACCACTATCTTGTCGTAAGGCTTCCAGGTCTTCAACCTGAAGGCTCCGCTCGAAATCATGTGGTCGGGCGTGGCCCATGCATCCTTGTACTGCTCTATGACCTTGCGCGGCACGGCGCGAAAGACAGTGTGCGGCAGCAGTTTGACGAAGAAGGGCGCGGACTGGCTCAAGGTCACGCGCAGAGTGTGGTCATCAATCGCCTCGACGCCTATGTCCTCCGGTTTAATCGGCACGAACTCTTTGCCCTTGACCGCTTCCTTCAGCTTGGGGTTCGCCGCCAGCGCGGCCTCGCGTTCCTTCTTATCGCCCGAGAGGGTCACGCGGTCAGGCTCATGCATGAAGTGATGAAAGGGCGTATCGAGCGCGGGGTCTTCGCCTGCCGGGATACTGCCGTTGGCTGCCGCTTCGGATTCTTTAGCGGCCCCAACGGGCGCGGCGAAATCTTTCGCCAGCAGGAACTGTCCCGTCTGCGGGTCGCGCACGAAAGAGCTATCCGAGTTATAAGCCTGACCATACTTGATATAGTAGGCCAGGTAAGCATTGCGCGAAGCCAGTTCCGGCGAGAGGGCGCGACGGAAAGTGTAAGCGAAGTCCTGCGCCGTGATGGGCTCGTTATTGGACCACCGCGCGTTCTCGCGCAGGTGAAAGACGAATTCTGACGAGTCCTTGTTGGGTTCGTATCTTTCCGCGATGGCGGGCATCGGCGACATGTCTTTCGGGTCATACTCGAACAGCCCTTCGGACAGCGCCATATAGATGCGTATGTCGTTGTTGCCGCTCCCGACCTGATTATCCAGCGATTCGGTTTCGGAGCCGGAGACGTAACGCATGACCTGCGCGGGCGGCGGCGTCACCTTGCCGAAGAAGACCTCGTTTTTTCCGAGAGCGGTGCAGCCCGCTATCATCGAGGCTAACGCCGTCAACAACAACCCCAGTCTTATTCTCTGTGCGGATAATTTAGACATGTCAGACTCCTTCACTTATCACGCGTCATGCCGGGATAGCATGGCCGTCATTATCAGCCGAGCCCAAAACAGTTGACTCACGCAATGTCAAAAGGGGGCACGGTTTCAAGACTCGCTGTGCGCTTCTACCGTTGGAGAGCTTCGTTGTCTGTGCAGAACGGAGGCGAGGCCCAACTTATCACGCACAAGCCTCTTTATCAAGATACCTTTATAGATTTCGCACCCGATACTTTAACGATGCGGCGAACGGTGCGTGAAGTTGCTCGCACGTTCGTCTGAAAGAGGTCCGAATAATTGGACCTTTTATCTGAGCCATAGCGTCGGCTGCTGTTTGGGGGGCTGCCATGAAGTGTCCACCTGCACATGTTTTAATGAAGGCGCGTCCAGCAAATTCGCGTCGAACCCGACGACGTACGGCTTGACGAGCGCGTAAGACGAAGCGAAATAGATGGGGATGGCTGGCAACTCCTTGAGCGCCTGCGCTTCGGTCAGGATAGGCGGCGGCAGCGATTTTTCCGTCGCTCCCTTCCCTGCTTCATCCTGCTTTTTGTCGGCGGCGTTCCCGCCCGCGATTTTTGGTCCAGTAACAACGGACGCGGCCTCGCCCTGCGCTTCCGCTTCGGTCGCGGTCGCGGGTGACGAAAGTGAGGACGCCATCGGCTCGAACATCAAGCGCATGTTGGTCTCTTCGTTCGTCGTCTGCATGACCATCCCGCGCCGCGCCACGTCGTAATCGCCCGCGCGCACAGCCGCTTCGTACTCGTCCCAATTTTTAACGACGACCTCTGTCTCTATGCCCAGCACGTTGCGCCACATGTTTGCTACAGACTGGGCCACCGCGCGTTGCTGCTCGTTGCGATTGATGAGCAGCCTGATTGGCGGAAAGCCTTTGCCCTGCGGATAACCTGCGTCGGCCAGCAATTTTTGCGCGCGCGCGACATCGCGCACGAGCAGTTTGAGTTGTGCCCCTTCATCGCTCTGATGGTCCGGCATCTCTGACGGGAGAAATTTCAACGCAGGCTCGGTCGCATCGCCCATCTCGTCTTCAGCTATACGGTCACGGTCGAGCGCGATGGCGAGGGCTTCACGCACGCGCGCATCGCTGAACGGCGCGTGCGTCGTGTTGAAGCTGTAGTAGGTCAACGCGCCGTAGGTCTCGCGGTGAAAATCCTTGTAGGCCGCGAGCAGCTTGACCGCGAGCGGCTCGAACCCCGCGTTCGTCACGACATCCACGTCGCCCGCGCGATAGGCAGCGAGCGCGGCCTCCGCGTCACGCGTGGCGATGAACTGCACGCGTTGGAGTCTCACAGCCCCCGCGTCCCAGTAGTTGCTCGCGCGTTCCAGGACCACTGCATCGCGCCCCGTCTTGGACAACTGGAATGCGCCGTTGGAGACGACGCGCGCAGGGTTTGCGAGCGACTGGCCGGGCGCGTCGCCCGTCTCATGCACAGGACAAAAGACAGGATGCGCGACGAGCGATGGAAAGTCCGTGTCAGGGCGTTGCAGTCGCACGCGCAGAACGAAATCGCCGATGGCTTCCGCGCCGAACGGCACGGGCGCGACCGCTTCCGTCTTCATCTCCTTCGCTTCTTTCGCTTCCTTCGCTTCCTTCGCTTCCTTCTTGGCCTCGTGCGGCGTCGCCGCGTCCCTCTTCGTTTCCGTCCTGGCAAGCTTGCTGTCGCCCGCTTGTTCAGGCGCGTTCACTTCGGTTGAAGTTGTGGGAAGCGGGGACGGCTGGCCTTGCGCGCCCTGTATGTTCCCCATCAACTTCGCGTGCGGCGCGTGCTCGCCAAGCTGTAAAGTGCGCTGCCACGAGCGAACGAAATCATGTGCCGTGACCGCATCTCCGTTGGTCCAACGCGCATCTTGTCGCAGATAAAAGGTCCACTCAAGATTATCCGCGCTGGCTTCCCAACGAAGGGCGACGCCCGGCATGGGCCGCAGCGTTTTCGGGTCATACTCGGTCAAGCCCTCGAACATGGCGCGCACGACATCCGTATCGGGCGGCGCAGCCGCGAGGGCCGGGTCGAAGGTCTGCGGCAACCCGCCGTCGCTCCAACGAAATTCCTGCGCGCGCGGAGTCAGCGCGCGACCATAGAAAGGCTCTATCGGGTGGTCCAGAAAACAGCCGCCGCCGCTCCACACGAGCGTCAACAGCAAAGCCAACGCGAGGCCCGCCCGCCACCTGGCGAGCCTTTTCTTCATGCCCTTTCGCTTTCCTCTTATCATCTGGAAAATTCTATGCGGCCCCCTCGTCAATTTCAATCGAATTCTTCAAAGCGCTGTAGACCAACTCCGTCTGCCTGCGCGTCTCATCGAAGCCTTCCGACGTGTCAATCAAATAGTCTGCGTAACGTTTCTTCTCTTCCTGCGGCATCTGCGCGGCGATGCGGCTGGCGGCCTCCTCGCGCGTCAGATGATTGCGCGCCATCAGTCTCTCTAATTGGACCAGAGGGTTGCAATGTGCCACGATTAGTTTATCAAAACGCCTGTAACCGCCCGACTCAATCATGAGGGCCGCGTCAATGACGCCGATGCCGCGCGGGTCTTCGATTTCCCAGCGTCGCAATTCCTGGTCCTGCGCGGCGATGATGAAGGGATGCAGGATAGAATTCAAACGCTGGCGGCGGCTCTCATCAGCGAAGACGAGCGCGCCCAGTCGAGCGCGGTCGAGCGTTCCGTTCTCTTTCAAGACTTCATCGCCGAACGCTTCGACGACCGCGCGCAAGCCCTGCGTCCCGACCTTCACAACCTCGCGCGCCGTTTGGTCTGCATCCAATACATGACAACCCAACTCCGCGAGGACGCCCGCGACGAAAGATTTTCCGACCGCGATGGAACCTGTCAAACCGACTCGAAGCATGCTGACTCTTTTTCTGAGTTTGAGAGACAAGCTATTTATAGTTTGCGGCGCAGCCTCGCGGCCTGCAAAGTATTCTTCATCAACATCGCCACGGTCAGCAACCCGACTCCGCCCGGCACGGGCGTGCGTCTTCCCGCTACCTCGTCAGCCTCCGCCGGATTCACATCGCCCGCCAGCGTATACCCGCGCCTGCCTATCACCTCCAAACGCTTTTCCAGGTCCGCGCCAAACAGAGAGCGCGCAGTCGTCTCATCCTTCACCTGATTCATCCCGACATCAATGACGGTCGCACCGGGCTTGATATGTTCCCTTCCTATAAACCCCGCGCGCCCGATAGCCGCAACGAGTATGTCCGCCTCGCTCGTCACGGAAGCGAGGTCGCGCGTGCGCGAATGACAGATAGTGACGGTCGCATCCTGTTGCAAGAGCAGTTGGGCCATCGGTCGCCCGACGATGTGGCTGCGCCCGACGACGCAGGCGCGCGCGCCGCTCATGTTGATATGGTTGCGCTTTAAGAGTTCGATGATCCCGGCGGGGGTGCACGGCGCGAAGGCCGTGTGGCCCGACGAGAGACGGCCCACGTTGACAGGATGAAACCCGTCAACGTCCTTCGCGGGGTCAATCGCTTCGATGACTCTGGATTCATCCATCCCGCGCGGCAAGGGTAATTGGACCAGTATGCCGTCAACCTCAGCGCGCCGGTTGAGCGATTCGACCAGGGCCAATAATTGCTCTGTGGTCGTCGTCTCTGCGGGCAGCGCGTGATGCTCCGAATGCAGGCCCAATTCACGTGAGACGCGAATTTTACTTCCGACATAAACGGAAGAGGCCGGGTCGTCGCCCACCTGCACCACCACCAGGCACGGGCGCACGCCATGCTCGCGCTCAAGTTGCGCGACCTCCGCCGCCACCTCTCGCTTAATCTCATCCGCGACGCGAGAGCCGTCCAGCAACTCGGCTCGCCGCGTCTCTTCTTCCGCCTGTCTCATGCTTTTCATCATTAACGAATCCGCTCAACCGTCAACTCAAATTCGACTACCCTCGCCCACGCCGGAGCTTTGTCCATAAGGTTACACCGACTGGCGGGCAAATGAGTAGCGTTAAATGTTTTTAGAGACCCGCTGTGCTACGATATGGCTCAGGAAAAATCTGTTCATACTAAAATACTATGCTATCAAAGAGAGTTTCTTTAGCCAGCGTTTCCTTCATCCTGCTGCTCGCCTTCGCCGGGCGCATGCCCGCGCAAACGCCGCTTGAGCGACACGAAAAAATCCGCGCCTCGCTGTTAAGGGGCGACCGTGAGGCAGCCCTCACCGACTTGCAAGCGATGCGCGCCAGCGAGCCTTCCGTCTACGCGCTCAACGATTACGACTATCTGCTCGCGCGCCTCTCACAAAAGCGAGGCGATGTCCTGACGGCGGCCATCAGCTACCAGCTATTGGTCGCGCGCAACTCGCGCCTCTCACAGTACGCGCTCTGGCATCTGGCCCAATTAGCGCGCGCCACCGGCAACCTTACTTTAGAACGCGAACATCTGCGACGCCTTCTGACGCTCGCGCCTGAGAGCCTCTTGCGCGAAGCCGCGCAGGCACGCCTGGCCCAGAGCTTTTTTGAGAGCGGCGATGATGCTTCCGTCATCGCCACGCTTCGCCCGCGCAGCAACGCGACCGGCGGAGCGAGCGGTCGCGCCGCGCTCGCCCTCATGGGCCAATCTCTCCTGCGAAGCGGGCAACCGGCGGCGGCCCGCGAAGCCTTTAACAGTCTCGTCACACAGTTGCCGGACCCGCGCATGCCTGACGATTACGCGCTCGCGGGCGCGCGAGGGCTGGACCAATTAGACAACGGCGGCAACACGCAAACCGTAGCGACACAAACATCCACACAAACGACGCCGCAGCAAGCCGCGCCGCAGCTTCCCGAACACGAACACCTGCGCCGCGCCTTAATCTACAACTTCAACCGCGATTTCGCGGGAGCGCGCATGCACTACGCGGCCATCATAGAGCATTACCCGCAGAGCGCGTCCGTGCCCGATGCACTCTACCAGACGGGCCGCACGTATGTGCAGGAAGGACGCTTCGATGAAGCCATCGCCTACTTCAAGCGCGTGCTGGACCAGTATTCCGAGAGCGGGAGCGCGCGTGATGCGCTCAGCCAGATGGCCTCCGCTTATTCCAGGACCAAACGCGCGGACGAGGCCATCACCGCCTATCAACGTTTCATAGCTCGTTACCCGGACGCGCCGAACCCGGAACGCTCCTATCTCAATATCATTGACGCGCTGCGCGACGCCGGACGCGACGCAGAAGCCCTCGACATGGTCCAACAAACGCGCGCGCGTTTCAAAGGCCAGGCGGGCGCGGCCCTCGCCCTCTTCTCTCAAGCGAAGATTCATCTGGTCCAGAATTCCTGGGCCGCCGCACTGGCTGACATTGATGCGCTACAGGCCGAGGCGGACCTCGGCGGCGCGCGCCTGCCGGGCGGGACGGGCAAGACTGAACTCGTCTTCACGCGCGCCTACACTCTCGAACAGATGGGACGCACGGAAGACGCGCTCAACGCTTATCTTTCGATTCCGGACGGGCGCAATGAATACTATGGCGGGCGCGCGACGCGCAGGCTCCGCGCTCTCGCGGCGAACGAGCGCACGCGCAATACCATCAACGCGCGCCTTGAAAGTTTGCGCGCCAGCGCGAAAGAAGCACTGGCCCAAGGTCAAGCGGAAAACGCGCGCCAGTCCGCACAGAATGCTTTGCGTCTGACTGATGATGCGAACATCACAAGCGAGCTATTGAACATCGTGCGGCGCGCTTATTCGAGCCTTCCGGCTTACAGCAATTTCCCGACGGCCAGTCTCCTTCCCGAAGGCAGACAATTATTGGCCCAGCAACGCGATGATGCTCACGAGAGCGCAACGCCCCTCACACATCAAGCCCTGGCCGACGAACTTCTTTTTCTGGGCCTTTATGATGAAGGCACGCCGGAGCTCTCCGTCGCGCTGAACGCGAACGCCTCAAGCGACTCGAAGAAGCCGCCACCGCTTAACCGGAATAAATCGGACCAGACAGGCGCGGCGCAGGACGCTGGCAGCCCGCCGCCGACTGCCAGGCCGTCCCCGGTAGCATCCCCTTCATCATCATCGCTCACGCGAGAGACGAGCTATACGCTGGCGGTCTTTTTCAAGCGCGGCGAGCACGCGAATCACGCGGTTCGTTTCGCGGAGCCGCTCTGGAAAACGGTCCCGGCTGATTACCTGCTGGAACTCGCCCCGCGCGAGATGGTCGAACTTCTTTATCCTGCGCCCTACGCGGACGCGCTGCTTCAGAACGCGCCGCAGAAAGGCGTTGACCCGCGCTTTATTCTAGCCATCGCGCGACAGGAATCTCGTTTTCAACCGGAAGCCAAGTCGGTCGCCGCCGCGCGCGGGCTGCTCCAGTTCATCCCCTCGACCGCGCAAACGATTGCCGCGCAGTTGGGGCGGCGCGAGTTTCAACAGGACGAGCTTTACGACCCGCGCACGGCGATACTCTTCGGCGCGCAGTACATGGGCAATTTGTTCAAGCAGTTTCCAGACATGCCGCAGGCCGTCGCCGCCTCATACAACGGCGGCGAGGATAACATCGCGCGTTGGGCAGCCCGCGCGCGCTCGAACGACCCTGACCGCTACGTGCTTGAGATAGGCTTTACGCAATCGAAGGATTACGTCTTTAAAGTCCTTCCCAATTACTGGACCTATCAGACTCTCTACAACGAACAGCTTCAACCAAAATAATCCCTAGTGTCGAATTCAAAGATGGCTCAACCTACGTCATTAAAAACAAGCGGCATCCGTCTGCGCCCTCTGCTCGCGGGCGTCGCGTTCCTGCTCTCTCTACTTCTTCTTAACGGCTGCCAGCCGCGACAGGAGGAACCGCCGGGGCAGCGTTATGATTTCAAGGGCAAGGTGGTCTCTGTGGATAAGGCCGCGAAGCGTGTGACGGTCGCGCATGATGAGGTCAAGGGATACATGGATGCGATGACGATGCCCTTTGCCCTGAAGGATGACTGGGCCTTCGAGGTGCTTGCGCCGGGCGACATGATTACAGCGACGCTCGTCGTCAGCAATTCATCCACAAGGCTCGAAGACCTGGTCATCACGCAGGAGGGCGGGACGGACCCGAACGCGGATAAGACGGAAGGCTCGTCAGCGACGAGGCCCGGCGACGCGGTCCCCGATTACGGCTTGCTGAATCAGGACGGCCAGCCCATACACCTGGGCCAGTATCAAGGCAAGGTTCTGCTTTTGACTTTCATCTACACGCGCTGCCCGCTCCCGGAATACTGCACGCTGATGAGTAACAACTTCGCCGTGATTGATAAAGAGTTGGAGAAGACGCCCGCGCTCTACGAGAGGACGCATCTACTGAGCATCAGCTTCGACCCCGAATACGACACGCCGAAAGTCCTGCGCAGTTATGGCGCGGCGCACACGGGCAAATTCGCGGGCGAAACTTT
>JAXDFO010000276.1:0-12483 GCA_034665545.1 Blastocatellia bacterium
AGGTCTCGCATTCATACCTCCGGTTAATCTGCGGGACGATATTGGGAAAACCATATAATGTCAAGATAATTTTAAGATAGTTTCAAGATTGATATTGCCGACTTGGAGAGCCTCTACGCATAAAAATGCCCCCAGGCGTATAAAGAGATAGCTAAAGAGGAGACCACTTTCACACGGTTTCACAGGAAGCTAAATTGTAGAAGAGAGATGATAAGCTTTAGGAAATTATGGTAGAGGGAAGTTAATTCTGAAAACACGACTTTTACGAACTTGACGAGTTGGTTATTGCTTAGAGGGAACGGGCCCAGTGGCGCACAGAGCGAAGCCATTCTCGCAGTTTCATCTGCGGGGCTTCGTTGATGAAGCGGGTCAGGTCGGTGGCCGTCACGCCCTTCAAAGCCTTGCTCGTTTCAGACTCTTTGTAGACGCCTTCATGCAAGAGATGTATGAAGACTCGCTGGCCGCTATATATCCAGACTTCCGGGACGCCCGTCTGTGCGTAGATGGGGAATTTATCGAGCGAGGGATGCGTGAGGTCAATCTCGACGACGATATCCGGGGGCGGATGAAGCGAGAGGTCCGGGTCAATCGTATCGGAGATGCCCGCAAGGTTCTGTATGTAGAAACAGGAGTCAGGCTCGAAACCTTTAGCCAGGTCCGCGCGCTTGAATGTCTTGGAGCCGAAGGTGCGAAGGTCCAGGTCCAACTCTTCGGCTATCGCCAGGACCAAATATTTGAAGCGGTCGTTGACTTCCTCATGTTCGCCGGACGGACTCATGATTTCCAGCAGCCCTCCATCATAGGACAGGCGGGGCACACTCCTGTCACGCTGGTCAACAAGCAAGCTCTGATAGGTCTCCCAGCTAACGTCTTGCAGGAGTATGCGCTCCTCCGGCGGACTCAAAACTGTAGCCATGATGAATCATTCTCCGGCCCGTCTGAGAGCCGCTCCGTTATGCTAATGAGAGGCGGCATCCCTCGCGCACTATTTTACACGTTTCCCGGCCCGGCGTCTCAGCGCGATTCAGAGAAGCGGCGTTCACTCTTCATACTCGTCTGACCCCTGCACCCAGATGAAGGATTGGATGTCTATCAGGTCGCGCGGCTTCAGGTCCGGATGGTCGCGCCGTATCTGGTCCGCGAATCCGAGCAGGCTGGCGTAGGTCTCCCAGTTGGGCCTGGACTTGTAGGAGAACTCGTAACCGTACTCGCGCGCGGCTGTGCGTGTAACATTCGGTTTGAGGAAGATGTGCGCGTCCGGCTGCGCGATGAAGCCGAAGACGGTGACGATGGGCCAGGTCAGGACTCGCGTCTGTTTGCGCGGCAACCCGGCGACCGTCTCGCACCAACGCTCGAACTTTTTCTGCGCGCTCCCCGCGCCGTAGATGAAATCGTAAAGCCCCTGCGCGAAGGACCGCGCGCCCTCAAGAGGCTTGACGGCGTCGCGCAGGGCCATCTTTTCAAATGAGAAGAGAAGGTTGGTGCGTGATTCCAGCCGCACGGCGCGCGCGGCGATTTCCGCATACTCTTCGTCCTTGAGGAGCGCGCGATAAGTGGCGCGATTGAGCGTCTCGTTCCACTGCTCGTGCGCTTCCCACTTGTAGCCTCTTTCCCAACTGATATATTTCTGGTCCTGGAATCCTTTGGGGAAGACGCGCAGGAACTTGCGGCGACATTCGATGGCGGATGGGCTGGCGTCCATTGGCTTGCACCTCCTTGCTCTCTGAAGTCCTTACAGGTTAAACCAGAGGCCGAAGAAAAAGGAAGCCTGTGAGAAGGCTGCGAGCGGGTTGTCGAAATATCGTTGACATCAAGGCATGAGTGGATTAACCTCCGTCTGCTTTTGAGAGCGGCTCCATTTCTGGTCCTCTATTGCGTCTTGAGCGCGAACGCGCTGCAATTCCAGGGTAGTCTCTTACTGCTATAGTTTACGCTCATGCTTCACCTGCCGGTCACAGCGTCTTGTTGAGAGAGCGGTCGCTCGTGCATTGAGTTCCACCCTGATTGTTGAGACGCATGGAAACAGGATGGCCTGCGCACCGTTTGTTTTGAGTTTCAAGATAGGGGCATAGAAGATGTGGCTGGGGATTGATTTCGGAACGAGCTTATCCAGCGCGGCGCTCATCAAGGACGGCATCCCGATGCCGGTCAAGATGGGAGCTAACCTGACCTCACTGCCTTCCAGCGTGTTTGTCAAAGACGCGGACAATCTAGTCGTGGGCCAGACGGCGGAGAACCTGCGCCGCCGCGACCCTACTCGCTATAAGCGCGAGTTCAAACTGGACCTGGGCATCAAGGTTCCTTACCAGATGGGCGGCTGCGAGTTGCTGCCTGAGCAGTTCGTGACGGAGGTGCTGCGCAAGCTGAAGAGGGAAGCGCAGGAGCAGTCGGTCAACGGCGCGACGCTCGACGCGGCAGTGATTACAGTGCCCGCCAATTACCCTAAGAACAAACGCGAGTTGATGCGTCAGGCGGCGGCGGCCGCAGGCTTCACACGCATCAAGCTGCTGCCTGAGCCTGTCGCGGCGGCGACCTACTTCGCTTCGCGTAACGGCGCGATTAAGGATGAAGAGATCATCCTCGTCTATGACCTCGGCGGCGGAACATTCGATGCCGCGCTCATTCAGAAGAAGGGCAGCGCGTACGTCTCGCTGGCGACTCCCGTCGGCGCGCGTTGCGGCGGAGTTGATTTCGACCGCCTCATCTTCAACAAGCTGCTCAATAGCTGCGGCGAGTCTCTGCAATCCGTGCTCAAGCTCAAAGACAAAACGGGGATGGCGGCGCGTCTGATCGTCAACGATTTCTGCCGCGACATCAAGCATCGTCTGACGGAAGAGGATGAGGTCGAGGAGCCTATTCCCTTGCGGGAGGCCGCGCCGGACGAGTTCTTCATCATGGCCCGCGAAGAGTTTAACCGGATGATCGCGCCGATGATTGAAGATACCTGCAAGCTGTGCAGGCAGTTGGTCGAGAAGGCGAGTTTGGAATGGGGGCAGGTCAGCCGCGTTCTCCTGGTCGGCGGCAGTTGCCGCATCCCTTATGTGCGTGAGGCCGTGACGGACGCGCTCAAGAGGCCGGTGGTCCGTGTTGATGACCCGGAGTTGGCTGTCTGTCTGGGCGCGGCGGTCTACGCGGAGGCGGAAGCCGTCAAGGCGGAAAAGAAGCCTGCGGAAAAGACGAAGAAGAAAGAGGACGCGGCGATACCTGACACCGTTAAGCTTGTGGGCCAGGCGATAGGCACAGTGATCGGTCCTCATAAAAGCGGCGCGACGAAAACCGAAATTAAGACGCGCGAGAAGAAGAGTAGTAAGGATAGCTCACAAACAGCCGTTGAGATTAAAGGTCCAAAAACCCGCAAAGCGGGCAGCCTCAAGAGCGAGGAGACGAAGATTCCGAAGGAGCCTGAAGTTCCCGCGACCATCGTCGTTGACCTCTTCGGGAGCGGCCAATATACGAGCCTCGCCGATGCCGTACGCGAGGCCCGGCCCGGCTCTAAAATCCTGGTCCAGCCTGGCACTTATCGAGAGGGTCTCGTGCTCGATAAGCAACTGGACATCATTGGTGAGGGGCGCGTTGATAGAATCGCTATAGAGACCTACGATGCTCCATGCATCACCATGAAGACGAAGCGGGCCACCGTGCGCGGCCTGACTCTGCACAGTCGCGCCGCCTTGAACAATCTCAAGCATTACGCCGTTGACATTCCTGAAGGCGAACTGCAATTGATCGAATGCGACATTCGTTCCGACTCGAACTCGTGCGTCAATGTCGTCTCCACGGCGGCGCGCCCGACGTTAAAATCCTGCGCGATACATAGCGGCAAGGAGGTCGGCCTGCTCTTCAATCACGGCGCGGGCGGCACGGTCGAAGATTGCGACATCTTCGAGAACGGATTCTCCAACGTGGAAATTTGCAACGGCAGCAGCCCGCTCCTCAAACACTGCAAAATACATCACGGCATCGCGGGCGTGCTGGTCCACTCCAACGGTCTCGGAGAGTTGCGCGATTGCGAACTCTTCTATAACAAGCTGTCCGGGATTGAGGCTAGAGACGGCGGCAAACTGGAGGTTCGTGAGTCTCGTATAAAGGGCAACGCATTGTATGGCATCTATGTTCACAAGGGCGGGGGGGCGACGGTCAGGGGCTGCCAGTTGACGGATAACGCGGGCGGCGATTGGAACATAGCAGCCGGATGCGAGGTCAAACAAAGCGGCAATAACGAGGCGTCAACGAGCTTGCCGGAGCCGCGAATGATCTCGCCGGAGCCGCGAAAGATTGTGGCGACGTTCAACGCGGAGGAGGCCATTCTCAAGCTATTGCAAGCGAGCGCGCTGGGCAGTAATTTTTATGTTCACCCGTACATCCCATCTTACAAGCTCACGAATGCGCGAGAGGTCTGTTCGGTCGCATCGGATGAAAAAATTCTGGGCCTCTTCGATAACACTTTGTTGACCGGCAACGCGAAGGTCTGCACTTTAATCGGATGCCGTGGGGTTTATTCGCGCGCCTCTTTCGGAGATTACATCACCGTGCTTCCATATTTTGAATTTAAGGATTGTCATTTCACGCAAGCGGGCGCGATTACGGTCGCCACAGGAACCGGAAAAAAAGTTGACGCGAGCGGCGGCGGTTATACTGCACAGCAACTCGCGGATTTGTTGACCGCCATCAAAAAGTTATTCGAGCATTAATCAACAGGCGTTCTCAACTTCGACAATGGCTTGACCGTCAAGCTCTCTGACACGCGCTCTCTCTCTGCTGAACGAATCGAAACGATGTTCACCCCTCAAGGAGAAGGCAGCCATGAATGATTACTGGACCGATTGGGACGGCGGCGCAGTGCCCGACGGCGATTCTCCCGCGCACGACGCGGGGCTGGACGCGGCCCCGGATGCGCACATCTACGACTACCCCTATGATGTGCCCATGTCGGACCCCGCCGGGCCTCACCTGGAATTCACGCCCGACATGCCTTTCGACCAACTCAACGACCAACTCTTTCAATTAGAGGACCAGCTTAATCATACGCAGTTTGTTGACCTGGACGGAGACGGCGCGCGTGAGAGCGTCATCGAAACGTTCGACGTGGATCATGACGGCGCGGCGGATGCGATGCAGGTCCAGAATGATAATGGCAATGCCGTCGTAGAGCACGTTGACACGGACGGCGACGGAACGCCGGACGCGATGTTCGTGCATCAGGACACGAACGGCGACGGCGTCGCGGACTTCGTGTTGAGAATAGATGATGCGCATCCTGTGCCGGGACCGGACGCGAGCTTAGCTCCCGGCGCGGAACCGCACGCTGTTCCACAAACGGTCCCCGATGAATTCCATTTCCCGGACCACGGATACCATACCCCAAGCCCGTATCCCGGCACCGATGACATCTTCGCTCAACATGACAACTTCGACCCTCACCACGCTGGCCCTTTAGTTGACGGAGACCCTGCTGATGAAATGGAGCACTGGCATCAACAGACGCATGATGATACTTGCGCCATCGCTTCGCAGGAGTTCGTGCTTGACAGTCTGACCGGGATGGATTTTTCGGAGGACGCCTTGCGGCAGGAAGCGATTGACCATGGTTGGTACACGCCGGGCGGCGGCACGCCTCTTGAGCACGTAGGCGATTTGCTGGAGGCCCACGGCATCCCCGTCGAGCGCGAGTACGAATGCACGCTCGAACAGTTGGCGGATAAATTGGACCACGGCCAGAAGGTCATCGTCGGCGTGGATTCTGCGGAAATCTGGTCGCCCTGGAATGTTCATCCGGACACGCCCTTGATTGATAGCTTCGGCATTCCGGGCCAGCATGCGGACCACGCCGTTGAAGTCATCGGCATTGACCGCACGGACCCCGCGCATCCGATGGTCGTGCTCAACGACCCCGGCCATCCTGACGGCAAAGGGATGATGGTCACGGCGGATGATTTTATGAACGCCTGGTCTGGGAGCGACTATTACGCGGTCTCGACCCATGTTCAAACGGCTGCATAGCCCGGACCTTGACGAAGTCGCACGAAGACGTGAAAGCCTTTCTTGAAGGAGGAAACAGATGGAGAGCAAGACCGGGCACATGATGAAGGAGATTCGCAAGACGCCTATCTTTCGCCAACTCATTCCGCAGGAGGCTGGCGTCGGTTGGCCCATCCCACTGATGAAGGATGGCAAGGTCTACGTCAAGCTTTCTTTCTACGGCTTCGCGCAGAGCAAGGAGCGCAAGGAGACGATTCTTTACCCGCCGTTCGCCATCGTCACCCTCAGTTGGCCCAATCAGGTTCCGGTCGAATATCTGAATTTGCGTTTTCGCAACCCTTGGCCCGAAGGCGACTGGGAATCTCAAGCGGGCCTCTTCCCGCACGCGGCGGTGGCGCAGATGACGGTGGGCCAGTATGAAGAACTGCGCGAGCAACTGTTGACGATGTACGACGAGATGTTCGAGACCCTCTCGTGCGGCGAAAAGACGAGCGCGGAGTGGGACGCCCGTTTCGGACAACGGTTGCGGACCCTCCTGGAGCCGTCGCTTGAGCCTTACTATCGCGCGCTCGGTCCCAAATTCTTCCAGCACTTCCTGACCCGCGCGGCGGTCGCGGGCTCTTGAATCCTCGCAGAACTTAACAAGTCATTCGATAGCTATCATGCAAACACAGGAGTCCTCCCAAGATGGATACTTATCAACAACACAAGCAACGTCTACTGAACCTCATTCAATCCACCATCTCTTTCGCACAGACCTACAAGCAGAAGGATGTCAAGCGTCGTCTTGATGAAGCGGCGCAGCATCTCTCGCAGGGCAAGTTGATAGTGGTCGTGTGCGGCGAATTCAAACAGGGCAAGTCGAGTCTGATTAACGCACTGCTGGAAGAGCCAGGACTCTTCCCCGTCGAAGTTGACATCACGACCAACCTCGTCTCAACCATCGCCTACGGCCCGCAGGAGAGGATTAACGTTATCCTCGGCACGCAGGGCGAAGGGAAATCCAAGACCATCACGCGCGCGGAAATTCCGCAGTATGTCACCGAACAGCAGAACCGTGGCAACAAGCAAGAGGCGCGCATGTTGATTATCGAATCTCCCAACGAGAAACTCCGTGAAGGTCTCATCATCGCGGACACTCCCGGCATCGGCAGCATCAACATACAGCACACGGAGATTACTTACGCCTACATCCCGAACGCCGACGTCATCATCTTCGTCAGCGACGCGCACACGCCGCTCTCCGATGTCGAGTTGAAATTTTTGACGGACAAGATCGCGCGTTATTGTCAGAACATCATTTACGTCTTGACCAAGATTGATGAGAAGACCGATTACCCGGAAATCATCGAGAGCAACCGCGAAAAGTTGGCCCAAGTCCTGGGCAAGCCCGGCGACTCCATCAACATCGTTCCCGTCTCAAGCCTTAACAAGCTAGACTATCTCACATCCGGCGACCCGGAAGATTTGCTCGATAGCAACTTCAAGGCTTTTGAAGACACGCTCTGGAAATTACTGACAGAACAGCGAGGCAATATTCTGTTGACGCGCGCGCTCGGCGAACTCGGCGCGTCCGTCGCCGAGATGAAGGGGCCGATTCAAATCGAGTGGGAAGCCTGTCAGCAATTGAACAAGAAGGAACTGGACGACCTGGAAGCGCAGTTTCGCCAGGCGCGCGCGCATCATCAAGCTCTGCTTGAGAATGATGCGGTCTGGCGCAAGCAGTTGAACTACGGGCTGAACGACGTTCACAGCAGCGTGCTCGGTCGCTTCGAGGAAGGCTTTCGAGAGATTCGCCGCGAGGCCAACACCTACATGGACGATGCGCGGCTGGTCCAGAATCCGGAGCAGATAGCGGGCCTGTTGGAAGTTGACATTGACGCCCTGCTGACGGATACGGGCAAGCAGTTGAGCCTTGAAGCTGCGGAACTGCAAGCGAAGGTCGAAGCCGCTTCGGGTCTTAACCTCAACCCCTTCGAGGTGGCTCCGCTCGCCTTGCAGAAAGCGAACCTGCCAGCGCAGCACGTAGAGATTAAGCGCACGGGCTGGTGGGCCAAAGCCCTTGAGGTGACGAGGACCGCCACCTTTAACGGGACCGCCGGGGGCACTCTGGGCACGATTATCGGGGGAGCCGTCGGCGGAGTCGTGGGGGCCATTTTCGGCGGCGTCGGCGCGATACCCGGCGCGTACATAGGCGGGATGATTGGCGGCGCGCTGGGCAGCATCGGCGGCGCGACCTCCGGCCTCCGTCAAGGCTTAACGCAGGTCCAGGAAAAGGACCACACGATGGCCCGCCGCAAAATCTCCGAACACATCATGCCTTACCTCGAAGAGATGAAAGCCCTCTGCGCCAAAGATTTGACAAAGACCATGACGAAGCTGGACCGGCACATGCAGGATGAACTGTTGAACCAGATTCGGCGCGAGATGAAGACAGGCGAGCGCACGCTTCAATCCGTGCAGGAGGCGCGCAAGCTGACGCAGGCCCAGGCTGACCAGAGGGCCACAGAACTCAAGAGGCTCTTAGAGCAGCTTGAGGGAATTCAAAATGAGATGAACGAGATGGCTTTGATAGTCGTCCCGCAAGTCGCCTCGCAGACGAGCACGACCACGCAGGCGGCGACCACCGTCGCCGTCCTCGCATCTGATGGCCCGGTCGCGGAAACTGCCGCCGCAGACGAATCCGCATGGTGGGCAGATGAGTGAGTTAAAGCTACGCGAGAAGGTGCAGAAGGTCTTCAAGGAGACACAGGCGTTGTGCGCGCCTCACGCCTCCTTGAAGCCGCTTCATGATGTGCTGCGAGAGTGCAGCGAGCGGCTGGACCAACCCATGCGCGTGGCGATTGTCGGTTTCATCAAGGCCGGAAAGTCAACGGCGATGAACGCGCTGCTCGGTGAACTGCTGGTGGCGACCGGAACGGTCGAGGCGACCTTCAATGTCAACTGGCTCAAGTGGGGCGCGTCCTCCTCTTTAATGGTCCACTATAAAAACGAGAGGCCGCCGGAGAGCAAGTCCTTCAAGGAACTCGAAGCGTTGACCCTGCGCGCAAACGAGAATCTGGATTATCTGCTCAGCATCAAATTCATAGAGGTCTTCCATCCGAACCCGATGCTCAAGACCTTTAACCTGATTGACACGCCGGGCCTCGCCTCCTTCTACAAGGACGACTCGCAGAACACTATAGATTTCATCAAGCTTCACGGCCAAGAGTTGACCGAAGTGACGCAGTCCGAGGCATCGAACGCGGACGCGGTCCTCTACCTCTTCAGCCAGAGCCTGCACATGGAAGAGAAGACCATCGTGGAGCATTTTCAGGGCGCGGCCATCGGACAGCCGACGCCCATCAACGCCATCGGCGTCCTCACCAAAATTGATTTCTACTGGCCCGACAAGCCCGACCCGCTCGCGGCTGGCGAGACCATCGCCACGCGCTTGCGTGAAGACGCGCAGGTGCGCAGGCTCTTCTATACCATCTATCCCGTCTCAGGTCTGCTGGGCCTCGGAGCGCAAACCCTCGCGCCCGATGAGTTCGAGACTTTAAGACGACTGGCAGGGCTTCCCATCGAAAGATTCGAGCGTCTCATTCGCAACGTCCACAGGTTCGCGCGCGAGCATCCTGACATTGACATCAGCCCGGTTCATCGTCAGGCGGTGCTTGATAAGCTCGGACGTTACGGTGTGGACCTCTCTATCAAATTGATTCGTGAAGGCTTCGATGCGCGAGAGCGGCTGGCCGAAGAGTTGTTCCGGCGCAGCGGCGTTCCGCAATTACTGGACCTGGTAATCTCTCACTTCGGCAACAGGGCTTTGCTGATTAAGCTGGGCACTGTGCTGCGGCAGATTGAGGGCGCGTGCTTTCAGGAAAGGCGGCGATTAAAGGGCCAGGAACGCGATATCACGGAGGATGTCGCGGCGCGGTTCGATGAGCTTGAGACTGACGAGCATGCTTTTCACGAGTTGAGAATTCTGCGAAGCCACTACGAGGGGAAACTGGAATTCGATGCGTCCGAAGTGCAGCAGCTTCTTGAAGTGACGGGCGAGTATGGCTCGTCCATAGGCGAGCGGCTGGGCCTGGGCGAACGGGCCACGGCTTCGGAGATAGTGCAAGCCGCGCAGGAAAAATTGGAGCACTGGCAGCGCAAGGCCAACGATTTCAGCCCCGTCAATCGTGAGACGATTGATGCCACGAACGTGCTCGCGCGCTCATACGAACGACTGCTCTATCACGCCAAGATGGTCAAGCATTACATGTACCTGTGAGGCACGCGCGCCTCTTGTTTCCGGCTGCGAGGAAGATGGAAAATATTGTTGGGGGTCTCCGCTATGTATGAATTTCTCCTGAGACTGTTTCCCTGGCTCGGCGACCGTCGAGAGGAAGAGGAACTGGCCCTGCGCATAGAGGCGAGCGCGCTCAAGTTGAGCGGCCTCGCTGAACGTTCGAGGAGCGCGCCCGGCGACTTGAAGGCAATCTTAAGCTCTACCGTCCTGTTGCTCGAACGCCTTGCCGTTCGCGCGGCCACGCGACAGGATGAAGAGCATGAGAGTAAAGCTGTTGTAGATGATGAGAGTAATGCTATGAGAGATGAGAGCGCGGCTGTGGAAGATGAGCGCGCGCGGGAGGTGGGCCCAACGGCGTTGCCTTTGACGCAGGCCGCGCCGGTGTCTCAGCCTGCGGCTGGTCCGGAAATATCCTCTGCGGCGAAGGAGTTGATTAAACTGCGCGACTGGGTCTTGCTCGCCAAGTCAGGCGAGATAGCATCGCCCGCCAGCGTTCTCGAAGGCTTGTATAGAAAGCTCGGACAGCTTCTGCAAAAAGAGGGCCTCACGGCCCTGGAAGCGGCGGGGCCTTTCGACGAAGAGCGACAGCAAATCATTGAGACGCAACCCACCGAAGACCCTTCGCAGGACAACGTGGTGTGCGACACCGTGAGGCCCGGCTATCTCTTCAACGGTCAACTGGTGCGCCCGCAGGAAGTCATTCTTTACACTTACGATAATTAGTTTGAACCGTAAAGCAGCATGAAGGGTGAGGGGAGAAATCCTTTCGTGTTGAGGTGTCATGATGTGGTTGGGCATAGATTTCGGGACTTGTTTTTCGAGCGCGGCCTTCATCAAGTACGGCGTCCTGACGCCCGTCAAGTTCGGGGCGAACATCACTTCGATGCCGTCGAGCGCGTACCTGGATAAAAGCGGCAAGATGCTCGTGGGAAAGGCCGCAGAGAACAAGCGACAGCTTGACCCTTCCAGATATCGCCGCGAGTTCAAACGCGAGTTCGGGAGCAGCACGCCTTACACCATCGGTGACGGGGAATTTTTACCGGAAGAGTTAGTGACGGAACTTCTGCGCAGGCTCAAGAGCGAGGCTGACGCGCAGTCGCCCGACGGTCAATCGTTTTCCGGGGCCGTCATCACAGTGCCCGCGAACTACCAGAAGGGCAAAAGAGAATTGATGATTGAGGCGGGCCGGGCCGCAGGCTTCGCGTCCGTCCTGCTCCTTGACGAGCCCGTCGCGGCAGCCGTCTATCATGCCTCGCAGAGCGGCCAGAGCCACGACGGCGAGACCATACTGGTCTATGACCTGGGAGGCGGCACGTTCGATGCCGCGCTCATCAGGAAAGAGGGCGACGCATACGAATCGCTCGGCCTCTCCGTCGGTCACGACCGTCTCGGCGGGATAGATTTCGATAGAAAAATTTTTGAAGACCTGCTCGCGCGATGCAGCAGCGCGTTGCGCGATATCCTGACCGGCCAGGAAACGGTTGGCGACGAGTCGCGGCTGAGCAGATTGCGCGCGCGCCTGTTCGTGGCCGACGAGTGCCGCGAATTAAAACATCACCTGAGCGAAGATGAGGAACAGACTCTAACCTTTCCCTATGCGCCGCTCGATGAGTACACGCTGACGCGCGCGGAGTTTGAACGAATGATCGCGCCTCTCATAGCAGAGACCTGCGACATCTGCCGCCGACTGGTCAGCGAGGCGCGCATCGAATGGGAAGAGGTCGCGCGCATCCTGCTCGTCGGCGGCAGTTGCCGCATCCCTTACGTGCGCCACGCGCTCGAACGAGAACTCAAGCGGCCCGCGTTGAGAGTGGATGACCTGGAGATGGCCGTCTGCCTCGGCGCGGCCCTCTGGGAGAAAGTCGGAACCTCGCGCGCGAATCGTGAAGAGGACAGGACGGTCTTGGAGTCGCGCGAGAATCGAATTGAAGCCGCCGCCTGGCTCGCTTTGCGGGAGGGAGAAAAGAGAATTTTTCTGCCGGAGGGCGATTATAAATTAACCCCTATACTGGCCCTGTCGCCCGACGGAAGAAGCGTCGCACGCGCCACGGCTGGCCGGGTCGAACTGTGGGACTTGCGCGGGGAACAGTTGGTCTACAAGCTTGGGTTAGACTGGAATAACACAGCGTGGGCCGGGTTCTCTCTTGACGGGAGCGAGTTGCTGGTCCAGTCGCACAGGCAACAGGTAGAGTACCGGCTGGATGCTTTCGAGACTGCGACGGGAA
>JAXDFO010000277.1:0-4647 GCA_034665545.1 Blastocatellia bacterium
AGGAGGATGTATGGCAGTCTATAAACGCTTCAACGGTAAACGAATTAAACCCGGCGATTCGAACTGGGAGCGCGGCACTTGGGTTGTCGAGTTCTCTCTTCGCGGTCAGTACGTCAAAGAGGCCATACCGGAGGCGAGGATCAGGAAACAGGCCGAGCAGGTGGAGACGCAAATCCGACAAGCCATCTTTGACAGGAAATACAATAAGGCGTCGCCGTCACGCGCTTCTCAGACTTTGTAGATAACGTATTCGGGCCGTGGGCGCGCGAGAACAAACGGAGCTACAAAGACGATCAGCAGAGAGCGGTGAGGCTCAAGGAATTCTTTGGCGTTCGGGTGATAAGAGACATCACGCCGATGCTCATTGAGAAATTCAAGAGCGAACTGCGCAAGTCAGACAGTAAGTTCAAGCGTCCGTTCTCTCCGAGCACGGTCAACCGTTATCTTCAGGTGCTCTCGCGGGTTCTCTCGATGGCCTTTGAGAACGGCATCATCGACAGCAACCCGATGTCGAGAGTCAAACGCCTCCGAGAGCCCGAGCCCAGACAACGCTACTTGAATCAGTATTCGGACGATGAAGAGGAGCGACTGATGAAGGCTCTGGCTGTGTACGGCGAACACTTGGTTGCGCTCGCTGAGTTAGATCTAGAGGTGGGGATGAGGCTGGGTGAACTACTTAATGCTCATTGGGCAGACGTGGATCAGATTGCCCAGCACATCTTCGTCATGAAAACCAAGAACGATAAACCGCGTCTTATACCTCTGACTGTCCGGGCGCTCGAAATCCTGAAGCACCTGCGGCAAGACGCACCCGATGAAGAGCGCATCTTTGACTCGAAGCGCACGGGGAGGAAACGTCGTCAGTTGATGGTCTGTTTCGAGCAGGCAGTCAAAGCTGCCGGGATCAGCGATTTCCACTTTCACGATCTCCGGCACACCTTCGCCACGAGGCTCAGGGCGGCGAATGTTCACGAGTATGATATCGCTGATTGGCTGGGCCACTCGACCACGCCGGGCGACACGCGCAACACCAAAGTCACGCGTGGCTACGCGCACGGCGTTCCGCAAAGACTGAGGGACGCCGTAAACAGCCTGGAAAAAGGTAAGCTCTTGATTTTGGGTACGCCAACTTTACGCCAAGTAGCGCAGGGCGCATGAGGGGTAAAGAAAGCGCCAACCCCCTAAAGGGTTGAAGTTGAAAGAAATGTGGCGGAGAGGGTGGGATTTGAACCCACGGTGGAGTTACCCCCACTCCGGTTTTCGAGACCGGTGCACTAAGCCACTATGCGACCTCTCCGAGAGCAAGGCGGAAGGCGTTCTTGATGAATGATGAGAGATGAGCTATTGAACGGTTGAATAGCTCATCTCTCATCATTCGCGCTGCCGACTTCATACTTGCTTTTCAGCCTCCGTCGCGCTCGGAAAAAATGTTGCATGAGGGTGCGGCATTGTGGTTCGAGCACGCCGGAGGTGACGGCTATCTGATGGTTCAAAGAGCTTGCTTCGCAGAGGCGAAACTGTGATTCGACTGCGCCCGCGCGTTCGTCCCTCGCGCCGTAGACGAGCCGCTTGACTCGCGCCTGGATGAGCGCGCCCGCGCACATCGCGCACGGCTCGATGGTCGAATAAACTGTGGCGTCCGTGAGCCTGTAGTTGCCAAGCTGGCGGGCGGCCTCGCGGAGCGCGACGATTTCCGCGTGGGCGGTCGGGTCGCAATCCGTGCGCGTGCGATTTCCGGCGCGCGCGATTATCTGGTCCTGAATCAGGACGACTGCGCCGACCGGGACTTCGCCGCGCGCCTGCGCTTCCAACGCCGCCTCAAGGGCTTCCTGCATCCATCGCGCATCGGGCGATTGCGTTTCCGCGCCATCCGGCATCATAGTCAAACCTGCGCCTCAAGACGCAAAGTTCAAATATAGGGGCTAGGCTTGAAGGCTGTCAAGCAAGGCCCAAGAGCGCGTCTCGGATCATCTTTTCAGTTGATGAATTTTTCTTTCGAGCCGAACCATCAAGCACATAGAGAGCGCGGGCGTGCTATTATTCGAGATGGATGATGAGGCACGCGCGCGTGCGGCTGTAGCCCAGAATCTTCAGGCCATTGGAGAAGCAGGTCAACATAGATGAAAACTGATCCGCGCCAGAGAGGAACCGGACCGCTCGCAGGCGGCGAACGCACTTCGGGCCGCTTGCGTCCTCCCGCCTCTTCTTTGGAAGAACTGGAAAGAACCGTCGTCCCGAACACGGAGCGGACAACCGTTCCGAACGTGGAGCGAGCAAGCATGACGAGCACGGCCTCTTCCATGCGCAAGCTCACGCCATCGGAAATCAACACGGCGATGGTCCATTTTTATCGCGGTGAAATCCAGCGCGCCAATACCTGGCGCAATCGCCTGGACACGACGACCAACTGGGCCGTCATCACTGCGGGCGCGACGCTCTCCTTCGCCTTCAGTTCACACGACAACCCGCACTTCGTCATTCTCATCAACTCCGTGCTGGTCGCCTTTTTTCTTTTCATGGAGGCACGCCGCTATCGTTACTACGAAATCTGGTCCAGCCGCGTGCGCGTCATCGAGACTGGTTACTTCGCGCAACTGCTCCAGCCAGAAGGCAAGGTCAATAACGACTGGGCCGAGCATCTCGCCTCAGACCTCAACACGCCGCACTTCACCATCAGCGAATGGGAGGCGGTCGGTCGCAGGCTCAGAAGAAATTACCTGTGGCTCTTCGTCCTGCTCGCGCTGGCCTGGAACCTGAAGGTCTACCTGCACCCGCGACCCGCCGTAGAGTTCGCGGAATTCCTGGACCGCGCGGCGGTCGGAGTCATCCCCGGCAAAGTGGTCTTCGGCGTCGGCGTTCTCTTCAACGCGGGCCTCTTGATTTTCGCCATCGCCACCGTGCGCCTGCGCGAAGCCACGGGCGAAGTCCTCCCGCGCCACGAATTTTCGCTACGCACTTTCACACGCATGCCCGGCATCCGAAGCGTTGCCGCCGCTCGCTCGCGCAACGCCAACATGCGCCGCATGAAGAAAGCGCGCCACAGAGTCCGCACGACCGGCACGACCGGCACGGCGACCGGCGAATTCAGAAAAATAGACATCTCGCAAACGCCTGACAAAGAGAGACTCTCGGAGAAGACATTGACCTAGCATTCAGAAGTCAGGAGCCAGGGGCCAGAAGCCAGAATAAAAACGTTAGCATGCTTTTCCTACTGGCTCCTGACTCCTGACTTCTGACTCCTCCTTTATGCTCGAACTCAACGGACAGGTTTTGACTCTCGAAGAGGTGGCGTCGGTGGCGCGTGGTGAGGAGCGTGTCGCGCTTGCGCCGCATGCGCGTGCGCGCATAGAGCGAGCGCGCTCGGTCGTGGAAAAGATTATCGCCGAGGGGCGCACGGTCTATGGCGTCAACACCGGTTTCGGCAAACTCTCCGACGTACACATAGAGCCGACGGACTTGCGCGATTTGCAACTGAACCTTGTGCGCAGCCATGCCTGCGGCGTGGGCCCACCGCTCTCCGAAACGGAGACGCGCGCGATGCTGCTCTTGCGCGCCAACGTCCTCGCGCTCGGCTATAGCGGCGCGCGTCCCATCGTCGTTGAAACTCTCATAGAGATGCTTGAGCGCGGCGTTCATCCGTTGATTCCCGAAAAGGGTTCCGTCGGAGCAAGCGGCGACCTCGCGCCGTTGGCCCACCTCGCGCTCGTGGTCATAGGCGAGGGCGAAGCCATGTACCAGGACCAGAAATTGAGCGGCGCAGAAGCCATGCAGCGCGCCGGTCTGGAACCTGTCAGGCTTGAAGTCAAAGAGGGTCTCGCCTTGCTCAACGGGACGCAAGCGATGGCTGCGGTCGGCGGCCTCGCTCTCCATCGCGCGCTCAGGCTGGCGCGCGTCGCGGACGTGGCGGGCGCGATGACCCTGGAAGCACTGCGCGGCACGCCCGTCGCTTTCGACGAACGCATACACAACGCGCGACCGCATCCCGGTCAACTCGAAGTCGCCGCGCACCTGCGCGAGCTTCTCAACGATAGCGAGATCAGACGCTCTCATCTTGATAACGACCCGCGCGTGCAGGATGCTTACTCCCTGCGCTGCATGCCGCAGGTCCACGGCGCTGTGCGCGGCGCGCTCAGGCACGCGCGCGAGGTCATCGAAACGGAGACGGGCTCCGCGACTGACAACCCGCTCGTCTTCGCAGGAGATGCGGAGGAAGTCTTATCGGGCGGAAATTTTCACGGCGCGCCGCTCGCGCTCGCGCTCGACTATGCCGCCATCGCGTTGACGGATTTGATGAGCATCAGCGAGCGACGCACCGATCGTCTGATCAATCCGGACACGAGCGAAGGTCTGCCTGCCTTTCTGGCCCGGCGCGCCGGGATGCAATCCGGCTTTATGATTCCGCACGTCGCATCGGTCGCGTTGTTGAACGAAGCCAAGATTCTCGCGCACCCGGCGAGCGTGGACAATTTGCCGACTTCCGGCGGAAAAGAAGACCACGTTTCGATGGGAATGACGGCGGCGTTGAAGCTGCGCACCATTGTTGAGAACGCGGAAAGCTTGTTCGCGATCGAACTGCTCGCGGCCGGCACAGCGCTGGAATATCGACACCCATTGAAAGCGGGTGTCGGAGTCGAGATTGCTTACGAA
>JAXDFO010000278.1:0-10327 GCA_034665545.1 Blastocatellia bacterium
TCTGCACTCCCGCGCGCTTGAGCACGTTGGCGAAGCGGCAGACGAGGCCGTGCATCTGCTGGTAAGTGAGCGTGCGCTGCTCGCCAGGCTCGCCCTCCCAGATGATGGCGGCCTTGTTGCGCCGCCAGTTCTGCAAGTGACGGTCAAGGCAGTTGTAAGAAATATTAAGCTTGCCGCCGACGAACCACTCGGCGTGCGGCGGCTCCCACTTCAAGACCGTGTCCCACTTCTTGAACCAGTGAAGCTCGTCTTCCGCCATGCGCGCCCAGAACTCTTCCGGCTGCGCGGAGGCTTCGGCGCGCAGCCGCTCGAACTCTTCCATCGAATTGATGTGCGCCTGTTGAGAGAAGCCTTCGGAGGGCGCGAAGATGCGCCGCTCGTGCATCACCGATTCGATGTTTGAAGTTGATGAAGACATAAGCTATTTCTGGACCAGACTCCCTGATAAAAACCTGACACGCGCCGCGCCGCGCGCGCCCCTCATCTCAAGCGACTAATGGTTGATGTCCTGTGTATCAGAAATAGACCCGTCGCGGCAAGGGGCAGAAAGCACGGAAGGCAAACTGGGCGGGCCAATTCATGCCAGACCTGGTGTATGCTAGGGCGGGCTTGCGCTTCATGTTTGCACGCGCCGGGACCGTTGATGAACGCGCGTCCGTTATCATCAAGAAGATGAGGGGAGGTGTATATCCAGTGAATGTGATTGAGACCGAACGGCTGAACCTTCGTCGGCTGTCAATTGATGATGCCGGGTTTATTCTGGAACTTTTAAATGAGCCATCCTTCATCAAGAACATAGGGGACAAGGGCGTGCGGACAATCGCGGACGCGGGCCAGTATGTTTTGAATGGGCCGGTGGCGAGCTATCAGACGAACGGCTTCGGACTGTATTTGGTTGAACTGAAAGAATCCGGCCAGGCGATTGGCATCTGCGGTCTGGTGAAGAGAGATTCGCTGGCGGATGTGGATATTGGTTTCGCCTTCCTGCCAAATTTCTGGTCCAGAGGTTACGCGCTGGAGTCTGCGCTGGCCGTGAAAGCCTATGGTCTTGATGTGCTCAAGCTCAAACGTATCGTGGCGATCACTAATCCTTACAATGAAGGCTCAATCAGAGTGCTGCAAAAGATAGGGCTCAAGTATGAGCGGATGGTCCGGCTCTCTGAAGATGGACCGGCGGTCAAGTTGTATGTATCAGACCTCTAACTTGAGAGAGGTCTTATTACTGGACCAGCGAAGTCTTGAGCGCGTGCGGCTTGCGCAGGGTGAAGAGCGTGCCGCCGCCCGCGCGTCTGGTCCAGTTGACTTCGGCTTCGATGAGGCTGGCGCGGGCGCGTATGTTGGCGAGGCCGCGCCCGCCCTTGCGCTTTTTATCCTGCGGGTCAAAGTCGCGCCCGTCGTCCTCTATCTTGAGAAGAAAACTGCCGTCGGGTGTGGCGGAGACGTTGAGGTGAACGACCTTCGCGGCGGCGTGGCGACAGATATTGCTGAGGGCTTCCTGAGCGATGCGATAGACCTGCATCTGCACGTTCGGCGCGAGGCTCATCTGTTCTTCCAGGTCATCTTCACAAGAGAACTCGTATTCAAACTTGCAGTCAGGCGCGGAGTGGGCCAGCGCGTTGGCGAGCGCCCATTCGAGGGCCGCCGTCAACCCGACGTTCTCCAAAACCGAAGGGCTTAAGTCTTCGCAGATGCGGCGGACCTCCTGCGAGATGGCTTCAATCTCGGTGCGGAAGGTGGAGGGGTCGAGCGTGGATTCCTGGTCCAGCCGCGCGCCGTTGGTCGGCAACTGGTCCGTCAAGAGGAGCAGGTGTCTGAGGTCCGCGAGCGTCTGGTCGTGCAGGTCTCTGGCGATGCGCCGTCGTTCGGCTTCGGTCTCGTTGGCGAGTTGGAGACGCGCGCCCGCGAGTTGATGGTTGGCGTCCATGAGGGCCGCGCTGGTGCGCGCTATCCTGCGATTCTGCCAGTAGCCCCAGAAAAGCGCGATGAGCGAGAGCGCGAGCAGGACCGAGAGCGCGGCGGTGGTCCAGGGAAACGGCGCGCCCGCGACATCGAACTCGAAGGAGAAGGGCGAGGACGCGACGAGGTCCATCGTGAAGGCGCGCACGACGACGCGATACTTTCCCGGTCGCAATCCTTCCATCGTCAACTGCGCGTCGTGCGAGAGCTTCTGCTTGATGAGACGGCCCGCGCCGTCGTAAAGCAAAAAGCCGTATTGAAACTGCTCCGGGAAAGTGCGGCTGCTCGTCGCCGTGACATCCAGAACCAAACTGTTCTGCGGATATTCGAGACGCAGTCCCGCGCGCAGTTCTTCCGGTTGATGAATACGCTTGCTGATGATCCGCGTCGGCATGATGGCGGGCTGGATGGTCCCCGCTTCATAACGAGCGACTCCGCGAGTCGTCCCTATGAGCAGCGATTCATCGCCTGCTGCGCCTTTAATTGGACCAGCATCAATCGCGCGTTCCTGTAGGATGGCGAAGACGCTCTGCGAGGGCAAGCCCTGCTCCGCATCGAGGCGCGAGATGAGCGGGCCGAATTGCCCGTCCAGAGAAATCTTGAGCAGCCCGCCTCCGGCGGTCGCGCACCATGCTTCCTGTCTGGAATCGTCGCCGGACTTAGACGCGATGACGCCGCGCGCGTCCATGTTCGTCACGAGTTGCTTCAACTGCTCAGACTGGTAAAGGTAAAGCCCGCGCGCTGTGGCGAGCCAGAGCGCGTCATTCAACGCGCCGTCAATGGACCAGACGGCAGCCCCGTTGAGCCCGGCGAGAGAGGGAAGCGACTGCGCCGACTGCCCGTCGAAGACGAAGACGCCCGCGCCCGCCGTGCCTATCCACAAACGCTCCGCGCCTTCCGCGTGCAGGCTGACGACTTCGCGCAGGCGCGCGTCCCTCTGGTCCGCAGTGGGCCACACGAGCGAGAGCTTTGAGTTGTCAAGACGTTCGACGCCGCGACCGAAACCCGCGACATAAACTGCTCCGCGAAAGAGAGCGATGGAGCGCACGCTGGAAGAGCTTGCCTGCGCGTTATCATCCGATGAGTCTTCAGGACCGACGCGCGTGAAGCGGGGTTCGCCCGTGGGCGTTTCGTTCTTGACCGAAGCAGTGTAAAGGCCGCTCGCGGAACCGACGAGCAGGCGACCGTCGGGCGTTTCCGTGATGGCGTAGATAATCTTGTGGGCCAACTCGCTCAAGGGCCGCCAGGCTTTGCCCGCTTCGTCCTGTATGAAGAGGCCGCTATTCGTGCCGCAGAGAACGCGCCCGTCGGAGATTTTATAGATGGCACGCGCGAAGTTGCTCTCGCGTTCGCCGGAGATGTTTTCGACGCGCAGCGCGTGCGGGTCGTAGCGGCACACGCCCTTGTCCGTGCCGAACCAGATGACATCCTCCCTATCAATGAAGACGGCGTTGATATGGTCCGAGCGGAGACCGCCCGCCGTGCCCTCGAAAGTGAAATGTTCTTTGAGGCGCGCGTTGCGTTCGTAATGAAATGCGCCGTGTCCGTCCGTGCCCACCCACATCCCGCCGGAAGCATCGGCGCGCAACGCCAGCACCGTGCCCGTCTCAATCGCCATCTTCAAGGGGCGCGCGGGGTCGCTTGACTGGTACAAGCCGCTCTCCTCCTTCTTGGCCTTCGCGCCGAGCCAGAGCGAGCCGCGCCCGTCCGTCTCTATGACTTGCACGAAGTAGGCGCGCGGGCGTGCCTGGACCTCTTTGAACGACGCGCCTTCGATGGTCAGCAGACCGCGACTGAGCGAGCCTGCGTAGAGCGTCCCTCCATTAAAGGCGAGGCCGGTCAGATGTAATGGACCAGGATGGTCAACGTCCGCGCTGAGCAGGGCTTGAGATGGCAGGGCGCGCACGTTGAGCGAATCGTCCTCCCCACCTCGCACTGTGCAATCGAAGACGACGCCGCTCTCGCTCGCCAGCAGAGCGCGCCCGCGCTCAGGCGTGATGATGGCCGTGATGGTTTTGCCCAAGGTCTCCGCGACGGGCTTGAACTCGCCGCCGACGAGACGCGTCGCGCCGCCCTCGGTCCCGACCCAGAGCGCGCCGTCCTGGTCCAATTTAAGCGCGAGCACGCGCCCCGCAGGCAAGCCCCCCGCGAGAATCGTCTGCGTGCGGCGTCCGTCGTACCTCGCAAGCCCCGCGTCCGTCCCGAACCACATCACGCCCTCAAGGTCTTGCGCCACGGCCCGCACGCGATCCGAAGGCAGACCATGAAAGAGCGTCACCGCGCCCCACTGGTGCAGGTTCGGCGGCTGCACATTCTGTTCTGTCTGATTAACGACGCCGCTCGCGTTGGGAAGTGGCGGAGGCGGCGTCGCGCGCGTGATTGAAAAGAGTAGAAAGGGAGAGCAGAGTGCGACACTCAGCAGACAGCGAGCCGCAAGCGAGAGACGCCTTCTGTTGAATGCTCTGTTCATGATGAGTGGATGGAAGGTTGATAACTCACCACAGAGACACAGAGGACGCAGAGGTCGCACGGAGAAATACATTCAAACTTCTCTGTGCTAACTCTGTGCTCTCTGTGTCTCTGTGGTGAACGAAACATTCTATACACTCAAACGCTACTTCGCGCTGCCGCTCGCTTTGTGTTCCTTCTGCTCTTCTATGTAACGCTTACGGTCGCGCTCGGTCCAGGCTTCGAGGTCGTGCGAGGCGTTTTCGAGTTCGTCGCTGTTGAGGAGGCCACGGCGCAACGCTTCAAAGAAGGCGCGCGTGCGAATGTTGTAGGCCAGCTTATCGTAGGCTTCGTGCGGCGTGCCTTCCGGCATCGAGACGAAGAGCTTTTCGTAGAGCGTCGCCAGTCGGCTCTCGACGCCGCGCAAGGAGAGACTGCACTTGCGCGCGATGGCCCAGTTGGAAAGACCGAGCGCGAGGTAGTAGAGAGCTTCCGCTTCAAACTCGGTCAACAACGGACGCTTGAACGAATCCTTAAAGGCCGGGTCTATCATGTCCGCGCCGTCTTCCAGGACGGCGGCGACGAAACGCAGGAAACGCGATTCGGGATTGTTCTTGTGAATGAAGCCGTAGGCGGGCGGCGGCTCGACCGACTTGACTATCTTGCGTATCTCGTTGATGTAAATCTCGTGCGGAAACTGCGTCCAGAAAATGATGCGCGCCGAAGGGAACGCCCGCCAGATGGCCCGCGCCGCCTTGACCCCTGAGAGACGCGGCATCTGTATGTCTAGCACGCACAACTCCGGCCTGTGCTCAAGGGCCAACGCGACTGTCGCCTCGCCGTCGGCGGCCTCTATGACGGGCGCGTGGGTGGGGAACTCGCGTTCCAGAATCTCGCGCAGGTAATGACGCTGCGCCACGTTGTCTTCAGCGATTAAGATTGACATAAAATTTACCTGGGCCCAGGATGCCCGCCGCCGCTTCGCCAGTATAAATCCTGCGGCCCTCTCATGCCTAACATCCGCCAAACGCCTGCGAGGGTCAATGTGGATGTCCACAGTGGCCTCGCGTGCGCGCGCCCTCTTTGATGCTTGACGCCGCGCCCGTCTTGTCTGCACTATGACGCTCAAGCTTCTTTCAATCCGTGCGGCCAGTGATAAAAACTATGCGAAGAAAACTTCTTGAATTGGACCAACTATTCCGAGCCAGCATCATCCTCATGCTGCTCTTCTCTTGCGGCGTCAATCTCTCACTGGCGCAAACGAGCGGCGCTGGCACGACGACGCGCGACGAGCGGCTCTGGCAAAAGTCTCAACTGATTCATCGCAGGGCCATCGTCATTGACACTCATAACGATGTCACGACTCCCATGACCAACGACGATTACGACCTCGGCGGTGAGCCGCCCGCGCCCTATCGCACGAGCCTCGCGCGCATGAAGCAGGGCGGCCTCAACGCTGAGTTCTTCTCGCTCTACATCAAGCCGACCTACGTCAAAAACGGCGGGGCCGCGCGTCGCACCCTCGACATGATTGACACGGTCTATCGAGCCGCCGAGCGTCATCCGAATGATTTGATGATGGCCTATTCCGCAGCAGACATACGCGAGGCCAAGCGACGCGGAAAAATCGCCGCCCTGATGGGCATAGAGGGCGGCCACGCGATTGAGAATTCGCTCGCCACCCTGCGCGAATTTTATCGCCTCGGTGTGCGCTACATGACGCTGACGTGGAACAACACGAACGATTGGGCGGATGCCGCGCGCGACGAGAAGACGCACAACGGGCTGACAGATTTCGGCAAGGAAGTCGTGCGCGAGATGAATCGCATGGGGATGCTGGTGGATGTCTCGCACGTCTCGGACAAGACGATGAGCGACGTGCTGGACATCACTCGCGCGCCCATCATCGCCTCTCATTCGTCCGCGCGCGCGCTGGCCGACCACCCGCGCAACATACCGGACGACCTCCTGCGCCGCATCGCCAAAAACGGCGGCGTCGTGCAGGTCAACTTCTACGACCTCTTCGTTGATGCAAAGGCTGGCGCGGCCAACGATGAACGCTCGAAGCGTCTCAAGCCGCAGTATGATGCGGTGGACGAACGCTTCAAGGATGACCCGGAGCGTCGCGCGGAGGAAGAGGATAAACTGGACGCGGCCAATCCCTTAATGCCGCCCGTCACGCTCTCGAAATTAGTGGACCACATAGACTATATCGTGAAGGTCGCTGGCATAGACCACGTTGGCCTGGGCGCGGACTTCGACGGCGCGATGGACATGCCGGAGGGAGCGCGCGACGTGTCAGACCTTCCCAACATTACTTACGAACTGCTGCGACGCGGCTATAGCGAGAAGGACATACGAAAGATACTAGGCGAAAATTTCCTGCGCGTCTTCGCCGAAGCGGAACGCATCGCACGCAACTCAAGCCGCGACATCAGCGGCGACGGCAGCCTGCGACGTATCAAGTGAAGGGAAAGTAAAAAGTAAAAAGGTCAAAGGCACAAGTGAGGGGAAGCCAGCATTTAATAAAAGCCGTTTCAGCCTCAACTTTTGCCTTTGACCTTTTTAGTTAAAGACAGCAGCCTTGCTTTTAATCTTCACACAAGCGCTGCTCAATGGTTATTGTCCTCCACCGGAACCGCCGCTGCCGCTGCCGCCACCGGAACCACTGCCGCCGCCAGAGCCAGAGCCGCCGCCGGAACCACCCGAGCCGCTACCGCTGCCGCCGCTGCCACCAGAGCCGCTGCCACTACCGCCGCCAGTCGAGCCGCCGCCACCGGATGAGCCTCCGCTACCACCTGAGCCTGAACCACCTGAGCCGCTACCGGAAGAACTGCCGCCGCCGCTGCCGCTGCCACCACCGGAACCACTGCCGCCGCCGGAGCCACCTGAGCCGCTACCGCCGCCGGAGCCGGAGCCGCCGCCGGAGCCACTACCACCGCTGCCGCCGCTGCCACCAGAGCCGCTCCCGCCACCGCTGCCGCCGCTGCCACTACCGCCGCCGCTGCCGCCGCTGCCAGAGCCGCCGCCTGATCCAGTGCCTTCTTTATCATCTTTCATTTTAATGTCCCTCCCTGGTGTTGGATGTTCGCGAACAAATGAACACGTGAAGAGTACTGACGATTGTGATGACAAGACACGTGTTCACCGATGTGATGTTACGTTCTATCAAAATGCATCAATCTCCATGCCGCGCCGAGGGTTATGAGCGAGGTCGCCGAAATACGCGAGAAAAAGGGCATGGAGACTTATAACCAACATTTATCAGCATATAAATTTAATACACCGCAAGCAAAATAATACACTGAGAGGTCCAGCCTCTTTCCCTCTCAAGTCATCACAGCAGACCCGCGTGCTATAATCTTTTTCTTTGAGAATGATGCAAGCAGGAGTCTACATTCACATCCCCTTCTGCCGGTCGCGCTGTGCCTACTGCGACTTCGCCACGGGTCTCTACGAGAGCCAACTGGCGGACGCTTACGTGCGCGCGTTGACGGTTGAGATAGGCGCGTTCGAGATGGCGGGGCCGCGCGCGACGGTTGATACCATCTACTTCGGCGGCGGCACGCCGAGCTTGCTCAGTCCCGCGCAGGTCTCTCGGATACTCGAAGCCGTGCGCGCTCGCTTCCGTGTGACGAGCGATGCGGAAGTGACGATGGAGATGAATCCGGGGACGGTTACGCCAGAGACGCTTCGTGAGTTTCGCGCCCTCGGCATCAACCGCGCGAGCTTCGGCGCGCAGACCTTCGACGACCGCGAACTAAGACGACTGGGCCGCGCCCACACGGCCTCGGATGTGCGCGACACGATTCGTCACCTGCGTGATGAAGAGTTCGCTAACGTCAGCTTCGACCTCATCGCGGGACTTCCCGCGCAGACGCTCGAAGCCTGGTCCAATAATCTGGACCAGGCACTCTCGCTTCGCCCTGAGCATCTCTCGCTTTATCTTTTGGAGGTCCACGAAGGGACGCCGCTCGCTCATCAAATCAGGACGGGCGCGCTGCCAGGGCCGGATGATGACCTGGCGGCTGAGATGTATCGCTTGATGTTGGAGAGGACGAGCGCGGCGGGCTATGAGCATTACGAGATTTCAAATTTCTGCCTGCCCGGCTACGAATCGCGCCACAACTCCAAGTACTGGATGATGGGCGCGCCCGTTTACGGCTTCGGCTGCTCCGCACATTCTTACGACGGCCAACGCCTTCGCTGGTCCAACGAGCGCGACGCCGCGCGTTACATCAACCTCGTCCATGAGGGCCGCACGCCCGTCGTCGAAACGGTCACGCTGGACGAAAGCGACGCGCGCGCCGAAGCCATCTTCCTCGGCCTGCGTCTCCTGCGCGGCATCAATCTCAAGGAATATCAAACCCGTTTCGGCAGAGACTTGCGTGCGGAGTATGCCACGGACCTACAACGCCTGCGCGACGCCGGACTAATCGAACTGAGCGAAGACTTGATGAGACTCACGCGCCACGGCGCGCTCCTCTCAAACGAAGTTTTTGAAACATTCATCTGAGTCTGGAGTCTAGAGTCATGAGTCAAAAGCAAAGAGCGAGTTCTTGACTCCAGACTCTCGACTCGAACTGTTTATGGCAAGACGATTGATTATCGCCATTGATGGCCCATCGGGCGCGGGCAAGTCAACGCTCGGACGCATGATCGCGCGCACTCTCAACCTGCTCTATCTGGACACGGGCGCGATGTACCGCGCGGCGGCCCTCGCCGTCCTGCGCGCGGGCGTCAGCACGAAGGAGACGGAGGCGGTCTCGTCCGTAGTCGCTCGCGCCGGTATCAACCTCGCGGGCGATCCCGATTCTTTGCGCGTGACGCTCGATGGCCGCGACGTGTCCGAAGAGATTCGCACCGAAGAGGTGAGCCAGTCGGCCTCCGTCATCTCGACCATCCCGGAAGTGCGCCGCACGCTGGTCCAACGCCAGCGCGAGATGGGCGCGAGCGGCGGCGTCGTCCTGGACGGGCGAGACATCGGGACGGTCGTCTTCCCGGAAGCCGACGTGAAGTTCTTTCTCACGGCGAGACCCGAAGCGCGCGCCCAACGCAGATATGACGAAGAGAGAGTGCGCGCCCGCGCCGCGACCTTCGAGCAAACGCTCGCAGACATCAACCAGCGCGACCGCCGCGATTCGACCCGCGAGACATCTCCGCTCGCCATCGCGGATGATGCCATCGTCCTCGATTCGACAGAGCTTTCCATCGAAGATGTCTTCGAGCGCATGATGAACGCCATCCGCGAGCGAGAGAGAAATTAGCAGCGCAATCATCAAGAGAGCCGTTTTATGTTCACAGGAATCATCGAAGAACTGGGTAGCATTCGCAGCATCGAGAAACGCGGCGAGGGCGCGCGTCTCATCATCGAAGCCCGCACCGTCACCGAAGGCACGCGCGAAGGCGATTCCCTCTCCGTCAACGGCGTCTGCCTGACGGCGATAGACGTGCGCCCCACCTCCTTCGCCGCAGACGGCTCGCGCGAGACCCTCCAACGCTCGACGCTGGGCCAACTTCGCGCCGGTTCACCCGTCAACCTCGAACGCGCCGTCACTCCCAACACACGCCTCGGCGGCCACATCGTACAGGGCCACGTAGACGCGCGGGGCCGCTTCCTCAACGCCACAGAGCACGGCGGCTCCTGGACCATCAGCATCGCCTATCCACCAGAGATGGCCCGCTATCTGGTCTTCAAAGGCTCCGTCACCGTCGAAGGCATCAGCCTCACCGTCGCCGCCCTCACAGACCAATATTTTGAAATCGCCGTCATCCCCAAAACCTGGCAACTCACCAACCTCTCCCACTTAAGGCCCAATGACCCCGTCAACCTCGAAGCCGACATCATCGCCAAATTCGTCGATCGCATCCTGTTAGTTGGACCACACCACAAAGGCGAAACATCGTCGCTTACTATAGAGAA
>JAXDFO010000279.1:0-9685 GCA_034665545.1 Blastocatellia bacterium
ATGAGCGCGTCGTTGAAATTCCACCAGCCGCTTGCGAGCAGGACATCGGCAGCCGCGTAGCTGGTCTTGGTCCCGCTCTCGAAGGTCTCATTGAAGCTTTGTGCGTGAGCGCGAAACGCGAAAAGGGAAACGAGGGTTATCAGGCTGAGCGCGCACAGGAGCGCGAGCCGTTTGCGAGCCAATCTCATCGAAAATTCTCCTCCATCAAAGGGCTGGGCTGGTTCATGAAAAGAGAGACGCGCGGGGCGCGACCCGCACGCGTGAAATCTCCAGCGGAAGGTGAGCGAAAGACATGCCCAATTGTTGGTCCAATTATAGTCTGAATTGTTGGTCCATTAATAGCCCTATTAACATGAGGGTGAAGAAACCTATCGGGCACTGGCAGACGAGGCCGCGCGTGAGACGGAACGTGGAGAAGCGAGCGAGCTTTGATGTGGAGGATGAAGGGGAGGAAGTGCCGGGCAGTATTGGCCCAACGCGAAAGTTAAATCGCTAAAGGTCTTGGGCCAACTTATGGCGGCTTGTCTCAGGGTCGCGTGAAGGCAAGGCCGCTAGAGCTTCTCGATTTTCTCAATATCGAGCAGGTAAGGTTCCGGGGTGCGGCCTATGATGCGGTATTTGTCAGGAATCGGACCTGTGAAGATTCGTCCACGGATGAGCATGCGTGTGTTGTCATTCTCGCTGGCGAAGTGGTTGCGCAGTTCGTTCTTCGGCGGCGAGAGGATGATAGTGGTCCCGTCTTTGAGGGCCAGTTTGTTGACGGCGAAGGCTTTTTGTTTGGGGAAGACGTAGTTTCCCTCAACGTCAATCAACTCGCCTTCGTGCTGCTCAAGGCATGGCCGCGTCGTGCAGGTTGTGTGAGCGGCGAATTCATCCATGTTGACCATGTTGCTCTTCGCCTCTCAGTTGTCCGTGTAGAACTGGTTGAGTATCCACCCGGATTGGCCCGTGCGCGCGCCGGACTTGACTTCCACCTTCATCCAACTCTGTCCCTTGCGTATGATTGTGACCTTCGTGTCCTTGTCCAGCAGCTTCTTGCCGGTGGCCGCCGCCGGGTCGTCCTCAAAGTGAACCCCGTTCGAGTTGACGATGCCGTTGAGAGATTCAGGATGTTGGACCACCATCGTCGTGGTCTTGGCATCGAGTGCGCCGGTGTTTCCAGGGGCTTGGGCCCACGCCTGGCTCTTCGATTCCGGGCCGTACATGTCGAAGTAATACTTGACGCCTGAACTGGCGTAATCCTCCAGCGTGATATAGTCCGGGCCGGACGACATCAGGTTCAGCCCGAAGTGGAAGTTATACCCGGTCTGGCTCGCGCCGGGCATGTCGCGCTCGCTGCCGATGGTGACGCCCTGGCCCACCTTCGGGGCCGCGAACTGGTTGATGCCGTACTTCTTGCTCAACTCCTTCTTCTTATCCGCAGGCAGCTTGTCCCATTCCTTGAGGGCGTCCTCGCGGGTCAGCGTCTTGCTGAACTCGCGCTCGAAGATGCGTATGTAGATTTCGCCGGACATGCGTTCGGTAGTGGAGACCAGGCCGCCAGCCGCGTTGTCATCCGCCTCGTACTTGGAGGGCTTGGTGTACTCTTCGGTCGTGCCGCGCTTGGTGACTCCGACGAAGGCTTCGTAGCCTGCGGCCTCGGACCCAAGCGACTGCTGGCAGGCCGTCCCGCAGTCGTCCGTCAGTTCGACCTCTGTGCCCGTGGCGCGGTCCATCATGCGAAACTGCTTGAGCGTGGTCTTGGCTGCGCCCGCCGCCGCTCCCGGCGGTGCGACGGAGATGTCGCCGCCCGCTACCTCCTCTATCTTCGCCTTAGACTTGTTAACATCCAAAATCTTGTTCGAGTTGGTGATGTTGCTGCTCTCGGCCCAGCCTTTGCGCCCGTGGTTCAGGACGGCCATCTTGCCGTCATCAGAGATTTTGTCGTAGACCGCACCGGCGGGAACATTCGTGTACATCTGCACAGGCTTCTGCTGCGTCGCGGAGGCTTGCGCGGGACCGCCGGAGCCTTGCGGCGCGGGCAGTAGGTCAGCCGCCGTCTCTCCGCGCACGACCCTCTCGGCCACAGCGTCCGCGTTTCGCTCGTAGACATCGCCAGCCTCACCGACGCCTCCCAGCAGTTGCACTCCGTTCTGCTGTTGTACGACGTGTGCGGCCTCGTGCGCGGCTGTGTGCAGGCTGGGCGCGGTCCCGAAGGCCACGCTGCTTCCTGTGGCGTAGGCTTCGGCCCCCATGCGCCTGGCGGAATCGGTCGCCGCGCTTCCCATGTGTGCCTTGACGTGGCTGAGGTCGTGCGCGGGGCCGAAGGATCGTTGTATGCGGTCAAGGTAGGGCAGGGAACTGCCGCCGCCCGATGTGCCCTGGCGCGCAAGCTGTTGCACATCATCAGAGCGCGTGTTGGAAGATAAGGGAACCTGGCTGAAATCATGCGCGAAGCGGGTTGACGCGGTGGAGGCCGGGCCTGTTGCGCTCTCTTCTGCGCGCGCCTGTGAAGACCTTTGCACCGCCGGATTGCTCTTGCCGGAAAACGGCAGCCGTGGCTTCAAGAGGACTGGCGGGTTGCTATCCTGAACCGGCTTCGACTTCTGTGCGAATGTATGCATGATTGATCTCCAAAGGTTGAGCAGCAACCAACAATCAAGGGTAAGCTATGCCCGCGAGGGTGTGAGTGTCAATAGCGAGCGTGGCCATGCTGGCCCGCTAAGGGTGCGTTCGCAGTTGTGATGAGCGAGGATAACTATGAACTTCAGGGAGTTGGCGCGGCGGCGTATTCATCAAGGAGCTTTTGCGCCCTGACTCCCGGACTGATGACCGCCAGTTTCTTTTGCCAGTCGTAACCACTGAAGACTCCTATCAACTCGGCCTTGTCGTTGTAGACGGGGCTGCCTGAATAACCGTCGCGCGCGTCAATTTTCGCTGACCAGTACTGTAGTCCGCGAAACATATATGGACCATAAAAGAGGCCGCGCCCGACAATCTTATCGCCGTGCGGCCTGGCGATGAGCAGGAGTTTCTCGTCCTTGTTGAGGCTCGTTTGAAAGGCGGGGGTCGCGGATCTTTTTTGCGATTGACAGACGCGCAGCAGGGCCAGGTCCGCCGCTTCGTCCACCTTGATGACGGTGGCCTGGCAGCCGTTGACGTAGACCTTCACATCGAGTTGGTCTTTGGCCCCGAATCCGAGCATCGCTTTTTTGGAGACGCTGAGGTCGCCGGAAACGACGTGATAAGCGGTCATCACCAACCCGTCGCCGACGATAAAGCCCGTCGCGTAGCCGTTGGGCCCCCAGTCCAGAAGGGCGATGGCGTTTTGCAGTATGTTCTGATTCTTCTTGATGAATTTCAGGTCCAGAGAGACGGTGTAGCCCTCCTGTTTTAAGGCCGCCTTATCATCGGCTAAGGATGTTGGCCCAAGCAGAGAGACCATGATCGCTACAAAAGCAAGGCTGCAAATCGCCCTTTTCATCTGTATCTCCTTTAGACAACTGACAGGTTACGGTTGAGAGCGAGGCGCACCGGCGTTCTACGTTCTAAAAAACGGCAGCGTCACTTCTATCACAGAACTCACCGCCGCCGAAAGTCTTTTCTGACGCCGGGAATGGAGGGCCGCGAAAATTTTTTGCGGGGCGTCAGGGCCGGAAGACAGCCCTTTGGAGGGTGAAAAGAGTTGTTATAGGAGTTGGACCATGATTTTTCGATTGCTCCAGAGAGACTTAAGCCTTACAATAGGAATCACTCGGCGGAAGGTGAATCTTTCCGCCCGCCCGGTTGATGGGGTGAGGACATTGACCGGACATAGAACGGGCGCGTGGCTTCCAAAAGCCTTCGCGCCCGTTCGCTTTTTCTATCGCGCCTTTCGCCCGCCCAGGCACTTTTCGCACTTGCAACCCTTTGGCCTGATGTGCTCGTCCAGATATTCTTCGCCGTAGTTGATGGTAATCTCCTGACCGGCCTCTATCTTCTTCTTAGACCATATCCATATCCGGCGACCCGTTATGAAGGCTTCCGCGTTCGGGCGGCAGGAGTGGTTGATGTAGCGCGCGATGTTGCCCCGGTCGCTGCCGTCAATGACGCGCTTCTCATCAATCTCGAACATGTATTTCCCGCCCTTCCTGTCCATCTCTTCGCGGCTGATAATTGGACCAACATACTCTATGATGCGTTTGCCCTTCGGAATAGGCTGGACGGTGAATAACCCTAACCCTGTGATCGTGCGCTTCAACGCGAAATTACCGCGAGACGTTTTGTTAGACTTGATAATTCCTCCCATTGGACCAAAATCTCTGAAATGTTAAGGAAGAGAGCGAGCGCGTCGCGCCTACATTTAATGTAACTAGCGGCCAGCAATGTATCATTTCAAGAAGCCGCCTGCACAGCGTCACCCGCGTCCGATAAGCTCACAAAATACATGGGCCAACAAGATGTTGAGCCCACGTAAATCGAGCGCACCAATATCTTGTATCCGTCCCCGATTTTTTGTGCGGGGCTCGAAGTAACAGTTTTTGATTATCGGACTCCTCTTGGGTTTGATGTCGCTTCATGACATTTCAACCGGTGATGAAATAAAGTCTACGGTCTATCTTGCATGATGATAAAGTGGCCGGGTTTCGCGTGGAGAAGGTTGAGAGGGTTGCGATAGAAAATTTTCCATGATTGACCGTTCGCACAAGATGGCGTTGATAGGGGCTGGGCCCGTGGGCCTGGCGGTCGCAAGGGCGTTGCGGCAGCAGGGGATTGCCTATGAGCAGTTGGAGGCTAGAGACGATCTGGGCGGGAACTGGTATGGGGGCGTTTACGAAAGCGCGCACATCATCTCGTCGAAAAAGACCACGGAGTATGCGGACTTTCCTATGCCGGATGATTACCCGGACTTTCCCAGCGCGCGGCAGATGCTGGACTATCTCAACTCTTATGCGGATACCTTCGACTTGCGCGCGGGGATAGAGTTTCGCACGAGGGTGTTGATGGCGAAGCCTCTCGCGGATGAGAGTTGGGAGATGGAATTGGAGGGCGGTGAGAAGCGAATCTACAAGGGGCTTATCGTCTGCAACGGCCATCACTGGGACAAGCGTTACCCGAACTATCCGGGCAGCTTCGCGGGCGAGTATCTGCACTCGAAGGATTACCAGCGAGCGGAGCAACTGGCGGGCAAGCGCGTGCTCGTGATAGGCGGCGGCAACTCCGCGTGCGACGTGGCTTCGGAGGCGGCGCGCGTCGGTCGCGCGTGTCACATCAGTCTGAGACGCGGCTACTGGTTTCTGCCCAAGACCATCTTCGGCATTCCGTTGCCGGAGATGGTTCCGGGCTGGATGCCGGTCTTCGCGCAACGCATGATGCTTAGAGTCTTCCTGCGCGTCGTCTTCGGGAAGTATGAGAAGTACGGGTTGCCGAAACCGGACCATAAAATTTTCGAGCATCACCCGACGCTCAATAGCGAACTGCTTCATTACATCAAGCACGGTCGCATACGCCCGCGCCCGGATGTTTCAAAATTCGAGGGGCGGCGCGTCCACTTCGTTGACGGCAGCGCGGACGAGTTCGACGTGGTCGTGTGCGCGACCGGCTTTCATCTCAGCTTCCCTTTTCTCCCGCCCGGCCTCGTTCCGGTCGAAGGCAGCAACGCGCTGCTCTACGGCGGCTCCGTCTTGCCCGGCTGCAAGAATTTGTACATCGTAGGGACGCCGCAGGCGCGTTATGGATTCGGCCCGCTCATGACACCCGCCGCGACTCTCCTCGCGCGCCTCATCAAATTACAGGACCAGATGGAACTGCCCGTCGGCACAGTGCTCAAGGAATCGGGCGCGCGCCCGCCTTCGACTCACCTGCTGGACCCGCACAAGGCCCTGCGAGGGATGTGGCTGGCCCAATACACGATGCCGCTTCTGCTGCGCAAAGAGCGGCGATTGAGAAAACGTTTGAGGCCGCAGGTTCGCGCCGCGTCCGCAGAAGACTGGTCCAGTAATAGCAAACCGGATGGACAGGTTTCCTGATGCGCGACCTGAAGAATAGCGTGGCCGTCATCACGGGCGCGGCGGGCGGCATCGGCCACGCGCTCGCGCAACGCCTCGCGGGCGAGGGCGTTCATCTGGCCTTAGTTGATATTGACGAGCCCGGATTGTTGAAAGTGGAAAGAGACCTCGCGGGCGCGGGCGTCCTGGTCTCAACGCATGTGGTTGACGTGGGCGACGCCGGGCGTATGGAAGAATTGGCGAGCGAAGTCTTGCGACGCCACGGGCGCGTCAACATCGTGATTAACAATGCGGGCGTCGCGCTCTTCGGAGATGTCGAAGAGGTCTCAATAGCGGACCTTGAATGGCTGATGAAGATAAATTTCTGGGGAACGGTTCACGGCGTCAAGCATTTTCTTCCGCTTCTGAGGCAGCAGGAACGGGCCATCATCGTCAACATCTCAAGCGTCTTCGGCATCATCGCGCCGCCGGGACAGGCCGCATACGCCGCGAGCAAGTTCGCCGTGCGCGGATTCACAGAAGCCTTGAGGCACGAGTTAGCAGGAACAACGGTCCAGGTCTCGACAGTGCATCCGGGCGGCATCATGACCGGCATCGCCAGGCGCGGGAGAATCGGCGCGGCGGCTGACCCTTCGATTCTTGAGAAGGAGTCCGAGAGATTCGAGCGGCTCGCCAGGACCACTCCCGCCAGGGCCGCAGACCGCATCGTAAGAGGGATGCTGCGCGGCGAGACACGCATTCTGGTCGGGCCGGACGCGCGCCTCCTTGATCTTATTCAACGCCTCGTGCCGCAAAGATACTGGCGCATAATTGGTCCAATGGTGGACTGGAAAAGCCGTCGCCCTTAACCTCTCAATTTTCCCTGAAGACTTGCGAGACCGATGTCTCTTTGATGTCCACCAGTTCGACTATGAAGATGAGGGTCGCGCCGGGCGGGATAGCGCCGTCGCCCGCCTCACCATAGCCGAGTTGCGGAGGTATCACCAGGATGGCTTGGTCTCCGATGTGCAATAGAGCTATGCCTTCATCCCATCCCCTGATGACCCGGCCCACGCCGAGCCTGAAGGTGATAGGCTCTTCACGGTCGCGCGAGCTATCGAACTTGACGCCGTTGGTCAACATGCCCGTGTAGTGTACGACGACCATCTCGCCAGCTTTAGGCTGTCTTCCCTGCCCGTGATGAGTTATCAAGTATGTCAGCCCGGAGGCGGTCGTAATCGCCGCGCTGCTCGGTGCGACGGGCTTCGGCACTCGCTCGACGCTGGCCCTCGGCGCGCGCCTGACGGGCGTTCTATGCCTTCTGGTCTGGGCCAACGCGTTATTGAACGGGATGGCCGCGAGAATCAGTGCGGCGATGATTAAGCTTCTCATTTATTTTTCCCCTTGTTCTCCCTGCTGATGTTGTTCTGTTGGAAATTTGTGTAGAGAGAATTTTTTATAGCATACTTTTAATTCGCCTGGCACCCGTTCTGCATTCTCTGCGGTGGTGGTGTATGCTTCGTTGAACAGGGAGAATCCGTCTATGTCAGATATTCGTGGAGTCGTCGTGCGCGCGTTAGCGTTGTTGGGTTTCGCCTCTATGTTGATGGCTGGCCTACTGCTGCCGGTCATGGCCCAGAGGCCATACGAGGTCAACGTCTCTTCCGGCTTGCGCTGGAGAATGATAGGGCCGTTTCGCGGCGGTCGCGTCAACGCCGTATCCGGCGTGTTGGGCCAACCGAATACTTTCTACTTCGGCTCCGTCGGCGGCGGCGTGTGGAAATCCGAGAACGCCGGAAGGACATGGACGCCCATCTTCGATTCGCAGCCCATCGCGTCCATAGGAGCCATCGGCGTCGCGCCGTCGAATCCGAACGTCGTCTATGTCGGCACGGGCGAGGCAGACATGCGCTCTCAGATTTCCTATGGCAACGGGATGTACAGGTCCACCGACGCGGGGAAGACATGGACGCACCTGGGACTCGAAGACACGCGGCAGATCGGTCGTGTGATAGTTGACCCGAAGAACGCGGATGTCGTCTTCGTCGCGGCGATGGGCCACGTTTATGGACCAAACACGGAGCGCGGCGTTTATCGCTCGCGCGATGGCGGGAAGAGTTGGCGAAAAGTCCTCTTCAAGAACGAGAACGTCGGCGCGATTGACCTCGCGTTTGATCCGCAGGATTCCAGGACCATTTATGCAACGCTCTGGAACACTCGTCGCCCGCCGTGGAGCATCTACCCGCCGTCGTATGGTCCGGGTAGCGGCATTTTCAAATCCACGGACGGAGGCGATAACTGGCAGCAGTTGACGAACGGAGTTCCGAGCGAAGGACTCGGCCACGTCGGTCTCGCGGTCGCGCCGACGAATCGAAGCAGAGTCTATGCCATCGTTGACGCGAAGGCGGGCGGGCTGTATCGCTCGGATGACGGCGGCGCGACCTGGATTCGCGCGTCCGAAGACAAACGCATCTGGGGGCGCGGTTGGTACTTCTGCAAGGTCGCAGTTGACCCGAAGAACGCCAACACGGTTTACGTCTCGAACACTTCTCTTTATCGTTCGACGGACGCGGGCAAGACTTTCACGGCCATCAAGGGCGCGCCCGGCGGCGACGATTATCATCAACTCTGGATTTACCCGGACGACCCCTCCCGCATGATACTCGCCAGCGACCAGGGCGCGGTCGTGACGCTCGACGGCGCGAAGACCTGGAGTTCATGGTACAACCAGCCGACGGCAGAGCTTTATCATGTCGCGGCTGACAACCGCTTTCCCTACTGGGTGACGGGCGCGCAGCAGGACAGCGGCTCGGTCGGCGTGCCTTCGCGCAGTGGCCTGGCGGAAATTTCCATGCATGACTGGAAGCCCGTCTGCGCAGGCGATGAAGCGGGCTACACCGCGCCCGACCCCTTGCATCCAGAAATACTCTTCGGCGATGTGGTCACGCGCTGCAACCTCATCACAGGCGAAACGAAGAACGTCTCGCCGGAGCGCATGTTGACAGTGCCCGCGCGCCATACCTGGACGCTCCCGCTCGTCTTCTCGAAAGCGGACCCGCACGCGCTCTACTTCAGCGACCAATTTTTGTTCAAGACGACGAACGGCGGAGAGAGTTGGACGCAACTCGGCCCTGACCTCACGCGCGAAGAACCGGGCGTGCCGCCGAACCTCGATGAAGCCACCGCAGCCGACGCGCCAGACGCCAAAGAGGGCAAACGGCGCGGCGTCATCTACACCATCGCTCCTTCGCCCCTGCGCGCGCAGACCGTCTGGGTCGGCACTGACGACGGTTATATCCAACTGACGAACGATGACGGCAAGACGTGGCAGAACGTCACGCCGCCCGCGCTCACGCCCTGGAGCAAAGTCGTCATGATGGACGCCTCACACTTCGATGTTGACGAAGCATACGCGGCTGTTGACCGTCATCGCCTGGAAGACAACGAGCCTTATGTCTATCGCACGCGCGACGCGGGCAAGACATGGCAGAGGATAACGAAGGGCTTGCCGGGCGGCGTCTACATGCAGACGGTGAAGGAAGACACGCAGCGTCGCGGGCTGCTCTTCGCGGGCACGGAGCTCGGCGTCTTCGTCTCCTTCAACGACGGCGACCAGTGGCAGCCTCTGCAACTCAACCTGCCGCCCGTCTCCATGCGCGACCTCGTCATACATGAGAACGACTTGATAGTCGGGACTCACGGGCGCGGCTTCTGGGTGCTGGACAACATCACGCCACTGC
>JAXDFO010000280.1:0-6323 GCA_034665545.1 Blastocatellia bacterium
CGGACAACTTCATCTATCAAATACAGAACTACGGCGAGATTCTCAACGCCAACCGGACCTATTTTCTGTCGCGCTCGCAACCCCCCTTTCTCACGCAGATGATTCTTAACGTCTACCGCCGGAAACACGACACCGCATGGCTGCGCAGCACGGTTCCGGCCATCGAAAAATATTATCGTTACTGGACCAGTGGGCCGCATCTGGTGAAAGAGACCGGACTCTCGCGTTATTACGATCTGGGCGACGGTCCCGCGCCGGAGGTCTTATCGGGCGAGAGGGATGAGCAGGGGCGCACGCATTATGATTTGGTCCGGGAATATTACAAGACGCATGAGGTCAAGGACTACGACCTGGGCCAGTATTACGACAAGGAGAAGGACCAATTAACGGACCTCTTTTACAAGGGCGACCGTTCGATGCGTGAATCGGGCTTTGACCCTTCGGATCGCTTCGGGCCGTTCAATATAGATATTATTCATTACACCCCGGTGTGCCTCAATTCGCTGCTCTACCTGATGGAGACGGACACGGCGGAAATCATGAGGACGCTGGGGCGCGGGGGCGAGGCGAAAGTTTGGCTGGCGCGTGCCGCCGCGCGTCGTCGCAAGGTCAACGAACTGATGTGGGATGACAAGGATGGTCTCTACTACGACTATGATTTCGTCAACAAACGTGTCCGGCATTATCCGTTCGTGACGACCTTCTATCCGTTGTGGGTCGGCATCGCGGACAAGCGCAGGGCGGCGCGGGTGGTCCAGAATTTGAAGCAGTTTGAACGCCCCGGCGGCTTGCAGACGAGCACGAGCACGAGCGGCAACCAGTGGGATGCGCCCTTCGGTTGGGCTCCGATGCAGCAGATTGCGGTGGAGGGTTTGCGCCGCAACGGCTACACGGAGGAGGCGGATCGCATCACGGCCAATTTTCTCTCGGTGATTCTCAAAGAGTTTATCCAGCACAATACGATTGTCGAGAAATACGATGTCGTCCGGCGCGAATCGGAGATTAAGGGCGGGCTCAAATTCGGATACAAGTCCAACGAGATAGGCTTCGGCTGGACCAACGGCGCGTTCACGGATTTGTACGCGCAACTGCCTCAACGCAAGAGGGCCGACGTGCTCAAGCTGGGCGGGGTCAGAGTGCCTTAAGGTGAGTGAGAGATAAGCTATCCGCGATCTTGTAAGTCGTGCTCACATTAAAAAGGGGAAGCTCAATGCGAGCTTCCCCTTTTGGTTTATGGCTCTCGAAGGTTTTTAGAACTTGAACTTGAGAGCGAATTGGAAGTTGCGCGTCGGGTCGTTGCCGCCGTAGGCGGTGGAGGTGATGCGGCCCGCGTTGGAACTGGGGTTGGCCGGGTCGCCTATGAACGAGTCCGGCAGGTCCAGGTTGACGTGATTGAAGATGTTGACGGACTCTATGCGAAACTCAAGTTCCTTCGATTCTGTGAACTGGAATTTCTTGAAGAGCGAGGCATCTGTTCTCCAGTACTTCGGCCCGCGCGCGGCGTTTCTCGGCAGGTTGCCGAGCGTGCCCACGGCTGGCTTGGAGAAGTTGCTCGGGTCGAACCATTGGTCTCTTGAGCCGTTAATCTTCACGCTGCCGTTGACGTTGGGGCGATTATCGCCCACGTCGCTGATGCCCGCGTTGTCGTAGTGGACGTTGAAGGGCAAGCCGCTCTGGATGATGGTGTTGGAATTGAACTGCCAACCGCCGACCAGATAGTTGAGCGTCTTCGAGGAGTTCGTCAGGTATCGCCTGCCGCGTCCGAAGGGCAACTCCGCGACCTGCGAGAGGACGAAGTTATGCGTCCTGATGAAATCTTCAGGACCATAAGCATATCTCGCATCAATCCCCGGAATAAAGCGGTCGTCGTTGTAATCCCTCGCGCGTTGTAACGTGTAGTGGGCCAACACTGAATAGCCTTTGGTGAAGCGCTTGGTAATCTTGGCTTGCAGCGCATCGTAATGGTTATCCGAACAGTTGCAGTAGAGCAACACGTCCTGCGTCCAGCCGAATTTGCGGAAGAAGGGCTTGCGCTGGTCTCTCGAAAGCGTCCCGAACCCAATGAGGCTCGGTTGGTTGACGTTCTCGTCCGGGTTATTGCCCGCGAAAAGATGCGTGCCCTTGTTGCCGACATAGGCCACTTCGAGCGAGATGTCGCTCGTCAACTGGTGCTGCACCGTGACGTTGTAAGCATCCACGGAAGGAAGCCTTTGTTTGAAATTAACGGCGCGCGGTCGGACTCCGTCGGGGAGGAAGAAACGACCGTTCGCGGGCAGCGACGTGAGCGGCAGGCCGCCTTGATTTGGCGGGGCCGTCAGGCCGAAGAAGTTGTTGAAGGCGGGCGGGCCTTGCGCGAGCGTAAAGACGCGGTCGAACTGGCCCGGCGCATTGATCTGCTGCGTCGCCAGGACGGGCAGGTTCTGCGTTACCGTATGACCGAAGACCGAACCGAAGACGCCTATATCATAGCTGCGACCGTAACCCGCGCGGATAACCGTCTTCTGCGTCAACTGGTAGGTGATGCCTAGACGCGGGGCAAAATTCAAGCTGTTCTTCACGCCGCCGTTGAGAGGCACGCCGCCGACTCCCGCGACGAGGACTTCGCCCGTGTCGAGGTTCGGGAAGCCAGCCTTCGCCGGTCCACTCGCTGACTGCGGGTTAATCACGTCCAGTCGCAGACCGTAGGCCAGGGTCAGCTTCGGCGAATAACGCCAGGTATCCTGACCGTAGTAGAAGTGACGCCACTGCCGCTCGCCCGCGTCAATTGACGTGCTGACATATCTGGAGAAGCCCGTCACGTCGCCGAGCAGGAAGGTGGCGAGGCCGATGCCGCCTGCGCCGGTCGCTGCGCTGGCCGTGCGGTTCGGGCTGAAGGTGAAGTGGCCTGAGCGATGCTCGTCGCTCGGCACTCTCAGGTTGATGGCGCGGCGAAAGTCCACGCCGAACTTGAGCGAGTGGTTGCCGACTAATTTCGAGACGTTGGCGACCAACTGGTACTGCTTCTCGTCCTGGTCCAGAGGACAGTTGCAACGGTTCGTATTCAAGCCCGAACCGGCGTTGAAAGCCAAATCGCCCGGCCCCTGTATCTCAAACTCGGAGAGGCCCGAACTGAAGTCGTCGAGATTGACGCCGGGGATGCCCGCCGCCTGCGATGCTTGCGAGCCGAAGTCGAAGGGCAGCACGTTGACCTTGTACTTGAAAGCCCCGAAGCGCATGTCGAAGACGGTCGTATCATTCAAGGTGTAATCGAAGCCGACCGCGAGGCTCTGATTGCGCACCTTTGATGAACCGCCGAGCGTGACCAGTTCGCGCCCGCCGCCGCTGCCGAAAACGGTCGGGCCGTTGCGCGTATAATTCGCAAAGCTGTAGCGACCGAACAGATTGAAACGGCTCGTAATGCGGTCGTCAATGCGAACATCGAAGGTATCGTTGTTAAAGAGCTCGCTTCCCGAAGCGGTGAAGTTGTTGACCGTGCCGGGCAGAGTCGGGAGCGGGATGAGGGCCAGAATATTCCTGGCCTGTTGAGAGATACGGCCCGCCGGGATGATGTTTCCGGCGAACTGCGTGCCCGTCAGGGGATCGAAGATGGGGCGTCCGTACTCGCTGAAATTGCCTGAGCGCGCGAGGAGCGTCGGGACGGTCACGCGCCGAGAGCCGCCGACCTTACTGCGCGTGCCCTGATAGTCTCCGAAGAAGAAAGCCTTGCCGCGCACGATGGGCCCACCGATGGAGCCGCCGAACTGGTTCTTCAAAGTATCAGGGATTGACTTGCCCGTGATGGCATCCACTTGCGATTGCGAGAAAGGGTTGCGCGCTTGCCAGACATCGTTCTGCCTGAACTCGAAGAGGCTGCCGTGAAATCCGTCCGTGCCTGACTTGGTCTGGACCGAAGCGACACCGGCAATCGCCTGCCCGAACTCTGCGTCGTAGTTCTGCGAAGTAATCTTGGTCTCGCCGACGGCCTCGAAGTTCGGGTTGATGACGATGATGCCCAGGATAGCGTCGCGGTTATCAGTGCCGTCGAGTTGATAGCCCGTGCCGCTAAAGGTCTGTCCGTTGACGAGCGTTTGCGTGGAGCCTTGCGGGTTCTCGCTCGCGGCGTGCTGCCACTGCTGCTGCGTGGCTCCGGGCGTGAGCAGGATAAGCTTGGTAAAGTTTCTATCGAGGATGGGAAGGTCCGTGACCTGTCTCGTTTCAAAGGTCGTCGCCACGTCGGCGCGATCCGTCTTGAGAAGCTGGCCTTCGGCGGCTGAGACGGTGACGGTCTCGCTGACCTGTCCGGTTTCGAGCGCAACGTCAGTGTTGGTCTGCGCATCAACGTTGACGACGAGTTCGGGTATCTCTCCCTTCTTATAACCCGTCTTCTCGATTGAGACCTTGTAACGGCCCGGCAGCAAACGGTCCTTAACGTAAAGGCCGGACTCGTTCGTCGTGACGGTGTCTGTGGTGTTTCTCTCGATGCTCGTGATGGTGACGGTGGCGTCGGGCACGACCGCCCCCGCCGAATCCGTGACGGTCCCGGCGATGCTCCCGTAGACGGCTTGCGCCCTGGCTTCCATTGAAACCGCAAGGCAAAACAGTAAACTGAGGACAAGCAAGGAAAGTTTGCTTCTCAGCATAGATATCTCCTTTGAAACGCTAACGACCAGAAAACTTTTGACTGAAGCAAGGCAAGCCCGCGAAAGCTGCCGCCCCTTTAGAAAGACTTTGAAAGCCCGAACGCCGCTTGTTCTAAGAACTCGGTGACTGAATAAATAGCGTTTCCCCCGTGCCTGATATGAAGCGGCACAGGGCAAATGAAGAGCAAGGAATTTAAAAGATTAAGAACGCACGCCCGCATAAATAAGGTCACGCAAGACGAACGCCAGAGTTATGCGATGTATCTTATGTGAGAAGTCAACTAATTGTAAATAGAAAAGTTACTTTCCCCCGTGCGGCACGCCCCGATAGCTTGCCTCTCATCATGATGCCCCGTTTTTGAAATAGGATTTTGGATTCACAACGAGTTTTCGGATAAAGCCTGCGCGAAAGTTGGCCCAACCTTCGCAGACTGTTATATGATAACGCGGTCACATCGCGCTCATCATCTTTCACAAGACTAAATTGGCCCTTATGAACAAACTCTCTTTTCGCGCGCACGCACTCCCACTCATGCTGGCCCTCTTCTGTGCCTGGACCAATAACGCCGCCGCGCAATCCCCCGCCAGCCGCGCCAACGCCAAACAGACGCCGCCAGCCGCTTCCCCCATCATCACGCAGGCCCAGAGCCTCTTGAGCGCAGGTAGGACAGACGCCGCCATAGAGACCCTCACGGCGGCCAGCCGCGTCAACCCCAACGATGTGCAGGTCAATCATCTGCTCGGCCTCGCCTACTATCAAAAGAGCGACTACGCGCGCGCCATAGAGCATCTCACACTCTCTCTCAAGCAGACGCCCGCGACCAGCCCGCAGTACAAACAGGAGGTCCAGGCGCTCGGCCTCTCGCATTACCTGTTGGGCCATCTCAGGGAAGCCCTTCCCTATCTGGAACAACTCAACAGTTGGTCGCCCAACTCATCCGAGATTACTTACGCGCTCGGCATAGGCTATATCCAGACCCGCAACACGGACAAAGCGCGCGAGACCTTCGCGCGTATGTTCAAGGTCGCGCCCGCGTCCGCCTCCGCCTATCTCATCAACGCGCAGATGATGGTCCGCCAGCAGTTTGAAGAACTGGCCGAGAGTGAATTGCAGAAGGCTCTCGAACTAGACCCCAAACTGCCGCAGGCCAATTTCCTGCTCGGAGAGATGGCTATCTATCATGCCAACATAGAGCGCGGCATTGAGCTATTGCAAAAAGAGATAGCCATCAACCCGGCCTTCGGCATGGCCTATTACCGCTTAGGCGAGGCTTACACGCGCCAACTCAAGTGGGACGATGCGATTGGCCCACTGCAAAAATCCATCTGGCTCAATCCATACTTTAGCGGGCCGTACATCGTGCTCGGCAAGGTCTATCTCAAGAAAGAGGACATGCCGAACGCGGAGAACATGCTCAGGCACGCCCTGCAAATGGACCCCAACAACTTCTCAGCCCATCACCTGCTCGCACAGGTCTTACAACAATCCAACCGGATCGAAGAGGCGCGCAAAGAGTTCGCCACCGCCGAACAATTAAGGACGGGCGCGGACAAGGACCAGTGACGTGATAAATCGCCCGCGTCTCTTCGCCGCGCTCTTTTCGGCTTGCTCCGTTATCTTGTCGCTCAGCATGTTGGACCAGCCCGCCGGGCAGCAACGCGCGCCCGTTGTCGCGCCAGTTAAAACAGAGAGTATGACGTTCG
>JAXDFO010000281.1:0-13833 GCA_034665545.1 Blastocatellia bacterium
CGCGTGGATAATCTCGCGCTCTTGACTCCGCACGCCGAACAGTTGCGGCGGAGCGAGGAGTCGCTCATCAAGTTGAGCGATCTGGTCTTCGCCAACAGCGAGGCTCTCGCGCAACTTCCCTTAAGCATGCATAGCAACGTCTATGTCTTTCCGCCAAGCGTCAACCTGGAGGCTTTCGCGCCCGACCGGTTTCATCCCGTAGAGGCTGAGAGTGAGGGCAACGGCGGGAGGCTGCCGCGTCCCGTCATAGGCTACGTGGGGGCCATCACAGAGCACGTCAACCAGAATCTGTTGACCGCGCTGGCACGCCTGCGTCCGCACTGGTCATGGGTCTTCGTTGGCCCATGCCACAGCCCGCTCGAAGAGATGCGGCGGCTGCCGAACATACACTTCCTGGGCCAACAACCGCACCGCGAGTTGGTCAAGTTCATACGCGAGTTCGATGTCTGCATCATCCCCTACAAGCTCAGCGCGTACACGACGACCGTCGTGCCGACAAAGCTCAACGAGTACCTCGCCGTCGGCAAGCCCGTGGTCTCTACGAACCTCCCTGCGGTGCGCAGCTTTAACGAGGAGCACGACATTCTACTGACCAGCGACGAGCAGCCCGTGTGCTTCATGCGTGCCATCGAAGAGGCGTTGCAACTGCCGAAGGACGGGGCGGAGATTGAGCGGCGGCGTGTGGTCGCCGCGTACGGCGACTGGCAGACGCGTATCGAAGCGATGAGCGTCTTGCTGGAAACCGCGCTTGAGGCTAAACGGGAAACTGCCAGAAGCCAGCGCGCAAGTGTCCCGGCTGTTTCGGAGCCGTTGGCGAAATCGCCGCGCGTACTGGTCTCCGTCTTGAGCCACAACTCTGCGCCAGCGACCGTCGCGGCCCTGCGCTGCCTCAGCCGCCAGACCTATCCTGAGTACCGCTTGCAACTCGTAGACAATGCCTCTACGGACGGCACGCCGGAACGCGCCGCGCGCGAGTTTCCCGGCCTGGACATCAAAATCCTAGAGGAGAACACCGGATACACGGGCGGGTGCAACCGTATACTGCGGCAGGCGCGCGCAGAGGGCTACGACCACGTCATCATCTGCACTCATGACGTAGAGGTTGACGAGAGGGCGGTCGAGCGTCTGGTTGAAACCGCGCTTGCATGTCCCGAAGCGGGCGTCGTCGGCGCGGTCGAGCATAATCTTTCCGTCGGCGAGTCGCGCGCCGATAACGGCGGGAGTTATTCAAAGTGGTTCTCGCGCGCCGTGTGGCAAAACGCTTTCGGGACGGACGCCCGGCGAGAGGTCTTCTGCGTGCATGGCGCGCTCTTGATGTTGACGCCGAAGACGCTCGCCTCCGACGTGTTGATGGACGAAAATCTTTTCATGTATTTCGATGAAGCAGACCTCGGTTTCCAACTTCGCCGGATGAATTTGCGCGCGGTCGTGGACGGGCGAGTCATCATACGTCACGCGGGCGACTCGCGGCTTTACGCGCCGCCGATTGGCTACTTGATGCAGCGCAACCGTCTCTACATGGTGCGGAAACATGGGCGATGGTATCAACAAGCGTTCTACGTCTTCTACTCTTCGCTCGTAGAGCTTCCACTGAAAGTCCTGGTCAGAGCATTGCAGGGCCACACGGCGTTCGCGCGCGCGTGTGTCGCGGGGCAGATAGACGGGCTGCGCGGGCGCATGGGGCTTGGGCGACTCAAGGGCTATCTTGACTGACTCCGCGAATACGCCTCACGCAACGAACCACGCTCCCGCGCCCCGGCGCGCGCACAACTACCTGGCGGGCGTGCTCACCGGCTACGCGGTCATCGGCCTCGCGGTCGTCGTCAACCTCTGGCTCACGCCCTTCACGCTGCGCTTTCTGGACCGCGACGAGTACGCGCTTTTCGTTTTCAGTAATGACTTGCTGGCGTGGCTCGTCCTGCTCGATTTGGGGATGACGATGGGGCTGCGCTCGCAGGCCGCGCAACTCACAGGCCGCCCCGACCGCTTGATGATGAACCGCCTGGCGAGCACGACTTTCTTCGCACAACTCGTTCTCGCGCTCCTGATGTTCATCGCGGGCGGTGCGGTGGCCCTATTCGCGCCGCGCGTCTTCCACGTCCGGGTTGACCTTCAAGGCCAGGCGTCGCTCGTGCTCCTGCTGCTCGCGCTCGGCATGCTGGTCAACTTCGCCACGCAGTCATTCTCTTCGCTCCTCTTCGCGCATCAACAGATTCATTACGACAACCTGATACGCATCGCGCAGCTTGTCGCGCGCACAGTCATCACCGTCGCCCTGCTCATGACCGGCTGGAAGGTGCTCTCGCTTGCCGTTGCCAGCCTCGTCTCGGTCTCGCTTTTCTCTCTGCTCTCGGTAGTGCGCGCCTATCTGACCGTGCCAGGACTCAAGATTAGCCGTCGCCTGGCTTCGCGCTCTCTGCTGTGGAGTGACTTGAAAGGACTGCATATCTGGTACGCTGCGGGCAATACGTCGGGCGCGGTTATTCAAAGCATAGATAGGATTATCGCGGCGCGCATCATCTCGCTCGCTTCGGTGACGACGCTCGCGCTCACGGGCCGCGCTTACGAACTCGCGCTCCTGCTGCTGACGCCTCTGACGGCTGCGGCGCAGCCCGCCGTCGGGCAACTACTTGGCGAGGGCCAACGCGCGGCGGCGTTCGATGCCTACAAGCAACTGACCCTGCTCTCGACGGGCGCGGGCGCGGTCGCGGCCTTGAGTCTCTGGAGCGGTAATGCAGCCTTCGTGACCCGTTGGGTCGGCGCGGAGAATTATGGCGGCGCAACGCTCGATGCCTTGATGATGTTGAACTTGATTCTGTTCAGTTGGGTCTTGCCGAATCGCATGGCTCTCATCGTAGGCTTGCGCGCGAGACCACAATCGTTGATACGCGTCGCCGAGGCCGCGCTTAATCTCTGCCTTTCCGTCTTGCTGGCGTTGCGCTACGGGCTGGTCGGCATAGCCGCCGCGACCGCGCTGGCCTCCGCGCTCACTTCCTGCTGGCAACTCCCGCGCCTGGCGGCAAACTATTTTGGTCGAGAGGCGCGCGAGGTGCTGCGCGAAACCGCCGCGCCGCTCGTGCTGCCTCTACTGCCGCTCGTCGCGCTCGCCATCTGCATGCGCTTCTTCGTCGCGGCGAGGGGCGGCTACTTGAGCGCGCTCGTGGCGGTTGTCACGGTCGGCGCGTGCGGCCTCACACTGCTGTGGCTATTTACGTTCGATGCGAAGATGAAAGAGCGCGCGCTTGGAGTCTTGCGCGTCTGGTCCAATTTAGGCGAGCGTGCGCGGTAGGTGCTATTGTTCAAGACAGAGATTGACGGGTTTGACCAGGTTCAATCAGGAAAGAGTTTTCAGTTGCGCGTCGTCGCCATCATTGCCGCCTATAACGAGGAGCGTTTCATCGCCGCCTGCCTTGAGAACCTTTTCCGGCAGGGCGTCGAAGCTTACCTGATAGACAACTGCTCGACAGATGAGACGCTTTCCATCGCTCGCCGTTATCTCAAGCACGGACTCATCGGCATCGAGTCATTCCCGCGCACAGAAGGGATGTACAACTGGCGAGCAATCCTCACGCGCAAAGAGGAACTCGCCGCCACGCTCGAAGCAGACTGGTTCATGCACGTTGATGCAGACGAAGTGCGCCTGCCGCCGCGCTCCTCTCAGACACTCGCCGGAGCCTTCGCGGAGGTTGATGAACAAGGCTACAACGCCGTTGACTTTCTCGAATTCACCTTCACCCCGACGCGCGAGGAACCGGACCAAGACCACCCGGATTTTCAACGCACGATGCGTCGTTACTATCCCTTCCTGCCCTGGTTCCCGCACCGGCTCAATGCTTGGCGGCGGCAGCCCGCGCGTGTCGAACTCGCTTGGTATGGCGGCCACCGCGTTCGTTTTCCGGGCTTGCGCGTCTCCCCCGTCTTATTCAAGATGCGTCACTATCTCTTCTTGAGCGTCGCGCACTTTCTAGACAAATACGCAACCCGCGTCTACGACCCCGCAGAGGTGAAGCGCGGCTGGCACGGCTGGCGCAGTCGTCTCAAACCAGACCTCATCAAGCTGCCATCCGAAGACGAACTTCGCCTTTATACTTCGGACGACGAACTCGATGCTTCAAACCCGCGCACGCGCCACTTCGCCGAACAGTGGGCCGAGAAGCAACGCCGCAGGCTCTGGTTTTAATTCCCCTTCCCTTCCACTTCACGCTCGACCTTACAAACTAAATGCAGGTCCGCGCATAAAGTGAAAAAGCATTCCCCTATCTGATATTGTTGTAGCGCGCTGGCTGTTACCTGTAGCTGCGTGACAGCAATCTATTCACGGTAGAAATTACGTACGAACAAAGGGAGGGGTTATGCCTAAGATTCATTTGAAAGCAAGCGATGGCCGTTACAGCGGCCCGACCATCACTAATGATACTTTCGGAAAAGTGTTGTTGTGGGCGGCAGACTTTGATGGCGACGGCAGGGCGGAAATTCTCGGCTATTATCCTGATGATGGAAGTTGGCGACTTAGAGCATCCGATGGCAATAAACTCAATCTGAAAGAAGTGGGCAACACGAGCGGCTTTGGAAGGATGGATGACGACCGTCCTTTCTGGGTTGCGGATTTCACTGGTGATGGCCGGGCAGACATTCTTTTCTACTATCCGGGCGACGGCAACTGGTGGCTCGGTTCATACGATGGTAATCAGTTGAACTGGCGTTTCGCGGCTAATACGCTGGGGTTCGGTCAAGTCTGGGACGGTCGCCCGTTTTGGGTGGGAGACTTCAACGGCGATGGCATCGCAGAAATGCTCTTCTACTATCCGGACGACGGCAACTGGTGGCTCGGTTCATACAAAGGCACACATCTGGGCCTTTGGAGTTTCGCGGGCAACACTAACGGTTTCGGAGGACTAAACGACGGGCGGCCCATCTGGGCCAGCAATTTCGTCACGATTGATCGTACTAATCTTCTCTTTTACTTCCCTGGTGACGGTAACTGGTGGTCGGCAGTTTATGACGGCAAGCAATTCGTCTGGAATTATGCGGGAAACACAGCCGGATTCGGTCAAGTCTGGGACGGTCGCCCGTTTTGGGTGGGAGACTTCAATGGTGATGGCCTCTCTGAAGTATTGTTCTACACCCCCGGCGATGCTAACTGGTGGCTTGGCTCCATCGCACAGTCCGGCCTTTGGAGCTTCGCAGGCAACACCAGTGGTTTCGGAGACCTCAGTGAGGGACACCGGTTCTGGGTTGGCAATTTTTCACGCCGCGACCGGACGCAAATACTCTTCTACTATCCGGCTGACGGTAACTGGTGGATGGGAACATATGACGGCAAGCAATTCGCCTGGGACTTGATGGGCAACACCGCCAGCTTTGGAAATCTGGCGGATGGTCGTCCCTTCTGGGATGATGATTTTATCGGCTATGGCTTCACTAATCTGCTCTTCTATCATCAGTCCGATGATAACTGGTGGGTAGAATCTTTCAAGAACAATCATCTCGAATTGAGACGCACGCACCCTTTTGGCGATGGCTCGCTGGTCAAGGGGCAGTCTGATTCGACCGTCTACGTCATCTACAACGACGTGAAGTATAAGGTCATCAGCGAAGATGCGCTCCTGGCTATGGGTCGCAGTGGGGATGATGTTCAGGTCGTTCCGGACAGCACTCTCGCCAGATTTGCCTTGCCGCAGCCACCTATCCTCGAAACAGACTTTGTTAATCCTCGACCCTCCTTTCCAACGAACGTTTCAGGGTGGACAAGCAGCGTGGTCGGCGGCCAGTGGCCGGTTGATAACAGATGGTCCTGGACGCCTGTGCTCGATAAGAATGATCAGTTCGATAGAAAGCTCGTCGGCGCGAGCGGCACTGTCATCACTCCCGAACTTGCATCAAGTGACAACCCTGTCACTCATCCCTTCGGGAAAGACTGGGAATGCTGGCTGGCTCTAGACCCGGGCAGAGGTTATGAGGAACTACTTTCTTCTTCTAATCATGGAAGACTGGGCGAGGCTGCCACCGAAGATTATCTGAAAGCCTCAGAGCACGCTATGGATAAACGCCTGCCCGTGCCGGAGAATCCCGGCCATGCTGGCGTGCTGGGCATTGAGTGGGAGCAAAGCTGCTTCCCGGAACTGTACCGTCCGGATGACGGAGAGCGGATGGCTGTTTTCGGACGCTGGATAGTTGATGCGGGCCATACGGATTTTCACACGGAGATACATCCTCCGCTTCTGCTCGCAAGGGCCAAGCAAGTTTATAATGATGCCACGTATTCGACCGTCGTTGGCCGCCCATATCTGGTGGGTCAGGAGTTCGATGACGGGGATTTCTTGAAACACCTGCTCATAGAAGTCCACAAGGTAGCAGTCTTCGCCTCGCAGAAAGTTGAGGCGCGTCCACCCATTGCCGCCAAACCTTTTGCGGGCACGCAGACGATACGCTATTTTGTGAGACCTCCATCGCCCCAGCCTCCGCCGGGAGCTAGCGATTCTACTGTGAAAGTCCGGTTTAGTTTTACCGTCCGAAACGGTGTCACAGTTAATCTGAGCAAAGCTGATGAGCACACCGTCCTTGTTACCATCACCATGACTGAAGAGCTATACGAGCCGCGAGGGCAGCTAGCGGGACGAACCGAGAATTACTTTCCCAGTCAACTCGGCCTCTCGCCGGATGATCTGGAGAAGGTCAATTATCTTATTTACGCCGGGATAGCAGATGGAGCTTTATTCGGAGAGATATTATTCCCACCACTCGGCGGGGCCATTAATGCTTGGCGCGTTCGTGAAATTCTCAACGGCGGCATTCTGACGGATAGCTACCAACAGCCGGTAATCCCTGCTCCCCTTGCGACCCGAACCTGCTCCATTGATGCGCTGAACACGGTCCCACACTTTGAACTAAATAACAACCAACCGTTTCCCGTCTACGGCTACTTAACCGTCGCCTGGGGGAAGGCTCCCAGTCTTCGGATGGTCGTGGAGGTCATACGACTGGATGGTGACAGGTACATGATTCAAGCTCATGACACAGGCAGCAAGAAGAGTCCGCCCGATGCCAGGGTCTTTATTGATGATGCAGATATGGGCCCGCTCGGTACTATTCTCTCGCCTTACCCGAAGGTGACTAAAAAGAGAGTCTTTGATCGTGAGAGACGCAAGTGGATAACAGTAGTCACGCCTGAGGCGTTCGTCGTCGCTCCCAATTATGCGAGCACGCGGATTCCCTTCTGATGCTCACTGTGGCCGACGCCGAAGGACGCTAAGCGGCGGGGTTACGCTCGCTGCGTCCCTGGATGCCGAGGGCTTTCATGCGGCGGTAGAGATGGCTGCGGTCAACGCCCATCAATTCTGCCGCGCGCGAGACGTTGCCCTCGGCCTCTGCCAGTTTCTTCTGTATAAACTCGCGGTGGTAGGCGTCTGTCGCCTCCTTGAATGAGGGGAAGCGGAAGGAGGCCGCCGGAGGCTCTTCGCCGCCGAGCGGGGGCAGGTCGTTCGACTGGACTTTGCCTTTGGCGTGCATGATGACGACGCGCTCGACCGTGTTCTTGAGCTCGCGCACATTACCGGGCCAGGAATAATTCTGCATAGCATCCATCGCATCCGGCTCGAAACGCTTGGGCCGCTTGCCGTAGGCGTGGGAAAATTTCTGGTTGAAGTGCTCGACCAGGAGCGGCACGTCTTCGAGCCTCTCGCGCAAGGGGGGCAACTCGAACGGGATGACGTTGAGACGATAGAAGAGGTCGGAACGAAAATTACCCGCTTCGATTTCCAGGTCCAGTCGCTTGTTGGTGGCGGCGATAACGCGCACGTCAACGCGCACGCTCGTGCCGCTCCCGACAGGCTCGAAGCGTTGCTCTTCAAGCACGCGCAAAACCTTCGCTTGAACGCGCGCGCTCATGTCTCCGACTTCGTCAAGAAAGAGCGTCGCGCCGTCCGCGAGTTCAAACTTTCCTTTCTTGGCGGCGGTCGCGCCCGTGAACGCGCCCTTGATGTGCCCGAACAGTTCCGACTCGACAAGCTCTTCCGGGATGGCCGCCGAATTGACTTCGACGAAGGGCGCGCCGACGCGTCTCGACTGCGCATGAATGGCGCGGGCGACCAGTTCTTTTCCCGTCCCCGATTCACCGTAAATCAGGACGCGCCCGTCGGTCGGCGCGACCACCGCTATCTGCTTGCGCAGGGCGCGCATCGCCACCGAATCACCGACCATCGCGTAATCCTGATTCAACTCGGCTGCGAGTTCCGCGTTGACGCGTTCAAGCTCTCGCTGGCGCAGGGCGTTGCGCACGGTCAGGACCGTCTTCTCGATGGACAAAGGCTTCTCTATAAAATCGAACGCGCCGAGTTTAGTGGCCCTCACAGCCGTCTCTATATTTCCATGACCGGAGATGATCACGACCGCGCTCTCCGTGCCCATCGCGCGCAACTGCTTGAGCGTCTCAAGGCCGTCAATCCCCGGCAGCCACACATCCAGCAGCACGCAACCGAAGGCGCGACGCTCGACGGCCTTCAAACATTCCTCGCCCGTCGCCACCGTCTCAGCCGCGTATCCTTCATCCTCCAACACGGCCTTCAACGTCTCGCGTATCCCGCGCTCGTCGTCAACTATCAAGATTGATTCTGACATGTCAGCTATTCGTCGTTGGAATTTCGATGATGAATTTCGCGCCGCGCGGGTGGTTGGCTTCGGCGCGTATGCGCCCGCCGTGGTCCATGATGATGCGTTGGACGATGGCGAGGCCGAGGCCCGTGCCGCGCCCGCGCGTGGAGAAATATGGTTGGAAGAGTCGGGAGAAATCTGAGCGGGTGATGCCGTGGCCGGTGTCCGTGATTTCCGCCAGGAGCAGAGCGCGCGCGGGGTCGTGGGCCGTCGCCAGGGTGATGCGCTGCTCGCCTTCGCTGTCGGCGAGTGATTCGAGGGCGTTGTCTATGATGTTGACGAAGACGCGGCGCAGTTGTTCTCTATCGAGCATCGCGGCGGGCAGCGTGTGGGCCAGTTGAACATCCATCCTCACGCCGTCAAGGCGGTCTTCATAGAGCGCGATAGCTTGCCTGACGACCTCGTTCAAATCCGCCGTTTCGAGACGCGCGTGCGGCAGACGCGCGAAGCGAGAGAACTCGTCAACCATCGCCTTGAGGCCCGCAACCTCGCGCGTGATGGTCTGCGTGCATTCGTCAATCACTTTAGCGACGCGCGCTTTTTCCGTCGCGGCGTCTGGGCCGTTGTTGCCGTTACCTTCAAAGAGGATGCCGCCGCCGCCGTTTGAGCCTCTGTGAAAATTTCTGGCGATGCGTTCTGCGGAAAGCTGTATCGGCGTCAGTGGATTCTTGATTTCATGGGCCATGCGCCGCGCGACTTCGCTCCACGCGGCGGCACGCTGCGCCGTCAGCAGTTCCGACAAATCTTCTATCACAAGGACGACGCCGCGCCCTCTCTCGTTCGCGCCCGCGCCGAGAGCCGTCGCGGTCAGGGCGACTGGAATCGCTAACGTCTCCTGTCCCGCGCCGCGAGCAAGTTCGGTCTGGCCGGTTGCGCTGCCGGTCCTGCGCGCGCGTCGCAAGAGCGGTTCGAGCACGGCGCGGTCTTCGGGGCTGGCGATTTCCGCGAGCGTGAGATGCGCGTGCGGCTTATCGGCGAGCCGGAGCATGTGCGCGGCGGTGGCGTTGATGGTCGTGACGCGATCTGTTTCGTCGAAGGAGACGACGCCGGTGGATAATGATTCGAGGACCGTTTCGATGTAATCACGACGTTCTTCCAGAGCCAGATTTTTCTCGCGCAATTCAGCCGCGCCCGCTTCTATGCGCGCGCGATTCTCCGCGAGTTGGGCCGTCATCTGGTTGAAGGAGTCTGCGAGCAGAGCTAACTCGTCGTCGGCAATCGTCTCGACTCGATGCGAGAGATTGCCGCGCGCGACTTCGTTGGAGGCTTCGGCGAGAGCCTTTATCGGCGTCGCAATCCCGCGCGCCAGGTGCAGCGCGGCCCACGTCGCGGCGAAGAGCAAGAGCAGCGTCAGAAGGCCCAGTGTAGAGAGTCCGAGCGAGCGCACCTTGCGTTGCCCGCCGACCAGCTTTCTGTATTCAATCTCGGAATCCGTGATGCTCTTGCTCAAGTTCGAGTCGCTGTAAAGCGGCGGCACGACGAGCAGAGTGCGCCCGTCTCTCAAAGAAACGGAAACCACGTCGTAGCCTTTGCCGTCCGTCAGGCTCTGGTCGCTGCCCCTTGACACGCGCGCAATCTCCAAAGCTTTGTTGACTTCGTCCAGTTCCGTGTCAGGCAGATGGGCCATGCTCTTCACCACGACCGCTCCCGTCGTTGAGATAATCTCAATCGCCGCCAGATGACCGTTGAAGACCTGTTGCGCGAGGATACTCTCGTCGCCGAACGCGGGCTGCTCGTCAATCATCGTCGCCAGCATGTTGGTCGTGAACTGCGCGTTGCGCGCCTGGTTGGCGAACGCCTCCTGCCGCACCTCCTTAATGACATCCTCGCGCAGCCCGCCGAACCATTTCTCCAGCGAGCGATTGAGAAAGAGATACGAGAAGAAGGCCATCGCCGTGATGGGCAGCAGGCTGACGGTGATGAAGTAGACGACCAGCCGCGTCTTAATCTTGGAGCCAAGCTGTCGCTCGCGCCGCTCGCGCCTGAGCTTCAAAAGGTTGCGCACGAAGATGAAGGCGAAGACGATGAAGGCCACGAAGTTGAGCGAAGAGAGAGCGTACAGGAGCAGCGTGTCCGAAGCCGTGTCCGGCGGAATAAAGGTCGAGGACCACAACTGCTGCGCGACCAGCACGGAGAGCAGCACCAGGACCAGCCCGCCCAGCAACCACGGCGCGCTCCGGCGACGACGCCGCACAGGCTCCTTCATCTCCAACTCGTCATCTGATTTTGATTGTTGACTCATCAGGCCGCGCTCTTCCTTGAGAGTTTATCATACGTTGCCCGCTCGCTGCCCCGTGCTCAAGGAGGAGTGCTACCGAAAGCGACTTCGGTTAGAATGAAGATGCTCCGAAGCTCGGAAGGGTTTTCACTTCCGCACACCAGCATGGAATTTCCTGACATCTTTATCAACGACGCGAATCGTCTTCGTAGCGGCTGGCGATTCTTTATCTTCGTCGCCGCCTACCTGTTCGTCCTGACGGTGCTCGGAGGCGCGCTTACGCTCGCCATCGTTCTCGCGCTCGGTCAGGCGGCGGCGGCTTTTCAAGAGAGCAGTTGGAGCTTCGTCGCGCAGGCGTTCCTGCTCTTCGCTTCGGCGGCTCTGGTCGGGTGGGGCTGCAACAAGTTTTTGGAGGACTTGCCGTGGCGCGCGCTCGGTTGGGCCATCCATCAAGGCTGGCTGCGCGACTGGCTGTGGGGAACGCTCATCGGCGCGCTCTCGCTACTGCTGGCGGCGGGCATCGCGGCGGCTATGGGCCACTTGCGCTTCGTCTTCGTCGCGGGCGCGATGCTGCCCGTCGTCGCGCGCACTGTCATCGGCTCCGGCCTCGTCTTCATCTGCGCGGCGGCCTCTGAGGAAGTCATGTTTCGCGGCTACGCTCTGCAAACGATGACGCGAGCGCATCTCGCATGGCTCGGACTGCTACTGACTTCCGTGCCCTTCGCGCTGGTCCATTTATTCAACCCGCACGTCGCGCCGGGCTTTACCTTCATCAACACCGCGCTGGCTGGCATCTGGCTCGGCGTGGCTTACCTGCGAACGCGCAGCCTCTGGTTTCCGCTCGGCATACACTGGTCCTGGAATTGGACGATGGGCGCGATTCTCGGCCTGCCCGTGAGCGGGATAGAGAAACTGACGCCCGCGCCCGTCTTCCGCGCGGTTGACGCTGGCCCGGCCTGGCTCACCGGCGGCGCATACGGCCTCGAAGGCGGACTCGCCTGCACGCTCGCCCTGCTCCTTTCGACCCTCTTCATCTGGCGCACGCGCCTCGTCCGCGCGACTCCTGAAATGAAACAATTGACGGATGACGAGAATCCGAAAAGCAAGGAAGTCCACAGCCTGTTGTCCAAAGTCTAAAGCCAACGAAGCGGATTTCAGTTTTCGACTTTGGACTTTTATCCCGAAATAAAATTTTTCCTGTTAACAGTCTCACCCCGCCTCGCGTCTTTAGAATCGTCAGGCGCATTTTGATTTGGTTCGAGTTTGAGGAACGTTTGATGTATGAGGTCGAAGCGACTGCGGGCAGCCTGCTGCTGATGGTCGAACAGAATTCCAAGACGGCGGCGGCGACCTCGCCCGCGAAGGAAAGGGGCGCGCACGTCTCGCTGGTGGAGGCCGTCCACGACGGCGACCGCGAGGCGTTCGGGCAGCTTTACAAATTATATGCGCCGATGGTGCATGGCATTCTGCTGGCGCGCGTGCCCTTCGATGAAGTGGACGACCTGGTTCAAGACGTGTTCCTGCTCGCCTTCAAAAAGCTGCACACCTTGCGCGACCACGCCGCGTTCGGCGGTTGGCTGGCGATGATTACGCGCAACCACGCGATGAATTTTCACCGCCGCCCACGCGCCAGCGAGGAATTGACAGAAGACATGGCCCGCACCGATTCGACACTCAACGAAGCGAGAGAGGTTCTAGGCATCATACGCTCCTTGCCGGACGCTTACAGGGAGACGTTGATTCTACGCCTGGTCGAAGGGATGACTGGTCCAGAAATCGCGGAGCGTACAGGGTTGATGCCCGATTCGGTGCGCGTCAATTTGCATAGAGGCATGAAGCTGTTGCGCGAAAAGCTTCGAGGGGAGGAACGATGATGGACGACTACCTGTGGGATAAATCGGGCGAGCCGGATGAGGAAGTCGAACGCCTCGAAGAATTGCTGGGAGCCTTGCGCTACCAGCCGCGTGAACTCGAATTGCCGGAGACCTTGCAGTTGGCCCATGCTCCGCGTCGAAACTATTGGCCCGGACTGGCGGCGGCTGCGGCTTTGATTCTGATGGGCCTCGCGGGCCTCTGGCTGGTCCAGCATCGCCGCGTCCCTGTCTCGCAACAGCCGCCAGTCCTGGCTCAAGCTCCTCAGCCTGAAGTTAAAGGCGACACGAGTTCCGGCGAGATTAATGGTCCAACCGTGAAGGCGCATGAGAAGGAAGCTATTGCGAAGGTCTCTGGGCCGCGTCGCCAGTCTCCCCCGCATCCGGCGGTTAAGAGAAGGCCGGGAGTTGTTGGACCAAATATGACGGGCGTTTCAACCGGCGGGCACGAAGAGGAAGTCGCTGATGCTGGCACGGCACGCCGACTGGAACAGCAACGCGAGCAGGCCGAAGGCATGCGCGCTAAGGAAGAATTGATGCTCGCTCTTCAGGTCGCCAGCACGAAGCTCAATCACGCGCAGAGAAAGGCCAAAGGGTCAACACCCATTCCTGGACCGGATAGCAAACCAAGCGCACCGGCCAGCATAATACCCTGGAATAAATCCAGATAAACGGAGCACTCTTTATGAAACAACTCGCTTTCTTACCGCTCAAAATATTCGCGCTCTCGCTCGTCCTGGCCTGCGCCGCGTTGACCGCGATGGCGCAGAACGGCAAGCTTGAAATCAGCGGCCTGGATCATCTCGCGGACAAGGCCAGTGAGACGGTTGATGTCAACATGGACGAACGCTTGCTGCAAATGACTGCCAAGTTTCTCTCAAGCAAGGACTCGGACGAGGCCAAGATTAAGGAGATTATCGCGGGCCTCAAGGGCATCTACGTCAAAAACTTTTCCTTCGATAAAGAGGGCGACTACACGCAGGGCGACATTGAGTCCATCCGCTCGCAGTTGAAGGGGCCGGGCTGGACCAGGTTTATACAGGTCCACAGTCGCAAGGACGGCGATAACGTGGAGGTCTACGTGATGACCCTGGG
>JAXDFO010000282.1:0-3941 GCA_034665545.1 Blastocatellia bacterium
AGAGGGCCAAAGGGATGCTACAAAGAGATGAATGAGCGATTGGCAAATTTGCAGGCGAGCCGAAAATTAACATGACCGAAGCGACACACCAGGCGATTATCAACCTCGCGCCGACGGAGGAAATCCGCGCGCACTTTCCCGCCCTCGAACGCCTTTACGAAGGCTTCCCCGTGGCCTATTTCGATGGGCCCGGCGGCACGCAGGTTCCGCGCACAGTGGTCCGGGCGATGGCGGATTATCTTTATCATCACAACGCTAATACGCACTGGGCCTACCCGACGAGCGCGGAAACAGACGAGTTGATTGAGAACGCGAGGGGCGCGCTGGCGGACTTTCTCAACGCCTCGCCCGAAGAGATAGTCTTCGGGGCCAACATGACGACGCTCGCCTTTCATCTTTCCAGAACGCTCGCCAGAAGATTCGCGCCGGGCGATGAAATCATCATCACGGAATTGGACCACCACGCCAACGTCGCGCCCTGGCACGCGCTGGCTCTCGAACGCGGGCTGACCTTGCGCTCCGTCAGAATGCTGCCGGAGACGGGCCAACTCGACTGGGATGACTTCGCGCGACAACTAAATAATAGGACCAGGCTCGTTGCCATCGGCGCGGCCTCGAATGCTCTGGGCACGATTACGGATGTGCGCCGCGCTGCGGAGTTGGCCCATGACGCGGGCGCGCTCATCTTTGTTGACGCGGTCCACTACGCGCCGCATGTGCTGGCGGACGTGCGCGCGCTCGACTGCGATTTCCTGGGCTGCTCCGCCTACAAATTCTACGGCCCGCACATAGGCGTGCTGTTCGGCAAGCGCGACCTGCTCGGCTCGCTGGATTTTCCGAAGCTGATCCCTGCGCCCGACGCCGCGCCGGAGCGTGCGGAGACCGGCACGCAGAATCATGAGGGCATGATGGGGGCGGCGGCGGCGGTTGATTTTCTGGCCTCGCTGGCTGGTGTGGGAAACCGCAGAGAAAGCTTGCGCGCGGGCTTCGATGCGCTGCACGCGCGCGGGATGCAATTGGTCCAACAATTATGGAACGGGCTGTCCGCCATCGAGGGAGTCAAGCTTTACGGCCCACCAACTTCCATACCGCGCACGCCGACAGTCTCCTTCACCGTTCGGGATGTGCCGTCAACGGAAGTGGCGCGCGCCCTCGCGTCGCGCGGCGTCTTCGTCTCGCACGGCGACTTCTACGCGATGACGGTGATAGAGCGTCTGGGTCTCTCAGAAGAGGGACTCGTGCGCGCGGGGTGCGCCTGCTACACGACCGCGTCGGAGGTCGAGCGGCTCATCAAGGGCGTGGACGCAATCGCGCGCGGCGCGTGAGATGACAGGACCAAAAAATAAGTCATGAGACAATATCAAGACCTTCTCAAATCAATTCTGGACCACGGCACGGAGCACATGGACCGGACGGGCGTGGGGACCATCTCTCACTTCGGCTATCAGACCAGATTCGACCTGCGCGCGGGCTTCCCCATCGTCACGACCAAGCGCGTCCCCTTTCGTTGGATAGTCGAAGAGTTGAGATGGTTTCTCTCCGGCGATACTAACGAAGCCGCCTTGCGCGCCAAAGGAGTTGACATCTGGGCCGAGTGGGCCGACGCATCTCACACGGCTCGCTTCAATCGCGCCCCCGGCGATCTTGGACCAATATACGGTTATCTGTGGCGTTCATTCGGTGGTCACTATCCTGCACGCGACGGCGTGGACCAGATAGCGCGCCTCATAGAAAACATCCAAAGCAATCCCAACTCGCGCCGCCTCATCGTCAGCGGGTGGGATCCACGACAGTCTGAGATGGTGGACCTGCCGCCCTGCCACACGCTCTTTCAATTCAAGGTCCAGGATGAGCGGGTTCTACATTGCCAGCTTTACCAGCGTTCGGCGGATGCCTTTTTGGGCGTGCCCTTCAACATCAGTTCTTACGCCCTGCTGACGCACATGGTGGCGCACGTCTGCGATTTGGAGCCGGGCGAATTCGTCTACACGCTCGGCGATTACCATATCTATCAAAATCATCTCGAACAGGTCCGGGAATTACTCGCTAGAGAACCACTGCCCTTGCCGCGTCTTGAAATACTGGACCAGGAACAAGCCTGGCGCGGCTTGCAGGGACTTCTCAGCATCACTTACGAAAACTTAAACCTCGTCGGCTATCAATCTCACGGCAAGATAGCCGCGCCCGTCGCGGTGTGAGGACGAACGGAGAGCTAGCGAATAATGGCAATCATCGGCATCGTGGCTGTTGATAAGAGGGGCGCTATCGGGAAGGGCGGCTCGATTCCCTGGCATTACTCGTCGGACCTCAAATTTTTCAAGTCGCAGACGCTCCACAACGTTTGCGTCATGGGCGCGCGCACCTGGCTCTCGCTGAAGAAGCCTTTGAAGGAGCGTCTCAACATCGTGTTGAGCCGAAAGTCTGAGATAGAAACGCAGCCGGGCGTCATCCTCCTCAGAGACAAATCTTCCGTGCTCTCTCTGCTGGATTATCTGCGGTGCGACCTCTTCATCATCGGCGGCAGGCAAATTTACAAGAGCTTTCTGCCGGAGATAGAAAGATGGATAGTCACGGAGATTCCCTTGACCATCGAAGACGCGGACACCTTCATGCCGGAAGATTTTCTGCAAGGATTCAGAGCTTATGATTCTCTCAAGCTCGAAGAGGATTTGCAGGTCCAATTTTATGAGCGCGTGTGATGAATACTGGTCCAGCATTAACTAAAAGCTCATCGCTTGCTGACATGAGGGTTATCTTTAATCCAGAAACGCCAGGGTTTATCAATATACTCGGCGGCGTAGTCTATGCCGATGCGTGGGCCTGAGCTTATCTGTTGAGCAGGAATTGTTCGACCGGCCTCTTCTATCCAGACGCGTTCGCCGAGCAGGTCTTCACCATTGAAGCTGCGGTCAAGGCCAAGCGCGATGCAGAGCTTTCCTGGTCCACTCGTCAAGTGCCTATCGTCTTTGATGGGCCTGCGCTGGCGCATGTGCTCTATTCCCTCTTCAGGCTCAAGGGCGCGGACGAGCACTGCATGTGGAATTTCGGCGGCGTTCGTCACGACGTTGAACTGGTGATACATGCCGTAGATGAAGTAGACGTAAGCGTGGCCGCCCTCGCCAAACATCATCTCGGTGCGCGCCGTCCGGCGATTGTTATGAGAGTGAGCGGCCCTGTCTTCCGGCCCCAGATAGCCTTCGGTCTCGACGATCAGGCCGGAGACGCGCGTGCCGTCGGGCGCGGGCACGACGAGCCGCTTGCCGAGCAGTTCGCGCGCGACGCGCAAGGTATCTTTGCGCGTGTAGAATGCGCGTTTTAGTTTCAGTTGACTGTTCATCTCAAAAAGGATTATCGCACGGCGGGGCATTGGCCCATAACGCAAGAGTCCGGGTTATACTGTTCCTGGGGTGGACCAATAATCATGTCTGAACAGAGCTTGCAGGAAAAGTATGCGCCGCTTAGCGCGTGCTTCGGGTGCGGACCGGCGAATGAAAAGGGGTTGCGCATAGGGAGTTTCGCGCGCGAGGCTGAGGTCGTGTGCGAGTGGAAGCCGGAGGCTTATCATGAAGCCTACCCTGGAATGCTCAACGGCGGCATCATCGGCACGCTGCTCGATTGCCACTCGAACTGGACCGCCGCCTGGTATCTTATGGGGCGCAATCAACTGGACCACCCGCCCTGCACCGTCACAGCCGATTACGCCATCAAGCTGCTACGCCCGACTCCGACCGATGACAAGCTAACGCTCGTCGCGCGCGTGGTCGAATCGAAGGACGACCGCGCCATCGTCGAAGCCGAACTCATCGCTAAAGGAAAAACTTGCGCGACCTGTCGCGGCACCTTCGTCGCAGTCAAGCCGGGCCATCCCGCATATCATCGCTGGTAGGCAACCTCTCGCACATCTGTGATTGAACCGTACGGTTCAATCACAGATGTGCGAG
>JAXDFO010000283.1:0-19310 GCA_034665545.1 Blastocatellia bacterium
CGTTCATCTTTTTCCTTCCTTTCAGCGTGCGGCACTATCACCGATTCCGCATCTTCGGGTAGTGAAGGGACCAGCCAGCGAAACAGGGCAGTCGCCGCCGCCGCGCCTGATAGTTGCGCGATGATGAAGGCGGGCGCATCCACGGGGCGGATGCCTGCGAATGTGTCGCTGACCGAACGGGCCAGCGTCACGGCTGGATTAGCGAATGAGGTAGAGGCTGTGAACCAGTATGCCGCCGTGATGTAGGCGGCGACGGCGAACGGCACAGCCTGAGAGCGCAGGCGAGCGCAGCCCCAAATCACGGCCAACAAACCAAAGGTTGCGATGAACTCGCTGAAGAGTTGTGACGCTCCATGCCGCGCATGCCTTGAAGCGAAGAACAGAGGCAGCCCGAACATCAGATGAGCCGCAGCCACGCCAGCGAACGCCCCCGTGATTTGCGCGACGATGTAAGCCGGAACGGCGCGCCATGCTAGCCCGCCTTGCGAGGCGTCCGCCAATGTCACGGCAGGATTAAAGTGCGCGCCGGAGATTGAGCCGAAGGTGAGTATCAAGGCGAGGAGTGCCGCGCCTGTGGCGATGGTGTTAGCGAGTAGAGCGATGGCAACGTTACCGCCGGAAAGTCTCTCGCCCATGATGCCGGAACCGACCACGGCAGCCAGCAACATCGCCGTCCCAATAGACTCAGCCACGACGCGCCGCATCAGACCATCTCTCATCTTGAAATTATATCCCGCGCCGCTCCGATTTGAAATCAAGACACTATGATTCCCGCGTAAATCGGACCAATCCGCGCGGGAATTGGAGTAATCCGCGCGGGAATCGGACCAATCCGCGCACGCCCCGTCTCAATTCCCACGGGAATTACTCCGATTCCCGCTCGGATTACTCCAATCCCCACAGGCATTGCTCCAATTCCCACGGGAATTACTTTAATCCTGCCCGGATTGCCACGATTCCTTCGGGAATTGCTCCAATCCGGGTGGAAACCAGGGCAATTTCCGCAGGGATTATTCCAATCCGAGCGGGAATCAGAGTAAATCCAACGGTCATTGCCCTGTTTCTCGTCGGCTGATACGCGCCAGGAGCTTAAATCGGGATGCGGCCAAGCTTCTCCGGCTTCTTCGTGGATTGAGGCTTGATGAGGACGGATTCATCCTGCTGGCGTTTCTCCTGCTCTTCGCCCGTGTGCCACTTGGCCCACTCGGCGGGGGCGTCGAAGGTCTCGCCGCCGTGGCGCGTAATGCGCGGGCGAATGCGGCACATGACGGGCGTGTTGACGCCGACGCCACTGATGACGGCCTGCCCTTTGGTGAGCGCGGGGAGTTCGTCCAGGAGTTGACGGCCCGCGCCCTCTACGCTCTTGGCGACCGTGTCCTGGTCCATAGGGTTGACGATACGCATGATGACCTGCGTCATGCACTGCGAAAGCACGTCCTGGTCCAATTTCCCCGGACGCTGCGTGATGAGACCGATGCCGACGCCGAACTTGCGCCCCTCTGAGAGAATCTGCTTGAGGATGTTGGTGGAGACGACGGTTTGCCCTGCGGGCGCGAAGCGGTGCGCCTCTTCCAGTAGACTGAAGACCGGATAAGGCAGGTAATGGTCGCTGGTCGGCTCGGCTTCCTGTCGAACCGTGGCGACGCGCGCCTTGTTGACGCGGCGCAGGAGCGTGGCGACGACGACCTGCTGCTCGTTCTGCTCTATGTCGGAAAGCTGTAGGACGGTGCAACGGCCCGGTTGGAAGAGTTCGTTTAAGGGGATGTGTTCGGAATCGGAGAAGATGGAGTCTGGACGGTCGAAGCGATTATCCAGTCGCCATAAGAGAGCGTCTATCGAACCAACGTTGCCGCCGGAGCCGCCGCGCCCGTCCTCCTCTCCGTACTTCTCGGAAGTCACCGCGTCGCGCAAATCATGATAGCCCCATGTCCCGCGCTCGCCCCTCTCGCCCGCCGTCAGCTTGCGATAAGCCTGCGAGAGATAGTGCAGCATCTTGTCCGAAGTTCCTTCGGGCAAGAGATATTTGATGTCCGCTTCGGTCAAAGAAGAGACGCGCACTTTGATGCGGTCGTGCGTGAAGATTTTAAGCTGCGGATGATAGCCGTCTTCGCCCGCAAAACGCGGGTCGCCCTCAATCGAGCGCAACGTATCATACTCGCCGTGCGGGTCCACTATCAGCACCGCCGCGCGATTGTACGGACTCATCAACTCTTCGACCAGCACGCCCGCCGTATAACTTTTCCCCGCGCCCGTTGAGGCCAGTATAGCGAGGTGCGTCGAGACTACATCCTTAATCGAAAGCACTACGGGAACCTCGCCCGCGCTCCTAGTGAGCAGGCTCCCGACATGCGCAGACCCGACCTCTCCCATGCGTCTTGATGAAAGCACGCGAGACAGATTCTCCGACGCGGCCAGGAAAACAGAGTCGCCGGGGTTGGGCGGAATGCGCGGGTTGACGAAATCACCGAGCGCGTCGCTGAAATAACCAATCGTCTCGACCGTTATCTCGTAAAGCTCGCAGCCTTCGCCCGCCAAGCCTATCAATGATGAGACGACCGAAGGCGGCGTCTGCGGGTCCGAGAGAAAAGCGTCCGGCAGATTACGCACGAGCCGCCGCGAAGTGATATTGCCCAAGATGTGCCGCGACGCCTCGCCGTCCTGCGCGACGTAATAGACGAACTCTCCGATACGCGCTCTCTTATGCTCCGCCGTGATGAACAGATACTCGTGCGGTCGCTCGCCCGGCCCCTTCACCGTCCCCGTCAGTATGTCTTGTTCAGCCATATCTCAGAAATGTTCAACTAACATCGCCAGCAACATTCGCCTAAGCGATACAACAATAACATGAAAAAGCAGGAAGCCAGGAGCCAGGAGCCAGGAGTCAGAAGAGAAGCAATAGCATGCTCTTCATGCTGGCTCCTGGCTCCTGACTCCTGGCTCCTGCTTGATGAACAATGCGTCGGCCTGTAGGACGCTGCCGTTGGAGGGGTTGAGGAGTTGGTATAGATGGCCCATGAAGGTGAAGCCGCGCTCTGTCAGCAGGCGATAGATGTCGTCGAAGAGGGGCTGGCCTTCGTAGAGTTCTTGAAAGCTGACTTCGGTGATGATGGCCTTGGCGCGTGAGATGGTACGCTCGCCGCCCGCGATGACTTTGTCTTCATAACCCTGCACGTCAATCTTGACGAGCAACTCCGGTTCCAGATTGATTCCGGCCAGCGCGTCATCGAGCCTGCGCACCCTGACCGTCTCTCTGGTGTCGTGCGCGGTTTCCGGGAAAGCCTCCCTGTGCAGGTCTGCCATCGGCAGCAGCGAAGAGCTTTGCGAGTAATCGTTGTGATGCATCTCAAGCGTGACTTCAGTCTCGCCGAGCGCGCAGTTGATGGCGCGAAAGCCCGGCACGTCGCGCATCGCACTTTCCAGTCGGCGAAAGCTTTCGGGGAGCGGCTCGAAGGAGATGACGGAAGCATCCGGCAAGAGTTCCTTTATCATCCGCGCGAACTCGCCCGTGTGCGCGCCCGCGTCAATCACCGTCTTGAGATTGAACGTCTTCAAGTACGCATACGGCCCCAACGCATACTGCGGGCGATACCTGACCACATCAACTCCCAACACGTTGAGAGGTTTCTTAATGAGCGTCCTCAAGACATCGCGCATACTCGATTCTGTTTGAGACCTTCCCCTTTTTAATATTCAAACGCGCCTGGCCCACTCGATGAAAGCCCCGACATCATCGCGCGCGAACATCGGTTGGGCCGCGCGCAATCTCTCTTCGCTCCAATTCCACCACTCTATCTCAAGCAACTCCCTGATACTGTCTTCCGCGAAACGATAACGCATGACCCTCGCCGGAACGCCGCCCACAATCGCATAGTCCGGCACGTCCTTCACGACCACCGCGCCCGCCCCGATAATCGCGCCGTTGCCGATGCGCACGCCGTCTCTCACGAAGACGCGCGTGCCCACCCACACATCATGGCCGATGCTCGTCTGCAAAGACTCCGCGACATAGTCTCTATCTGCGAAGGTCGTTCCACACTGTTTGAAAGTCGAGTAGAAGATAGGACTCGTGCTCAAGAGATTGGTCGGATGCGCGCCGTAGCCGCACAGGAAATGCGGGCCGATGGAAGTGAAGCGGCCCACCTCAACCCCCCGCATCAGCGATTGCTCGTTGATGTAACTGAAGGAGCCGAACCGCACCTCGCTCAACCACACGCGCGGGTAAATGACGACCTGTCGTTCAATCTCCGAGCGAAAGATGCTGCAACCCTCCTGCACATGCACGCGCTCGCCCAAAGTCGAATCGAAGACATAACAACTCTTTTCGATTGTGACATCCGCGCCGAGCGTCGTCTGCCCCGCGATGCGCGAACCGTAGGCGATACGCGCGTGGCCGTAACGCCCCTTCTGTTGCAGGTACTTTAAAGAGGTTTTCAGAGTGTCAACCAGCATGGATAGAGGTTCCCGCGCGAACGACGCTCTCGTATTCCGCACGCTCGAAGACATCCAGAAAGCCGCCGCGCGTGGCGTTCAAGATACGAATGCCCTCCGCCCCCGCGACCCGCCTGATGGACTCGTAGCCGCGCCACATGATGAGCACCGCCTCCATCAAATCCCCGTACTTCCAATCGTGTTGCTCCGCCTCCTGGCCCGTGTAGAAAGTATAGTGCGTGTGCGCGTGGGCCAGCCAGTCGTGGTCCAACCCCAACAGGTAAATAGGCGAGCAGCCCATGAACATCGCGCCCATGATGGCGAGTTGGACCACCGTCCGCACGTCGGGCTGGACCAGCGTAAAGTCCGGCTTCCACGGAGGGTCGTGGGCCAGGTTGCCCGCCAGCGCGACGTAGTAAGTCCGCTCAACCGGCAAGAGCGATTCGCGCTCCACGTACTCGCGCGCTTTGTACGGGACGAAGTAGGTGCTGGCGTGTATGCGCTCCTTGATGCCTGTGAAATCATCGCGCCGCGCGTCGGAGCCGTCATAGTAAACAGGGTCCGTCAGGAAGTAATAGCTCGGCTGCCACTGCTCCACAATCGGATGCCTGCAAAAAGCGTTGGTCACAAACGTGACCTCTTGAGCTAGAGGGCGCAAGTCCTGCTCGTTGATGGAAGGGCCGTTGCCGAGGACGAAACCGGGCCGCCCACTGTGACGCCCGCGAAAGATTTCGTTGCGCGCGAGCAGGGGCCGGGCCTGCCTGTAGATGGATTGCGCGTTGACGCTGTAATCGAGTTTCCTGGTCCACTCAGAAGCACGACCGCCCGCGCGCCTGGAAAGATAGAGGGCCGCCTTGCGTGAGAGACCGGAGGGGCCGTCCTGGCGCAACGCTTCAAATAGCTTGCCTGTGATGGTCATTTCCTTGAGCGTCTCAATGTCGCGCCGCTCCTCTATGGACCGGTCCTCTCGCGGACGGCTTCTATGACCACCGCCATCGAATCATCCGCCAGCCCGACCGAGCAAGGCAGGCTCAGCGCGTGGGCGTTCAGTTTCGCCGCCACTTCGCCGCCGCAAACCTGCGCGCCCGCGAAGACTTTGGATTGATGCAGTGGCTGCCAGAGAGGCCGCGCCTGTATCTTCAAACGCGCCAGTCGCCGCAGCAGCGCGCGGCTGTCTTCGCCGTACAGCTTCTCGTCAACCAGTATCGTGTAGAGCCAGAAAATACTGTTGGCCCACACGGCCTCGCGCATCGGAGTGATGCCGGGCACGCCCCTCAAAGCCTCCGTGTAGCGCGCGGCGAGACGACGCTTGGCGGCGATGAATTGGTCCAGTTGTTCCATCTGCGCGCAGCCGAGCGCGGCCTGTATGTTCGTCAGACGATAGTTGTATCCGACCTCGCCGTGAACGTATTCGACGGGGTCGTCCTTCGCCTGCGTCGTCAAATATTTTGCCCGCGCGGCCCGCGCTTCGTCGCCGGTGCAAATCATCCCGCCGCCGCCCGTCGTGATGATCTTATTGCCGTTGAAACTAAAACAGGCGAGGTCTCCGAGACTTCCAACACGACGCTCTTTATATCTCGCGCCGAGGCTCTCCGTCGCGTCCTCTATGACCATCAGGCCATACTTGCGCGCCGCTTCCAGAATCGGGTCCATGTCAACCGGATGGCCCAGTATGTGTACGGGAAGGATGGCCCGCACCTTGCGGCCCGTGCGGTTGTTGATGAGAGAATTGCTCTGCCAGCGACATTCCCGGTCCAGGAAATCAACGACGCGCTGCGGGTCCATCTGCCAGTAAGAAGGCTCTGCGTCTATGAAGACGGGCTGCGCGCCAGCGTAGCGTATGGCGTTGGCCGGAGCGATGAAGGTGAGACAGGAAGTTAAGACTTCATCGTCGGGCTTGATGCCCGCGACGAGCAGGGCGATGTGAAGCGCGCTCGTGCCGTTGACACATGCGACGGCGTGGCCGGTTGCCGCCCGCTCAGCGAGCATGCGCTCGAAGCGGTCCACGAATGGTCCAACGGAAGAGACCCAGTTGGTGTCCAGGCACTCCTTAACATAGTCCCACTCTCTGCCACGGATTTCCGGGACGGCCAAAGGTATGACGCCCTCGCTCACGGCCCCCGGCTCAGATGGCATAGAGGCCAGGCTTGTATCTTTCATTGTTCTCCTGTAGCCATGCGATGGTGCGCTGCAAGCCCTCTGCGAGCGACACGCGCGGCTCCCAGCCGAGCAACTCCCGCGCGCGTGAGTTGTCCGCGCAGAGACGCTCGACCTCGCTCTTGTCGGGCCGCACGCGCTGGTCCTCGCAAATGATAGGCAGGTCTTTGCCGAGCATCTTCAGAATGCGCCGCGCCAGTTCGCCTATGGAAATCTCCAGGCCCGTCCCGATGTTGATAACCTGGCCCAACGCCGCCGGACTCTCCGCCGCGCGTATGAAACCCTCGGCTGTGTCCATCACATAGTTGAGGTCGCGCGTCGGGTCCAGATTGCCGAGACGTATCGCGTCGCGCGTGAGCGCCTGCGTGATGATGGTCGGAATCACGGCGCGCGCAGACTGTCTTGGCCCATAGGTGTTGAAGGGGCGCACCGTTGTGACCGGAAGATTGAACGAGCGATGAACGGCTTCGGCCATCTTGTCCGCGCCGATCTTGCTGGCCGAATATGGCGACTGGCCCTGTAAAGGATGCTCTTCGCTGATGGGCACTGTGCGAGCGGTCCCGTAAACCTCGCTCGTCGAAGTGTGAACGACGAGTTCCGCGCCCGCGCTCTTCGCGGACTGAAGCACGTTGAGCGTGCCCTCGACGTTCGTGCGTATGTATGAGAGCGGCGCGTGATACGAATATGGAATGGCGATGAGCGCGGCGAGATGAAAGACAATCTCGACGCCTTCGACGGCGCGCGCCAGGCTCTCGCGGTCGCAGATGTCGCCCTGTATAACTTCGACTTCATCCTTGAAGGGCGAAGCATCGAGCCAGCCCCACGCGCCCGCAGAGTTATAATGGACCAGCGCGCGCGTGCCCGCGCCAAGCTGGACCAGCCGCTCCGTCAGATGGCTGCCGATAAAGCCGCCCGCGCCCGTCACCAACACTTTTTTGCTCTGCCAGTTCACTCCGCAATCAACCTTGGTTTCTGGTTCTGTAAATCTATACGCACTATCTTCCAGGGTAGGAGCAGCGCGCCCGACACCTGCAACCGCTCGCCGGATTCCAGCCTGAGCGTGTAAGTTCCCATGCGGTTCTGTGTCTCCGGCTTCGGCAGGTCAATCCCAATCTGGAAGTCGAAGCAGACGACATCGCGCGCGCCCTGTGCGATGCAAAAGTCACGAAAGACCGGAAAGCTGTAGACGTTATAGAAAGCATTATAGCCGTCCCGGCCCGCTTCAGTGACGTACTCTCGCACGCGAATGTTGAAATCAATCCGCCCGTCGTAGAAGAGCGAACTGGTGAAGATGGCGCGACGCGTCACGGCCATCATCTCGCGCAAGGCGTCTTCGTATGCGGGCAGCCACGAGAGCACCTGCTTACAGACAGAGAAATCGAAAGCCTTGGTCCCGAAATGTTGCGTCAGGGCGTAGAGGTCTGCTTCCCTGAAGGTGACATTCGGAATCTTCTCGCAGAGTCGGGTGGCCTGTTCCAGCAGAAAAGGCGCGTTGTCTACGCCCGTGAACTGCGCGCCCGGATTCAGCCCGCTCAGAAAATAGCTCAGGTCGCCGATCCCGCAGCCTACATCAAGGACCGTCACATGCTCCTCGCCGATCAGGTAAGGCCCGACGAGCGTCTCGAACAACTTCACCTGTTCCGGCTTGGTCCGAATATATCTTTGCATCGAGTCGAGAACATACTCTCGTTCTCGCTCAAGTTGAAATGCGCACATCTTCTTACCCCCGTGCTCTTTCACCCGCCCAACCCCTGCTTGATAAATTCCTCGCCCCCGTGAAATTTCAAAAACGGCCCGTGGCGATGTCCGCCTGCGCCTGGTTATAGTGGTCCGTCTTGCCTATGTCGAGCCAGTATTCGCGTATCGGAAAATTGACGACCGTGTGGCCTTCCTCAAGCAGGTGATTGATGAGGTCCGTGATGTGATAGACCTGCCCGCCCGGAATCATCTTGCAGACGTTGGGGCTGAGCAAGTAGATTCCGGCGTTGATGAAGTGGCGCACGAGCGGCTTTTCGGAGATGGCGCGCACGTGCACGCCCTCCGTCTCGACCACACCATAGGGCACGCGAAATTCATACTGCTTGACGGCCATCGTCAAGTCAGCCTCATGCTCACGATGAAAGTTGAGCATCGAGCGAAAATCCACGCGCGTCAGAATATCTCCGTTCATCACGAGCAAAGGCTCGTCCGTGTGTTCGAGTAGACTGAGCGCGCCCGCCGTGCCGAGCGGCTGGTCCTCCTTGACATAGCGAATGTCAATCCCGAAGTCGCTCCCGTCCCTGAAATGTTCCGCGATAACATCGCTCTTATAATGCGTGGCGACGTTGACCTGACGAATCCCCGCGAGCCTCAGTTGCTCAACGATCAACTCAAGAAGCGGGCGACTGCCGACGGGCAGCATGGGCTTCGGCAACTCCTCCGTCAGAGGGCGCAGCCGCGTGCCGTACCCGCCCGCCATCACGATTGCGCGCAAGGGCAACTCATACTCTTTGACAAGCTCGCTGAGCAACGCCAGGTCAGCAATCCTTCCATCTTCATCCACCAGGGGGATATGACGCACGGCCATCTCCGTCATCATGTGCAGAAGCTGCGCGTCCGAGGCGCCGACGAGCGCGGTCAGGGGCATCGCGTAGGGCGTCTCGCGTCTCTGGTCCAGTAAAGTCTGAACGGGCAATTCCAGGTCCACCCCCGCAAGGATGGCGCGGCGTATGTCGCCGTCCGTGATGGTCCCCGCGAGCCTTCCCGCGTCGTCCACGACGAGCGCGATGCCCTTGCCGGTCTGGTCTATGACCGCGATGCACTCATGCAAAGTATGAGTCCTGGGGATAAATAATTCTTTGACAGTCTCGTTCATCAATGCTCAATTCTCGGACCTGTAACAGAGCAGCCTGCCGCCGTATTTCTGGACCAGAGACGGATAAGCCCGCGCCCACTTCTCCCTCAACAACTCGTAAACTCGCGGCTGGTGAACCCGCTTGCCGATATAAAAAGCGTGCGCTTCGCTGCCCATCCTGCGCTTGAACTTCAAGAGCGAATCATCCGGCTCGCGGCTGATGCCGCCTCCCAGATGCAAAACTTCAAATTCTTCGCGGCTGCCGAGCGTCGCGGCCTGCTGAATCAACTTGTTCGTGGCTCCGGGCAAACGTCTCGCGGGGTCCGACGCCGAGAGATGATAATGGAGGCGCGTCTCTCCCTTCAAAAAGAGCGCGGCGGCGACCAACTCTCCATTCTCATCTTGGGCCGCGAGCAGCCAGCCCGCATCGCTTATCAATCGCCGCAGCCCGTCGAAATAGTCGTCGCTGAAATAGTAATAATCGTCCGCCTCAAGACGCTCCATCGTCAGCTTGTAGAGCCGCACGAACTCGCCGAAATATTCTTCGACCGGAAGCGCTTCAACTATCAGGCCAAGCCCTTCGGCGCGGCGCAGCATGTAACGCGTCATCTTATCAAATGGCAACTCGTCCGCGCCGAGCGCGTCGAAGCCCTTTAGATTAAGCGAGACGGTTTCCCGATCATAGACGACTTCCATGCGCTGGTCCACCCACCCTTCATTGCGCACAAGTGGGTGCAGGCGGACGAACTCTGCGACGACCTTTTCATCCAGACACCACTCTGTAAACGCCCCGTGCGCCGCCGACAGAAACCCCGCATCCGTCGTGCTGGTCAGCGGCCCACCATAGCCATACGGGGTCTCTATGTCAAACCAATCTTCTTCCAGTTCATGCTCACCGATACGCTTGATGGGTCGCAAGAGGAAGGGGTAGAGCCACTGCTGGCCCGCGCTCTCAAAAGCGAAGAGCAACGCGCGCGTGTCTTCACGAAAGCGATGGAGCGCGGCATACTCCGGCTGAAAATATATGTCGCGCAAACGGGGCGCGAGCTTTTCCAGTAAGCCGCGCCAGCCGCGCGCGTCGCCAACGGCGTCAAGGATTTCTATCGCCATGCGTCAGATTCTTCAGAGCGCGGCGAGCAACGCTTCGCCTACGCGGGAGATGTCCGTCTCTGTGTATCGCTGGTCTATAGGCAGCGTCAGGCATGTGTCGGAGAGAGCGGCGGCAGCCGGAAAGCGCGCGCGCTCGATTGGGGCGGGTAGCGGCCAGTGGACCGGGCAAAAGATACGCTCCGCCGCGAGACGCGCGCGCACCTCATCGCGTTTACCAAGACAGACGACGTACCCGAGCGGCACGACCCCCTCCGGCAACTCGCGCATCAAGACCTCGACCCGACCCGACAACATCTCATGAAGCTGTCGCCAGTTCGCACGGCGACGCGCTGCCGCCGCCTCCCAGTCAATCCCCGCTAACTGGTCCAGCGCGACCTGCGGCAACTCCGTGCATGTCGGATGCTGGTCCAGAAAAGCCTCCACCTCCTGCAAGCCTCTCAGGTAAAACTCTTCAACCTGCGGGTCAACGCCCGCGTCCGGCTCTCTCAAGTACGCGCCGCGCGCCAGCCTCGCGGCCAGGGACCGCCACATTACTGGTCCAACGTCTAGTCCCTTCTCGTCTTGAACTTCGCCCGTCACGTTGGCCCACCCGCCCATCAGGGCCGGGCCAAACTTGCGCGGGCTGAGAATGACGTACCTGTACACCTCGCCCCCCGCGCTCCAATCGCTGAGGAGAGACTGGACGGCATCCTCTATCAAATAGAATTTCGGATTCGACTGTTGGCGCAAGCTATTGATGATGGGATTGAGCCAGCCGAAATAATGTATGACGAGGACGGTTGAACCTGCGGGCGGGTCCGGCTGCGCCGCCAGCGAGAGGTCCACCGGATAGAAGGAAAACTTGAAGCCGAGCGCGCGCACGGGCAGCAACACGCTCTCGCACAAATAAGCTGGCAGATGCACATGCCGGACGCCTTTGGCCCAAAGCTCTTTGAGGACCAGCGAGAGCGCGCCGCGCCCGCTCGTGGTCCAACGCCCCTTCAGCCCGCGCGTCAATCCGTCCAACTCCGCAGGCCCGCCGAAGCGTAATCCGTCCAATTCGAAATCGCCGCCGATGGCCCGCCTGGACAGTGCCGGACTCATCCCGCCACGCCTCCTTCTTCAACCGCATCTTCCCAGTAGCGAGTGGCCTCGACGAGCGCGAAGTATTCCTTAGCGAGCAGGCCCAGCGAGATGCGGTTGACGCGACGCCCGCCGCGCAGGGCGTGTTCACGCAAGAGCCCCTCGACCTTGTAGCCGCACGCTTCATAAGCCTTGCGAGATGCCGTGTTCGTCTCCAAAATATTCGCGTCCAGGCGATGCAGGCCCATCTCTTCAAAGGCGTAGCGCGCTGCCGTCATGATGATTTCACGACCGAAGCCCTGTCCCTTGTACGCTGCCTCGCCGACAATGAGCGCGTGTTCGGCGCGGCGGTCGCGCCAGTGAATATTCCAGAAGCCCGTATAGCCAATCAGTTTTCCTTCCGCGTCCTGCACGGCCAGGCGAATCGTGCGCTCGTCCGCCTGTATGCGCTCGAACCATTTCAACTGCTGCGAGCGCGAAGAAGGAAAGTGAACATCGCCCAGCCCGCCCGCTATCTCCGGCCTGTTGAGCCAGGACTGGAGCAGGGGTAAGTCTTCGGCCTCTATCGCGCGAAGCGTGATGCGCTTGCCTTTGATGTTCATCTAAGACTCTCTTTCCAACTGCGGCAAATCATAGAAAGGCTTCGGGCGGCTGGCGGCCTGCACATCGAGTTCGCGCAAACATTCCAGGACCAGCGAAGCCGTCGGATGTTGGCCCATGCGCGCCGCAAAATCATGAAGTCGCCCGCGATATTCTTCATCATGAAGGGCCGTCTTGATGGCCTCCAATATCTGCGAGCGGTCGTGGGCCACGTTCAGGAGGCAGGAGAGATGTTCGCGCCCGCGCTGCCTTTCACCGATGTTGATGACAGGCAAGCTAACGCTCATCGCTTCGACGATGCCGGAACTTGAGTTGCCGATTTGCGCGGCGGCGTGGGCCATCAAGCTCGCGTATCTTTCTCGATTGCGCGGCGGTGCAAGGATATGCAGTCGCGCATGTTGCCTCGCATACTCTTTCATCCTGGACAGGATAACGCGCCCGCCCGCATCGTCGTTCGGGTTGGCGAGCAGGGCATGATAACCGGAAGCGACGACGGCTTCCAGCGTTTCTATAATCTGCGCTTCGGCCTCTCCCTGCGACTGCGTGACGGCATGCTGGACGACGAGCAGGTAAGGCTCATCCGTCGGCAAGCCGTAGTCCAGGCAAATCTCTTCGCGCGTGTGCGTCACGTCCGGGCGAATATCGCCGCCGGGCAAGCCCACGGCGCGGACTCTTTCGGGCATCTCGCCCATCTGTATGATACGGCGCGCGTGCTCTGCAAAAGCTGGCAGGTGATAGTGCGCGAACTTTGTAATAGCATGCCTCACAGAATCGTCAATCGAGCCTGAGAGGCTGCCGCCGCAGAGATGCACGACCGTGATGTTCTGAAAGGCCGCCGCCATCGCGCCCGCGAGTTGCTCGCCCCTGTCTCCCAGGACCAGTAAAATATCCGGCTTGAGACGTTCCAGCGCGAGGCTCATCTCGTGAAGGTAAAGACCGACCGAGGCCGCCATCGCCGCCAGCGAGTCGCCCTTCACTCGTCCTTCGACGCGTTCCGCGATTGAGAAGCCGTCGGCGGCAATCTCCTCCCAGGTCGAGCCGTGAACAGGGTCAAGATGCATCCCCGTCACGAGCACCCCAAGCTCTAAGTCTTCACTCGCCTTGATGGCCTGCAAGACCCGTCGCGCCGGGCCGTAGTCCGCGCGCGAACCGCTCAGGTATAGCACCCTTCTCATCTTAAAGCTTTACTCTCCCGCGCATCTTCATGCCAGCATCTCCCATGTGATAGGCACGTCGGCGGGGATGTCTGTGGCGGCCTTGCGCCCGCGCACGGTCTGCCAGAGGCGCGGGTCAATCCCCGTGGCGGGACGCTTGAGCGTGACGTTAGTTTCGTCCAACGATTCACCCGCAACGATGCCGCGCGCCGAGACGAGACTGCGCCGCGCGGCCACTAGCGTCTCCAACTCCGTCTCTACGGGTCGCTTGATTCCATCTCCGAGCGCGCTCTCGGCAATCCGAATCGCCTTCACATAATCGCGCAGTTCGCGCGGGTCCAGAGACATCGCGTGATCCGGCCCCGGCAAATTCTTGTCGAGCGTGAAATGCTTTTCCAACATGCACGCGCCGAGAGCGACCGCCGACACCGCTACGGTCGCGCCCTCGGTGTGGTCGCTAAAGCCCACGGGCAGGTCGAAGGCGCGGCGCATCGTTTCCATCGCGCGCAGGTTCACACTCTCCGGCGCGGTCGGGTAATTCGAGACGCACTGGAAGAGGGCCAGAGGACTCGGCCCGCTCCCGCGAATGTGCTCGACCGCCCCGGCGACATCCGCGAGCGTGCTCATGCCCGTGCTGAGCAGGATGGGCAAGCCCGTCCTGGACATGTGGGCCAACAAAGGATAGTTCGTCATCTCGCCGGACCCGACCTTGATAGACTCGCCGCCTAACTGGACCAGAAAATCCACGGCCTCGCGGTCGAAGCATGATGACATGTAAGCTATCCCGACTTCGCGGCAATGAGCGGCGATGGCCCTATGCGCCTCCCAGGGCAGTTCGTAGGAGCGCGCCATCTCCAACATGTTGTCCGCGCCCGTCTGCGCGCGTTGATAGCCAGCCGTCTGCGCGGCCCGCGAGACCTGTTCCTCCGGGCGATAAAGTTGAAACTTGACGGCGTCCGCGCCCGCCGCGCGCGCCACCTCCACCAATTCCAGAGCGCGCGCTAACTCGCCATTGTGATTGACGCCCGCTTCGGCGATGACCAGCACGGGTTCGCCGTCGCCTATCATCCTCTCGCCGATTTTTATGTTGCTCATGCTCACTTCAAAACTGATTTTAGCTCAAGCGGTAAAAGCCTGCGTGCGCGACCGGACCTTTTAAGCGTTGCTCGACCTCTTTCTTCTCAATCGCGTCGGCGATGATGGCGAAGACTTCCGCGACATCCGAGGCGAAGGTTTTCATGTGCGCGGGCTTGTGCGCGTAGGTTGCGTAGAAGGCGTTGGTCGCAAGATAGTCGCGTTCCAGCATCTCTTGCGTGAAGAGCGTGCGGACGGCCTGCGCGTTGTCGTAGTTGAAAGAGAAATAGGTGAGCGCGGGCACGCCCGTGATCGTGATTGAGAGGCCCGCTTTCTCCGCCCCCTGACGCCACCCGTTGCGCATCATCTCGCCGACTTCCGCAAGATGATGTGGCACGTTCTCGGCTTTGTGTTTGCGCATGGTGGCGAGGGCCGCGACGGGTCCGATTTTTTCGGTCCAATAAGTGCTGCTGATGAAGCTACCTTGAGCGGCCTGCATCACGTCGCCGGTGCCGATGATGGCCGCCATCGGATAGCCGTTGCTCATGCCCTTAGCGAAGACGGCCATGTCCGGCGTCGTCCCGTAGAGCAGGTGCATGCCTCCCGTGTTCATGCGAAAGCCGGAAGTCACTTCATCGAAGATAAGGACCGCGCCAGTCTCTCTAGACAATTCTTTGACGCGCTCAAGGAAACCGGGCGCAGGCTCATAACTTCTGACAGGCTCCATCACAATCGCCGCGAGTTCGTTGCCATGAGCGGCGATTATCGTATCCAATCCCTCAATCTCATTATAGTGAAACGGCAGGGCCGTGCCAGCCAGGCCGCGCGGCACACCGGCAGGCTCAAGGCCCGATATTAAATGGCCCTGACCGAGCACATCCTCCGTGCTCAAATTGGCGGCCAGATACCAATCGTGCCAGCCGTGATAACCGCAGAACGCGACCTTGTCACGACCTGTTCGCGCGCGCGCGATACGCACGGCAATCGCCATCGCCTCGCCGCCGCAACGACCGTAACGCACCATCTCGGCCCACGGGTGAAGCTCGCACAGGAGGTCAGCCAGTTCGACTTCCTCCGGGCAGTTGAGGTGCGACATGTTCCCCGCGTTGACGGCCTCATGCACCGCCGCGTCCACGTCCGGGTCCGCATAGCCGAGGATGCACGCGCCGATGCCGCCCGAAATCATGTCCGTATATTTCTTGCCGTCCAAGTCCCAGACCTCCACGCCTCTGGTCCTGGAATAATAACTGGGCCACTGTTCCGGCAACAGCAACTCCGGCCTCTTCGAGAGCAACTGCGTGCCCCCAGGAATCCGCCGCCGCGCCCGCTCGTAAAGTTGTTGACCTTTAGATTTCACTTTTTAATTTCCTCTGTGCCTCTGTGGCTGATTTTTACCAGGCAGTCCATCCGCCATCAACCAGCAGGTTATGCCCTGTGACGTAAGCGGAGAGGTCGCTCGCCAGGTAGGCAATCGCGCCCTTGAAGTCTTCTTCCCGGCCCATGCGCGCGAGGGGCGTGCGCGCTTTGTATCTCTCATGAAAGGCTTCGGGCTGGTTGCGCCAGACGCCGCCGGGCGAGATGGCGTTGACGCGGACGGCTGGCGCGAGCAGCGTCGAAAGATAACGCATCAGTTGCAGGAGTCCGCCTTTGGAGGCGGCGTATCCGGCGGCGTTGTGCATCCCGGTTCCTTCATAGAGACGCATATCCGGTCCAGAAATTCCATAGATGGAAGAGATGAAGATGACGGAGCCGTGGCCGCCCGCGCTTAAAGTTTCAGCAGCAGCCTGGACCAGCACGAAGGCGGAGGTCGTGTTGACGCGCAAAGCTCTATCCCAAGCCTCCACGCTCTGCTCTGCAAACGGCACGGCCCAACCGGGCACGTTCGTGTCGCCCGTATAAGCGGCGCAGTGGACCAGCACATCCAGCCCTCCGAAATGTTCCGTGATGATGGAAGGCACGCGGCGCACAGCCTCTGCGTCCGAGAGGTCAACGGCGAGCGGCAACGTCTCTACGCCGTGTTGAAGATGAAGCTCGTCCGCGACCGCCGCGCATCTCTCCTGCGCGATGTCCAGCACGCAGACGCTCGCGCCGAGTTCTGCCAGCGCGCCCGCCATCGTCGCGCCCAGGTGGCCCGACCCGCCCGTGATGAGAGCGACGCGGCCTCGCATGTCCATCAGTTCCGTTAAAGATTTCATATTCCGAATGCGATAACCTTAACTCAATTATTGGACCATCACAAAGAGACGCGCTTACTTCCAGTGAGAGAGGTCTATGTATCCATTCTCGACGAGGAATTCGGCCCAGTAAAGGTCTATCATCTCGTCTATCTCGACGGAATGGAAGCGATCCATGACGTAGCCGTAACTCCGCTCGCCGTCCGCGTACATCGTGTGATGCTTTTTGAATAGCTCCCACTTGAAGAGGTAGAGCGCGCCGTTGGCCGTGAACTCCTCTTTCAAATCCTGGCGGCGGATATACTTCAAACTTTCCACCTTATCAATCAACTCCGTGATACGTCCCTCTTCATCCATCGGCGCGACGTAGAGCGAGTTGACTTCCGTCTGGCGCATGCCTATCACCGCGCTCGCGTCGTGTCTCAACATGATCTCGATGGCGTTGTCGAAATCAACCGAACGCGCGAAGGGCGCGGATGGTTCCAAGAGCATGATGGCATCGTAACGCTCCGTCGTCTCCGCTTCTATCCAGTCCATCGCGTGGCGTATGACATCGAAGCTCGAAGCGGTGTCTGTGGCGAGTTCAGCCGGACGCGTGAAGGGGACTTCCGCGCCGTACTTCTGCGCGTCCTTCTGAATTTCCGCATCATCGCTCGACATCATGAGCCGCGTACAATATTTGGACCTCAATGCGGAGATGGCCTTGAAGCCGATGAGGGAAATCCCGCCCAACTGCCGCAGGTTCTTTCGCGGCACGCCCTTCGATTGCCCGCGCGCTGTCATCAGGAACAGAATATTCATCGTTGGAGTTTATTAAAGTTGAAAGTAAGAGAAGCAGCGTTCACCACAGAGACACAGAGCACACAGAGCCTACACGGAGGCTTGCATCTGCTCTGTGCATCCTCTGCGTTCTCCGTGTCTCTGTGGTGAATGCCGTTTACCATTCATTCATCTGAAATCTAATTTAAGTCAATGGAATGTCAATCTGTTGATGCTCTTCGGAGAGCGGCAACGGGACGGGCACGTTGCCGTTGCGGCTTGAGACGTGCGCGCCGATGACCATCTCAAGAGAGGCGAGGCCGTCCTCGCCCGTGCAACCGATTGGACCAGCGCCGAGCAGTTCGCGCAAACCCTCCGTTAGCATTTCTATCATGTCGAGCGTGACCGGCTCGAACGGCACGGGGTTGAGGGGCAGCCAGTATTGGCCCAGAGGCTGCTCGCGGTCTTCACCCTCGCGCGCAAGAATCTCCCAGCGCGCGACAGGCTCGTCAATCGTCACGCGACCGATGCTGCCGATAATCTCCATCGGCGCGGTGACGCCCAAATCTTCGTACATGTCTATGACGAGGCGCATCCCGTTCTCGAACCAGTAAACGGCGAACGCGCCGGGGTCTTGAAACTGCGGGCCGCGCGGGTTGGGCGTGCCCGTCCGGTCCACATAAGCTGTGACCGATACAGGCTCGGACCCGCTCAGGTAACGCGCGAGGTCCATCGTGTGCGTCCCGTTGCCCGCGAAGAGGCCGCCGCCGAGGATGAAGGAGAAGTGACAGAGCTTGCCTATCACGCCCTGCGCGAAGACCTCGCGCAACTGCCTGTAGCCGAGCACCCATCTACGCGCGTGCGCGATTGCCAGCCGCGTCCCTCTCTCCTCGCAGACGCGTATCATCTCGCGCGCATCCTTTGAGGATGTCGCCATAGGCTTTTCGCACAGCACGCGCCCGACTCCGGCCTCAGCCGCCGCGATGGTTATAGGCGCGTGCGTCGGCCCGTTCGTCACGACGCTGAGCACGTCCAACCGCTCCTTCGCCAGCATCTCGCGCCAGTCCGTATAGCCGCCCGCGCCCTTGTGTTGGTCCAACGCCGTCTGAACGTAATCCATCCGCACGTCGCACACGGCGACCACTTCGGCTTCCGTCAAATTCTCGTAAGCCTTCAAGTGACGAAAGCCGTGGCGACCGAGGCCCACCACGCCAGCGCGCGCCTTCCCCTCGCTCATGAAAAATCTCCTCCGGCAATCGCCTCTATCAACTCCATCGTCTTGACGGCCTCCGCCAAATCCGCCGCCGGGTAAGAGACCTTGCGGCCTTCTCTCACGCAATCTAGAAAGTAACGATCCTGAGCGTACAGTCCAGGCTTGTAGAGCTTATCCACTTCGTCTACTTCGAGCTCTGTCTCCGCGCCGCTCGCGTCAATCAAGACGCCGCGCTCAAGCGGCTTGAGCAAGACGCGGCGGCCCATCCCGTAGAGCGTCACGGACCACCCGCCCGGCGACATCCAGTTGGCTATATATTGGCCCATCGCCCCGCTCTCGAAACGCAGCAACGCGCCGAAAGAGTTCTTCTGTTCTTCATCCCACTGGCTTGAGAAAGCATGCGCCGCCTTCACGTCGCCGCCGAAATAGCGCAGCAGGTCTATGCTGTGAATGCCGTTGGCGAAGAGCAAGCCTTTGACAACTTCCGGCGGATGCGCGCCCGTCTTGTATTCCCACAAGCGTTCCGGCGCTTCGATTAACACCGAGACCAGTGGGCCAACTTCCATAATGGCCTCGCGCGCGCGCCGCATGACGCTATAGAAACGGCGATTGAGGCCCACCATGTTCAGGCAATCATGGGCGGCGGCCAGGTCGCGCAAACTACGCGCGTCGGCGGCGTTGAGGCCGGGCGGTTTTTCCAACAGCGTAGGGACTTTGCGCCTCAAACACGCGCTCGTCACTTCGAC
>JAXDFO010000284.1:0-15195 GCA_034665545.1 Blastocatellia bacterium
TCCGCGCTGGTGATGAAGGAGCAGACCATGCCTCTGTAATTTCCAGGCTCCTTGTTATCCAGCACGTTGAGCCAGAACTGGAAGCCTTCCGGCTCCGGGTTACGCTTCAGGTATCCGAAGTACTCCATCAAGACGAAAGACTTGTTATACTCCGCATCCTTGAAGGCCGCCACGTCAATCGCTTTCCTGAGGGCCAGCGCGCGGCTGTGGTTCATGTTCTTGCCGCCGTTGTAGCTCTCAATCAGCGCGTTGCGTTCGTTCGAGAGATCGGCCCCGCTCGCTTGCTGCATGCTCGCCAGCAGAGAATCCACGAAGCTCTCCGCGCCCGTCGCCTGGCTGTACTTCTCCTTGAACTCAGGACGCGCGACGAAGGCATCCGCGAAAGCGACCTTACTGCTTTCCAGGTCGTCTCCGCCGACCACCTTCTGACGATCCGTGCTGAACTCGTCGTAACTAAGCTGGCGTCCCAGGCCGCCCTTGTATAAGCGATAGACGAAGCTGCCCGTCTGCTGGTGCTCCTCTTCCATGAAGAAGGCTGCGGCGATGCCTATGCGCCTCTGGCTGAGACACTCTGCATCGGTGCCGCACCTGTCCAGTTCGCTGGTCCAGTAAAGCAAGCCCTGGTTGTCGGGCTCGCGCCCGAGGAAATCCAGGTATTGCTGGCGGACGAAGTACATGTCCGTATCAACCGGGTTGCCCGTCGGTATCGAAGCCGGGTTGGCGGTAAAGACCGCGTCCGTCTTGTCCGCGTTGAGCGAGAAGGTTCTCTCAGAGGGAGAGAAGGTGTAGTTGGCCCGGTCTGGTCTGACGACGTAGAGCTTGCCGGTCTCTATGCTATCGAAGCGATAACGACCGTTGCCATCGGTGATGGTGCGCGCAGATTGCGAGCCGCCGAGAGAGACTATCACGCCGCCCAGTGGTGTGCCGTCGGGCGAAGTGACCTGGCCGCTGATGATGGCCGGAGCGGCTGTCGGCGCGCTCGTCTCGCCCACGGTCCAGTCGGAGAAGACGCTCACGCCCGTCAAGGTTGCGACGTGCGTGCCCGTGTTCACCGTGCTGGTCGGGAAGGAGACGGAAGTCCCGCCGATGACGCGTATGACCCTGTAGTTGGCTTCCGTGCCCAACACATCCGCAGCCAGATATTGGAACGTCAAATCGGCAGTGATGCCTGTTGCGTTCAGCGTCCAGTATCTCTGAATTGATGTGGCCGGGTTGACGGCGGGCTGCGGCCCTTGAGTGGCCTTAGCCGTGAAATCCGCCGGGAAAGTCCCGGCAGTCGCGTTGACCGTGACGGGAGAGAAGCCGTTGGCCGTTCCCACTTCGTAGGTCTTGCTGCCAGCCGCCGTGTAGGTCTTGCGCAGATTGCCTATGACGTGGCCGCTCGTGCGCGAGATGGTTCCGGCTGTGCCGATGATGACCGTGTTGGCGTTCGTCGTGAGGTTGCCCGCCGTGAAGGTCAGTGTGCCCGTGATGGTCAGGTTGCCGCCGCCTAGAATCACGCCGTTGGTGTTGTTGATGGTCGAGTTGAGAATGGACCTGGACGGCGGGATTTCAAAGCTCGTGGTGCGCGCCGCAGGCTCTTGCGCGTAAAGGACGGTCTGTCCGCCCGTGCCGATGTTGAAGACGGGAGACTGGTCGAAGTTGCCAGCAATGTTGGTCCCGCCGGCCAAGCCGTATTGAATCACGCCGACGGTCGCGCCGCCGTTGCCGAGCGTCAACTTGTAGGAGTTGGTGATACTGCCACGGAAGAAGTTGACGCGCTGCGTGATGATGCCGCCCGAAGCAGGGTCTATGGTCAAGCCAGCCGGATTGTCCATCGTCAGGTCAACGGAGCCGCTCGCCGTGACAATCGTGGCGGTCCCTGTGCCCGTGTAGACTTGCGGGCCGGTTCCGAGGAAGTAGAAGCGCGCGCCTGATGTCGGCACGGTGATAGTCCCGTTGTTGGTGATGGTCGTGCCGATGACGAGCCAGATGTTGGCCTGCGTGTTAAGGCTCGTTCCGGTCTTAATCGTGACATCACCGAAGGTGTTCGTCTGCGCCGAGAGCAGGACGTTCTTGTTGTTGGTCGTGTTGTCTATGACGAGGGCTGGCACCTGGCCGCGAATTCTGAAAGTGAAGGCGGTCGCGGTCGCGGCTGTGCCGACGTTCAAGGTTCCGCCCGTGATGTTGGCCGTACTGCTGACCTGATAATCGAGCGGCGTGGCGTTGGTGTTGGCCTGGACCAGATTAATCGCGCCGCCGCTCATGTTGAAGGTGGAAGTGGCGGAGGTGAAGCCGAAAGACGGAGTCGTCGCGGCGTTGCCGATAGTGCTGACGTTGACTGTGCCGCCCGTCTGCGTGTAGGTCACGGCGTTGGCGGAGGTCAGGCGTCCGGTGACGTTGATGGTCCCGCTGTCTACCTGGAAGACTGCGCCCGCGCCGCCTCCCATAGCATTGCCGGAGGCCGTGCCGACATTCAATGTTCCAGCCCCGACTTTCAACAACCCGTTGTTGGTCGGGGAACCGTTCTGGCCCGTGACCGTGTAGTTCGGATTGTTGAGCCAGAATCCGCCGGTCGCCGGAATCGTATAAGCGGCGGCGGTGAAGGTTCTGAAGTTGGCCGTAAACGTGCCGGAGATTTTGAACGTGCCATTGGTCAAGGTCAGGTAAGCGGCGGTCGCACTATCAGTGGTCGCGCCCTGGACCGTGAAATTGCTCGTCGTCAATTCGAGCACGGAAGCCGAACTCGTGCCCTTATTAATGGTCAGCGTTCTGACATCCGTCAGGCCGTTTCCAGAGAAAGTATTATTGGCCGCGCCCGTGAAGGTGATGCCATAGCCCCCGGTCCCGCTCCCGCCCCCGCCGAGAATGCCGTTATTCACTAGGTCGGTTCCGACGATGAGGCTGTGCCCGGTCTGCGGACCCGGACCCGGCAGGAGTTCGCCGTTAGTCAAGATATTGATCCCTTGCCCGACCGTCAGCGTGCGCGCGGTAGTCCCTTCATAGTGCAGGTCGGCTATCGGGTTCGGAGTCCCGCCCTGGCCGATCTGTAAATTCAAAGCGACGGCGGCGGTATCTATGACGACGAACGCGCCGTCCGCGATGGTCACGTTATCATTGACCGTCGGCAAGACGCCGCCGACCCACGTCGAGGTCGCGCTCCAATTGCCACCGGCTGCCGTTGAGATGACGTTGCCGGGCGTGGCGGTCGTCATGCTGGCCTGCGCCGAAGTCGCGTTGGCGTTGAGCGCGCCTTCCGTGACGGCACGCACGCGCCAGAAGTAGGTCGTGTTCGGATTGAGTCCCGTTTGGACGGACGAGGTGGCATTGGCCGCCGTCTGCGTGATGAAGTTGTAGGTCGTGCCGCCGTCGTCAGAGCGATAGATGACGAAGCCCACTTCGTTCGATGAGTTGTCTATCCAGTTGAGGGTCGTCTGCTGTGTTTGTGTTCCAGTGAAGGTCAGGCTGGTCGGGTCAGCCGGAACGGGCGGCGTGAACAGATAGGCCGTGCCCGCCGCGATGGCGTTGGTCTGCGTGCTGTTGGCCGTCGCGTATGAGACGGTCGAAGTCGAAGTCGTGACGCTGGCGAAGGTCGCGGTCGCGGATCCTGTGGCGATGCCGACCGTGTAACCGGCGTTGGCGGAGTTGACGGCGATGCCGTTGCCGTAGACGAACTCTACGACGCCCGTCGTCTCAAATATCCATGCCTGAAACGTTCCGGCTCCTGGCAATCCTGAGACGCCGCCCGCGTTGCGCGGTATCTGCTCGTTGAGCCACTCGACGACCAGCTTTCTATTCGGCGCGCTGCCGACGACTTTGAAATGGACCTTGCCGTTCGTGCCCACCCAGAGGTCGTCGTAATAAGGAGCGAGCTTGGGGTTGTTGGTCGTCGTCGTGAATCCCGTGAGCGTGCTGTCGTTGATGAAGGAGGTGGAGACAGCCACGCTGCCGAGGCGCATGAGGCCGTTGGCGTTGACGGAGAACTGCGTGTTACGCACGCCGTCGAACCAGAAGTCGAAGCCTATGTTCTGGACCGTGGAGGCCGTGTCGTCCTGGTCCGGCGCGATGATTTGCGTCGTGCCGGTTGACATATCTTCGAGCGCGACTCCCGCCTGGCTGCTAAAAGGATAGCTCGTCGCGGTGACTGCATCCGGGGAGATGGAAGAGTTTTTATTAGGGGCGACACTTGAAGCTTCGTCTATGTCCTGGCCGAGCCTGATGGCTCCGGCCTCGACCGCCGGTTCAGCCGCGCGTTCGGCTGTCTGGGCGTGCATTGCCCTGAGAGGCCCGATGCCGATGGCAGCCAGCAGCACCAAAAAGATGATGGCAAGCGCGCCAACACGCGCGTCTAGTTTAGTGATCGAGTCATGATTCGAGGAATTTCTCATAGTGGTCTCCATCTGATTTTTCAGGCATTGGGTCTTGAATTCAGGGGATAAGCATGCGAGCTTTGCAGCACATGCCCCGCTGCCGACAATCGCGCGAACTCCTGCCAGGGATGACGATTACATCTTCCTTATGAAACTGCGCGAGGTGCGAGTGCTCTCTCCCACGTAGAGCTTTAAGAAATGCGGTTAGCCCGACGCGAGCAAGTAAAGCTTCCCTTAGTTCTTGAAGTGCGTGTTAAAGCTTCCCTTGTTCGTGAAATGGCGTTCCGAAATCTGGTCCGGCTAAGTGCGCCGGAAAGATTGCTCTCGGACGTTCATCCTGTGGATAGTGACTGACGTGGATTGAAGATTGCTGGTCCAACTTGCTGATGCAATCCCACGGAACAGCGATAATGAACGAATACTAGAGAGTTGGGGCGCGGATGTCAATGTGAAGTTTCGGAAATGCGACGGCTGAAAGAAAACGGGCAGAATAAAAAAAGGGCAAAAGTGAAGATGCGCTCGCATGCAAGCGCATCTTCACTTTTGCCCTTTGAGTGTCTCAGGTCTAGCCCTGAGACTTACCGTCTCTTATCCACTGCTACCGGTTTCAGTGCCCGCACTCTTTGTTGCTGTGCGTGACGGCTGTGCTGAAGCGCAGTTGATATTCCGCAGAGGTGATGAAGGAGCAGACCATGCCTCTGTAGTTCTCCGGCTCCTTGTTGTTGAGGACGTTGAGCCAGAAGTCGAAGCCGGGCTTCTCCGGGTCTCTCTTCAAGTAGCCGAAGTATTCCATCAGGACGAACGATGGATTGTAGACCGCCTGCTTGAAGGCCGCCGCCTCAATGACATCCTTCAAGACTTCGGGACGTTTCTCCTTGTTGTCCCGAATCAGGTTGTACTTGTCTATGAGATTGCCGCGCTCGCTGCTCAAGTCAACGCCAGCGTTCTGCTTGACGGTTGCCAGGAGCGCGTCCACGTAATCCTCCGCGCTGCTGGTCGCGCCGTACTTCTGTACGAACTCTGGTCTCTCCACGAACTGTTCGAGGAAAGTCTCCTTCGTCGCCAACAGGTTCTCGCCTCCGATGACCTGTCCACGGTCGTTCACAAACTCCGCGTAGGAGAGTTGGCGACCGAGGCCCGCGCTGTAGAGGCGATAGACATAGCCGCCCGTCTGCCCGTACTCCTGCTCTATGAAGAAGGCAGCCGCGACACCGATGCGCCTGTCGTTGAGACAAGCGGCATTGAGGCCGCACTTGTCAATCTCGTTGGTCCAGTAAGCGAGTCCGCCGCCGTCCGGCTCACGTCCGAGGAAGTCAAGGTATTGTTGACGCACGAAGAACATGTCCGTATCGAGCGGGTTGTCTAACTGCTGCGACAACGGGTTGGCGGTAAAGACCGCGTCCGTCTTGTCAGCCGTCAGAGAGAAGGAACGCTCCGCCGGGGTGAAACTGAAATTGGCCCGCGCGGGCTGGACCGTGTAGAACTGGCCCGAGTTCAGATTGCTGAAGCGATAGCTGCCCTGCTTGTCCGTCACGGCGCGCATGCTCTTGTTGCCGTTGAGTTGCAGGACAACGCCCGGCAAGGGCTGGCCGTCGGGCGTTAAGACCTGCCCGCTAATGCTCGCGTCAGCCGCCGTCGGCGCGTTGTAAGCGATGCTGTTGACGGAAAGGTTGTCAACCAGGATACCGCAGTTGGTATCGCTCGGCCTCACGTCCGTGCAGGTGCCGTTGCTGTCCTGCGCGAACTCGAAGCGAAGCTGCGCCGTGCTGCTCGCCATCCCTGGGAAGAGCATGTGAACGTGCAGGAAGCCGCCGTTGCTGCCGGAGACGGTGGTGGAATCACCGGCCCACGCAGACATGTCCTCGAAGTAGGCCGCGCTGCTGTTGCGCGGGAAGTGTTTCGGATAGTGGAAAATGTTGCCCGTCAGTTGTTCATCGGCGTAGGTCTCCGTGAGCACGGAACGCAGGGTTCTGCCTGCGGTCTGGTCCGTGATACGCAGCAACGCGCCGTCGTAGGCTTGATAGATAAAGCTCGGGTCATCTTCCGTGTCATATGCGATGTCGAAGTCAACGGCGACGAACGTCGCGTTGGCCGGAACGTTGAAGAGCGGCGAGAAGGCGCGCTCGAAACGAGTCGGGTTAGTCGCATCGTTCGCATTCTGATGCCACAGTCCTCTATTGAAGGGCGAAGGGGCGTTCGTCTTCGGCATGTTGACCGCAGTGCCCCACGGCACTGTGTTCGTGCCACCGCCGTGAGACTGCGTCCAACCCGGAGGCAAACTGGTCGGCGGCACGTTCTCGAATGTCTCCGCGAGCAGCGTCGTGTAGGTCGGCTTGTTGCCCGTGTTCTGGTTGAACAGGAGCGTCCGGTTGCCCTGCGCCGTCGTCACGTTGAGCGTGAAATCAACCTTCGTGCCCCAGACGAAGGCGGGCGCGAACTGTATGATGAAGGGAGTCGTGTTGTTCTGCGTCAGGCCGGGGCCGATGCTCGGATAGGCGCTGGTCCCGGTCGTGACAGAGACGTTGGGCGTCGTGGTGGTGAGCGTCGCGCTGACGGTCGCGTAGCCGGTCGCGCCTTCCACCGGATTGGTGGCGATGTTGGTGAGCGGGACCGTCAGGTCGGCGGTCAGGGTGTTCGGATGCTCAAGCATCATGACGCCGCCCGGCGGATTGTTGCGAATCTCCAACGCGACGCGCGCGGGCGTCTCGCTCGTCTTCTTGAAGAAGAAGTCTATGGAGGGGAAAGTGGCGGCGGGCTGGCCGTCTGCGAAATTGACGACCGGCGGCGTGTAGGCGAAGGTCGAGTAGAGATTGCCGCCCTGCGCATAACCCATGTTGTAATCGCCAAGGTTGGGCTGGCCCGTGTCGTTGCCGTAACCGCCGTGGAACGGACGGTCAGAGAGCGAGACCTGGTTGGACCATGTCGTGCCAGCGTCGTCCGAATAGACCACGCTCGTCTCCATCGTGTCGCCGCTATCGGCCACGCCCTGGTCATAGTAGAAGACCCAGACGCGTCCAGTGTTCCTGTCCACCGTGACGACGGGGAACCACTGCGGGCGGTCGGAGCCCGGGCGCGCGTTCAAGCGCACAGCCGGGGTAAAGTTCAAGCCGCCGTCCACGCTCTTCTGGAAAGTTATATCCGCGCCGTCGTTGAGAGTGTTGTCGGCGTAGGCGATGTAGATGTTGCCCGCGTTGGCTCCGCCGGAGTTGTCCACATCCATCCAGGGGAAGCAGTGCGAGCGGTCGTTGCCTAGAATGTAGTCTATGAATTTGAAGGCCGAGCCGGTCAGTGCAACCGCCGGAGCGAAGGTCACGCCGTTGTCCGTGGAGCGTGCGAAATACTCGTTGGCCGCGAGGGCCGTCGTTTGACCCTGCCAGACGACGTAAACGTTCGGGCTGCCGTTACCCGCAAAGCGCGGGATGATGCCCTGGCCGGGGAGCGTGCCGCCGTTGTTGACGACGACTTTGGCGGACCATGTAGGCGTCGCGGCGGTCGCTATGTCGTCCGAGAATGATGTCAACATCTGCTTGCCCGTGCCGGGGGCGAAGGTGGTTGACGTAAAGTTGGACCAGGCAATCATCACGCGGCCCGTCTCCGGGTCCACGTCTATGAACTCTTTATCGGCGGCGTCGCGCGCGTTGTTGCCTGTGAACGCGCCGTTCGGGTTGGTCGCGGAAGTGACTTCAAATGGTCCCTGCCAGGTGTCACCGAAATCGAGCGAGCGGTGAAGGCACATGGTCTGCACAGTGCCAGTGCCGGTCGGCCCCGCAATCGTTCGCACCATGATGGAGGCGTAGACGAAGACGCCGCCGTTGGGCGTGCTCGGTGCGGGAACCCACTTGATGTCCGGGTCGCCGAAAATCTGCGGGTAGAGGGTCGCGCCGATAGACTGGTTGCCGGGCGAGGGCAACGCGCCCGTGACGGTGAAGGTCGCGCCGCCGTCATGAGAAGTGGAGAAGCCGGACAGCTTGTTCGGGTTGGTGCTGAAGCCCTGCGCCTCGTTGAATCCGGTGACGACGTGCAGGCCCGAAGGGTCAACCGCCAGGCCCATCTCCGACTGCTTGTCAGCGAGGCCGACCGTTACCTCTCCTTCTTTTTCGCACTCGGGGTCGTCGCTCAGACAGCCTGAGCCGCCGTTGGGGTTGATGCCTTTACCGCCGCTCTGCTGTTGTTCGCGCTTGAAGGCGGCGAGGTAAGCGCGGCGGCCCATAGAGGACATCTCGTTGACATTGTCGGGGTAGAGATTGGCCTCAGCCTCGCCCTTATGCATACGCTCGGCGTAGGGGCGTGCGGCGCTCTGCGCCTTCGCGCCCTGCGCGGCGAGTTGGGCCGAGAAGGGCAGTTTGGTAGAGGTCTCACTTGCGCTCAAGTTGCGACCGGGAAGTTGCTTTGATGCTGCGTTTCTCTTCGCATGGCTCGCCTGCATGATAGCCAGAGGCAGGGTAAGCGCGGCTGCCAGGATCAGAAACAGCCCTGTCTTTCTACTCATAATTCTATCTCCCAATATGATAAGGTCGGATTCGTCGGGGGTTAGGGGTCAAGCGCGTTTCAAGCATCCGTCTCTACCCTTAGTCGTGGTTGCAGATGAACGCGCAAATTTAGGAGCCCTCGCCATGGATGTACTACTACTCTTCGTAGGCTGACATCTAAACTGTCACGCGTAACCCGCGTCCTCCAAGAAGCGTCGCTCGTGTTTAATTCCTGGGCGGGCGTCGCTTTCAGAGATGCGGTCGTGTGGCGGGGATTCGGACTGCGAGGCAAAGACTCGGACACCTCAAGACTCAGGAGCCTGACCAAACGGAAAGGAAACTCAAGCCCAGGAAATATCTTGACTTCGGCCTCGGTGCGAACGCTCGCAAGGGTTTCCCGCGCTGTTCCAAAAACAGTTCAAGGACGGAAAGCTAAAGTTGCTGGCTTTCGTCTAAGGACAGGTCAGCGAGGGACGCCATAGGGCTTCGATTATTCAAAATTTCTTGCTTTGTACTGGTGAACGGAAGCGCGTAGGAAGAACCACTACACCGCTCATCTATTGTAGCGTTACGCACTTTAAGCTGTAGACCCGCCCTCTGTCAACAATCGAGAGGGTAGTGGTTCAATTTGTGTTGAGTGAAGATGAGAGCAGTATTCACCACAGAGGCACAGAGCACACAGAGGACTCACAGAGGCTTGTATGTTCTCTGTGCCCGCTCTGTGTGCTCTGTGCCTCTTGTGGTGAATCTCATGTTCCATGACATTCAAGACTAAATTGAACCACTATCATCGAGAGGGCCGATTTGAGTCGCCGCCGGTTCTTCATTAAGATGATTGTGTCTGTCAGACGAAGGATGAACCGTGCAGGCTTTTCCTGTTGGAGGCGCTCATCATGACGATTAATCTCAAAACCATCGCGCTCGCTCTCTCAATCTTATGTCTCTCAACGGCGCGAGAGGCGAGCGCGGGAAACAATCCGGGCTTGACGACGACGGACGATAACAACGACGCGGCTTCGGCCTCTCCCGCGCAGGCCGCTCGCGCCGCGAAGCGTCGTCGCCATTCCAGGTCCAATAAAAAACAGTCGCGCCGCGCGCGCCCAGCTTCCGCCGCGCCGCCCGCCACGCGAACCGATATCCAGCCCGCCACGCGGGATGATGCCGAAGATAACGGCAGAACGCCGGGGCCGACTCCGACACCATCCCTTGAACAGCAGTTTCCCAAAACCTATAAGATTAAGAAGCCGTGAAGCGAAACGAATTTTGAGCCGCGAGAGCTACATCTTTTTGCGCGCCTCTTCTCTGACCTTCTGCGCTTCCTGCGTGAGCGCGGCGGCGACGCTCGCTTCATCGCCCTCGGCTTTGGCCGTGGCGGAAGATTGCAGTTGAGCGTTTGCGCTCCCCGTGGCGACGAGGCGGAAATCAACTCTGGATTCCGATTTGTCCGCGCCGCCAGAGCCGACGCCCGCCGCGCGTCCGAACATCCCGCCCACCTTGCCCGCCTTCGATTGCTTGATGGCAGCGATGTCCGTGTAGAGTATGAAGTCGCAATTCTTCTGCCTCGCCTCAACCGCAATCGCGTCCGTCGTGCCCGCTTCGAGCGAGATAGCGTCCAGTTCAGAGCCGTCAAGATCATCAACCAGTTGTTGACGCAAGGATGAAGTAGAGCCTAAGCGGCCCGACTTGTCATTGATGACGGCGACGCCGATGCGAATCATCCCCGGCTTCTTCGCCTCGCTCGCGCCGCCTGCGCCGCCCGCATCCGATTCGGAATTGCCGTTGGAACTCCCGCTCATCGTCGCGGCCATCTCTGCGGCAGAGGGCGTGCCGTAGAGTTCCTGCGAACTCTTCGCCTCCGTATAACCTGCGGGCACGTCGAACAGCCCCGCGTCGAGCGGGCCTATCTTGAGTTCAACAACCTCCTGCTTCATAGTCGTCTGCTGCCCGCTCTCATCAACATAGGTCGTCGTCACGTTGAGCGGGAAGCCCGCCTTCGCCGTGCCCACTGTCTTATAACGAAAAGTGTCCTGGCAGCCAGCGCGCGCGGGACGCTGCATGGGTGCGGCAGCGTTGCGCGAAGAGCATGCGAGGTCCGCTTGAAAATCTATGAACCATCCCTCTCGCTCGGAGTGCGTCTTGGGCGTACACGCGCCCGGACCAGGGGCCACGTCCGTGACGACCTTGAGATAGCGAGCCTTGAAGCCGAACATGTCCTGACGCTGGCCCGTGTCCGTGATGGTCGTCGTGTACTGGACGATGCCGCCGCGCCTTGTCTCTGCGGGGCCGCTTGCCTGCGCGCCCGCCGCACTCTCCGCAGAGACGGGCGAGCCTTCTTCATCCAGCATCGTGACCGTGTACTTTTTGGAGCGGTCGTTGACCTGTAGCAGCCGCTTGCGGTCGCACTGGTAAACCTGTGCGATGCTCGGCATCATGCGCGCCGTGCTCTCATCCATCCCGGCCTGCGCGCCCATCTTTTGCTCCGTGCGCTTGCGTGCGCCCTTGATATAGGAGGTGTTCTCGCCAAGAGCCTGGCCGTTGATGATAGTGCGCGTGACGAGCTTGATGTCCTGCGCCCGCGACGGCGGCGCGGCGCAGAGCGTCATCAAGAACGCGCAGATTAATAGGGGTAGCCTGTTTCTCATGAATCTATTTTGACCCTTTGCCCTTTCGCTTTTATTTTTGACTTACCACTTGACGTTGCCCTCTTGAGACGTGTCAATCTGGGTTAGTTGCACGCCTTCGTTAAAGAAGAAGAGCTTCATCTGGTCGAAGAGAAATTGATGCGTGTCCGGGTTCGCCACGTCGAGGCCGAAGTGGTTGATGAGTTGGTTCTGCTTTTGCAGCCAGGCGGCCCAGCAAGGCTGGCAGATTTCCGTCCCGATGCGTTGGCCCAACTCCGTCGGAATCGGCGCGTAACCCAACGCCTCCCGTTTCTCCCCGCAACGTTTACACCTGATTTTATCTGCCATCTTATTAACCTCCGTCGGATGCTCTTTTGATTTCTTTGAGAATGTTGTCGTCTTTGGGGCGAAAGAGGCCGAGGGGCTGGACCTTGCGATGGCGCAGGATGCCTTCGGCGTCTATCACGAAGACGGAGCGCGCGGTGCGCCCCGGCAGTATCGAACGCGCGCCGTAAACGCGGCTCACGTCGCCGCTCGTGTCCGAGAGAAGTCGGAGCGGAAGGTCATGATGCGCTGCGAACTTTTTATGCGACTCGACCGTATCGGTCGAGATGCCGACGACCGTCGCGCCCGTCGCCGCGTACTCGTCCCAACGGTCGCGCACAGAGCACATCTGTTTCGTACAAATGGGCGTCTCGTCGCCCGGATAAAAGAGCAGCACGACGACATGGCCGCGCTGGTCCGATAAACGCCACTCGGCTCCCTCGCCATCCATCAGGGTAAAGTCCGGCGCAGCCGCGCCGACTCTCGCTCCATCCGTTTCGCTCAAGCTCTAACCTCCAGACACGTTGCTCTTCATCAAGACTGAAAATCCCTTATGTCTTTGAAAGGCGTCTCGCTATCCGTGAAGTCCGGACGATAGTAATGAGACGCGCCGTCGTACTCCTGCATCCACCCTTCGGCCATCCCCAACTCGTCCAGGGCCGAGAGCGCGCGCAGCCATTCCGATTCCGTAATCCGGCGCGAGAGCATGATATATCGCTCGTCCGTCCCGGCTCGATTCGTAGGGTAATACTGCGCCATCATGGAAACAGCCACGCGCGGACTCAAAGCATCTCTTATCCATTCCAGAGACTCCCTAACGCCCGCCATGTCGTTCGGCAGGACCAGCAAGCGTATCACCAGCCCGCGCTTGAGCAACCCGTCAGGGCCGAAAACTAGCTCGTCTCCCATCTGCCTGTACATCTCCGCGACGGCGCGGCGCGCGTGGTCCTTGTAATCCCTGACCTTTGAATAGGTGTAGCCCTCATCGTTACCCGCGTACTTCAAATCCGGCAGGTACACGTCCACGATTCCATCCAGCAGTCGCAGGACTTCGACCGCATCATAGGCGTTCGTGTTGTAAACGATAGGCAGGCGCAAGCCCTGGCTCGCGGCCAGTAAGACGGAGCGCGCCATCTGCGGCGCAAAGTGCGTGGGCGAAACGAAGTTGATGTTATGGCAGCCGCGCGACTGTAGCTCAAGCATTATCTCGGAGAGACGTTCGTGCGTCACCTCATTCTTAATCTGCTCCTTGTGCGTCTGCGAAATCTGGTAGTTCTGGCAATAGACGCAGCGCAGGTTGCAATTTCCAAAGAAGATGTTGCCCGCCCCATGTTGGCCCACCAGCGCAGGCTCTTCGCCGAAGTGCGCCGTGTAGGAAGAGACGACCGGAAGGCGTCCAGAATAGCAGGCCGCGACCTCATTCAAGAGACGGTTGTTGAGACAATCGCGCGGGCACACCGTACAGCGTTCCAGCAATGCCTCCAAACTCTCCACACGTCTCAATAGCTCGCCCGTCTCTAACAAGCGAAGATAAGAGGGCGCATCAACAGACGAAGGCGCATCAGAAGAAGGAGCGGGATGCGCCTCCTTCTGACTCCTGACTCCTGACTCCTGGCTGCTGCTTTTAATCATGCTTCCTGAAATGCACCGTGTGCGGTTTGTACTGTTCCGCCAGTTCGCGCGGCACGTAACGCTTGCTCTGCCGCCATAGGAAATCCATCTCCGCGTGCGTCGTGCTGAGGGCGAGACGCGCCTCGAAGATGAGAAGTATGCTGCCGTAAAAGAGAAAGCACGCCCCGATGAGTCCGAGGACCACCGGAATCCAACTGTAGCGCACGCCGGACACAGCGACAATGCCTATGGCGACGCTCGTGGCGACGAAGATGCCGACCGCCATGTAAAAGACCGTCATGCCTCGCTGAAGCAGGCGCGAGCGGCTCGTCAGCATGTCCAGTTGGTTGAAAATCATCATGCGTCTCTCGTCTTTGAACTCCAACTCCGTCGTCTCGCGCGCGAGTTCTTCCAGGCGATCCGAGAGTGAACGCACGCGGTCCACTACGCGACCGAGCCGCGTCGAAGTTGACAGAATCATCGTCCCGCTCGCGCTAATCAAGACGGCTGGCGTAATCATGGCCGTCAGCACTGCAAGCGATGAAGTCAGGGCGTCCATTTCCGTTGGCATCGTGTGGCTCTATTTATAACGGTTCGAGAGCCGCGAGGGCAACTTGAAACAGATGAGAGACACGCGCGCGTAAATTTTTTTCACGCGCGTGAGAAAGAGAGACTCACACGCATGCAATTTGTGCTATTCTCCGCCGCAACAAAGGACGCGCAAATCGTGACGGTAGTTCAGTCACCAACCAGAAAGTTTTGACCTTACAAAAAGGAGATGCGAGATGGCAGAACAAGGTAACGGTGGGAACCGTGATGAACAACATGATCACAAGATGAGTGCCGGATACGAATCGGACTCCGCGAGAAGCGGCGCGGGCGATGCGGGCGGCGGCGATGAAGGACACGGCGGCACAGCCATAGGCCGCGCGACCGGAATCACTGCGGGCACGTCCGAAGAGGGCGGCGCGAGCGGTGGTGGCGGCGGCGAAGGCTCTTCCGGCGGCGGCGCGGGCGGAGGCTCTGCGAGCGGTGGCGGCTCTTCCGGCGGCGGGACTGCTGGAGCTACAGGCGGCGGCAAGGGCGGCGCAGGTAGGTCCGCGAAGAAGGGCGGTGGAGGAGGATCGAGAGGCATTGATCCACCCATCACCATTGACGGCGGTGGCGCGGGCGCGGCGCAAAGCGGTGGCGGCGCAGGAAAAAGCTCTAAGAAGAGCGGCGGCTCGAAGAAGGGTGCGAGCAAGAGTGGCGGCGGTGGCGGCGGCACGCCCGCAGCCGCAGCCGGAAAGGGAGCCAGGGGCGGAAGCAAGACCGGCGGCAACGCTGGCGGCGGTCGCGGCAGCACTGGCGGCGGCGGCAAGAAGAAAGCCTCTAAGGCCGGAGCTAAGGGCAGCACCAAAGGTGGCGCGAAGAAGGGCGGTAGCGCAGGCGGCGCAGGCGGTCGCGGCGGCGCAACACGTCCCACCGGCGGCGCGAAGAAGGGAGCTTCCAAAGCTGCAAAGGGCGGCGCAAGAGGCGGAGCTAAAGGTAGTGCTAAAGGCGGCGCGAAGAGCAGCGCAAAGAAGAGCGGCGTCGGTCGTTGGGCCACAGCGACGGGCGGCGACACGAGGAAAGGCGGCGCTGGCGGCAGTAAGGGAAAGGGCGGCGGCACGCGCGGCGGACAGGGCGGCGGCGGCTCTAAGAAGGGCACAGCCGCAGGCGGACGCGGCGGCAGCAAAGGCGGCGGCTCAAAGAAAAGCGGCGGCGCACGCGGCGGCTCCGGTGGAGGCGGCGCGAAGAAGAGCGGCGGTAAAGGCGGCGGTCAGAAGAGAGGCGGCGGTG
>JAXDFO010000285.1:0-12605 GCA_034665545.1 Blastocatellia bacterium
CACAATTTACGTCGCCAGGAATAATCGAGCGGCGAAGGATGAGATGGTGAAGGATGAACGGGGCCGTCGCGGCTTGGTCCCGCAGCTTGCCATCGAAGAGCGCGGGCCGGACGCGCCCGCAACGCAAATTGTTCAGGACGTGCCCGCGACCAACGCGCGCGATGCGGGTAACACTATGCAGAGCACGCACGCGGCCCTCGCCGGATTCAAGCCCGCCGGTGAGGTCAAGTTGAGAATCATCAAGGGAACCTATCGAGATGAAAAGTAGAGCTCTGACCGTCATCATCTTCTGCCTGCTCGTCTACGTCTGCGCCGTTGCGCAGGAGGGAGGCAGGCAACAGATCGTGCCGCTTGAGAGCGCGGGTTTCGTGGCCTTCAAAATCGAGACCGTGCCTCCTGCTGCGGTCTCTTCATCAACATCATCAAACAATTCGATGGAAGCCCAGAGCCTGGTCAACCCGCAGGCTTTGAAGGGCGAGCATCATGTCATTCATCGCGTGCTCTCGGACGCGGACGGCGATTTCGTCTTCGGTTATGACTTGACGGTCGAGCCGCTTTCAGATTTCAAGCAGTTCAAGGTCACGGTTGGCCCGCTCAGCGCGGAGTTCGCGGAGCAACTTCGCGCCGGGAAAACAGGCGCGGGCCGCAGCCTTCGCCCCAACATCAGCATCCACACTATCTCTCGCTCGACCGAGGCGGAACTGATTGATGACGGCGACGCTTTCGCGCTGGACCTTTTAATCAACCAGCAGACGGGCGTCAAGATAGTTGACATGGTCAAGGTCTCTTTCGACCGCGCCAAACTATTCGAGTCGCCTGACGGAGACCAGTATCCCATACGCGACTTCACGCTCGCCAACGTCGAGCTCGCGGTGAGGGATTACAAGCTGCTGGTCAACGACGAGCAGGTGGCGGGCGGCAAGCCCACGCGCGGCTGCGAGGGCGCGCTCGTCTGGTTTTACGTGCCGGGCAAGGGGCGTTTTATCTTCTCTCTGATTCCGCATCAGGGTTATGACTTTCGCAAAATCGGCGTCATCGAAGACAACAAAATATCATTCGCCCTCGGCAGCGACCGTTACGAGTGGGTTTCAAGCGCGCCGATAGTCGGCAACGGCGGCAACTGGAATGTCTGGGTGCTGGTTGATTCCACCTACATTCCCATCCCGGAATTTTATCCACCCGTGAAGGAGTCTGCCATCGCCAGTCGCGGCAGTATCAAACAGGCCATGCGCAACACTCCGTTTCTGGCCCAACTGCTCGAAGGCGTCTTCCCCAGCATGAGGGACAAAAACAAGGCGGGCCATCAGGTCAAGCCGCTGCCCCAGAGCGCGCAAAAGCCGGACCAGCTTCCGAGCCGCGTGCGCGTCTCGATTGGGGCCGCCGACCGCATCGAAAATCTCTGGCCCAAAAATTAAGCGCGGCGGCTGATTCCAGCCGCGCGGCTTGGGCCAATTCAGGATTACCTCAACACAACGTTTTCAGACAAACGGCCTTGACGGTCTTCAAGGTCACGCTCTACGTGTGTCTTGCGGGCGAGTGAAAGATGAGAGAAACGCTATTGGCCCAAAGGACAGGCTGGATTCAACGTCCTCAAATTAAGGAGACTAAGGCAAGATGAAACAGAATCTGTTGCTGATATTAACGACCCTCGCGCTCTGTTTATGTTTCGGCCACGCGGACTCGCGCGCGCAAACGTCATCGGACGACCCGCCGAAGTTCGAGATAGGCGCGCACTTCACCTCTCTGAGCCTCGGCACGGATCGGACGGAGGCGGGCCTCGGCACGCGGCTCACTTATAACCTGTCGAAGAATTTCGCGGTCGAAGCCGAGGGCAATCTACTGCCGCACAACGCGCGCTTCGCCAGTTTTCGCAACGGAGGCCGCGCCGTCGAAGGACTCTTCGGCGTGAAGGTCGGCAAGCGTTATGAGAGGTTCGGAATTTTCGCTAAGGCGCGGCCCGGCTTGATAAGCTTCACACAAGGGCAGGGCGGCTATGTGGCGACGGGCGGCGTCGGCCTCTTCCCTTTCCGGTTCAGGACCGAAAGGGCCACGCACTTTGCGACAGACATCGGCGGCGTCCTTGAGTTTTATCCCTCGCGCCGCATCGTCACGCGCTTCGACGCGGGCGACACCATCATTCGCTACGGCAGCGCGACCTTCAACGGGCTCAGCATAGACGCCGCCGGAAATACCACCATCTTTCCCTTCCCCGTTCCAGCCCGGACGACGCACAACTTTCAATTCACTGCGGGCGTCGGCTTCCGGTTTTAGAATCATCGTTCAGTGGTCGGAAAAAGCCATCGCTCTTTTCTGACCACTGAACACTATCCACCGCTCACTGCTTTTGCTAAACTGTCTTCATTGAATCCAGGGTAATCACACTTACACCGGGAGGCGGACATGTCCTCAAAGCTATCTATCTCTTCACTCGTCCTCGCGCTGCTGCTGCTGCTGCTCACGTCTTCCAATGCCGCCGCGCAATCCTTGCCGCAGGTCCAGGAATCCAAAGAGGAACAGCAGAAGGCGCAGCAGGAGTTGGAGCGTAAGGCGCTCGCCTTGCTCGACACGACGTTGGAGAGCGCGCAAATGTTCAGGCTCGTGGAGAATCGCGCGCTGGTCCAGGCGACGGGGGCTGACCTTCTCTGGACCAGGGATGAAAAGCGCGCGCGTAATCTCTACCGCGACTCTATGGCGGCCATCGGCGACGCGCTCAATAACGTGACCGACAAGGCCGCTGGCTACGACTCTTCCTACTGGATGCTGACGGAGTTGCGACGCCAGACGCTGCAATCCATCGCGCGCCGCGACCCGCAATTCGCGCTCGACTTGCTGCACTCCTCGCGGCCCGCCTTCGCCTCAGGCGAGAATAACGCGAAGAACATTCGCGCAGATGAACAGGAACTCGCGCTCGAACAATCAATCGCCTTTCAGGTCTCCGCGAACGACCCCAAGCGCGCCTTCCAGATGGCGCACGAGAGTCTCGAAAAGGGCATCACTTACAACCTCCTGGGGCTTCTTCAACGCCTGGAACAGAAAGACCCGGAATCAGCCACGCGGCTCGCCGTTGAAGTCATTAAAAAACTTCAGACGGAGACCCCTTCGCGTCAGCGTGAAGCCGGGTATGTCGCGCAGGCGCTCATGTATGAAGCTTTACAGCCGCAGCCGGGGCAGGCCATGCTGATCGCCAATCCTGAACAGGTTAAAGAAAAACCGAAGCCGCTCAAATTGGACGACCAAGCCATGCATGACCTGGCCGATGTCATCGCCACGATGGAGCTCAATATTTCAGGGCCGGACCTGGTGAGCCACGTCATGAACCTGCAACCGATGATGCCGGAACTGGAGAAGCGCGTGCCGGAGCGTGTGGCCCAGTTGCGCAAGAAGGTCGCGGAAGCCAATAAGACGATGGAGCCGGAAGTCAAAGAGTGGATGCGCACGCAGCAAGTCGTCAACAACGGAACGCCGGAAGACATGCTGGAAGCCGCGAGCAAAGCTTCGCCTGAAGCGCGCAACGGTCTCTACATAATGGCGGCGATGAAGTTTTTCGAGGCCGGTGATAGTGAGCGCGCGCGACAGGTGCTGAGCGATAACGTGAGCGCGCCTGAGCGCGATCAATTACTGGTCCAGATTGACAGGCGGCTGATGTCTAAGGCCGTCGAACAGGGCAAGGTGGATGAAGCCAAACAGGTGGCCTCGCGCGTGCGCTCGAAGGAAGCGCGCGCGACCGAACTCGCTTACCTGGCGGTGAGCGTCGCGGCCAAAGGCGACCACAAGACCGCGCTGCAATTGATGAACGAGGCCCAGAACCTGGTCAACCGCCAACCGGAAAACCAGGAACAACTCAACGCGCTGCTGCTCATCGCGCGCGCTTACACACGCATCGAACCGGCGCGCGCCTTCGACATCCTGGAGCCCATCATAGACCAGGCCAACGAGATGCTCGCGGCAGCCGCGTTGTTGGACAAGTTTGGCGCGGGTCGTGTGGTGGGCGTCATGGCTGGAAACATTTTCAAAAAGGGCGAGATGTTCCTGCAACCGGGCTTTATCTCTCCGGACCAGATTAGCAATCAGTACGGCAAGGGAGTGGCCGCGCTGGCGCGCGCAGACTTCGACCACACGAAGGCCCTCGCGGACAGATTTCAACGCAACGAAGCGCGCATCCTGGCCCGCCTGCTCATCGCGCAAAGCATCCTCTCCGACCATCTCGTTGACAGGGGAATGACCGACGACGGCCTCCCCTTCATACGCAACGGCAGGGCTATTTTTATTGCTAATTAGAAACGATGTTCAGTTCGTGAGGAATGCTATCAAGCTTTAATAGGCGGCAGCCGAAGCGGTCGGCTTTGTGCCTGCGGCCTCCTGCGCGATTTTGACGCCGACGCTCGCGCCGATGCGCGTCGCGCCCGCCACGACCATCTGGCGCGCGTCCTCCAAACCCTTCACGCCGCCAGAAGCCTTGACGCCCAAATCCGCGCCGACCGTCCTCCGCATCAACGCTATGTCAGCCACGGTCGCGCCGCCTTTAGCGAACCCCGTCGAAGTCTTAACGAAGTCCGCGCCCGCGCTCTTGGCCGCGAGACAAGCTCTCACCTTCTCTTCATCAGTCAAGAGAGCGGTCTCTATAATCACCTTGCACGTCACGCCGACTTCGTGCGCCACCTGGACCACAGAGCGTATGTCATGCTCGACCGCGCAATCGTCTCCGCTCTTGAGCGCGCCGACGTTGATGACCATGTCAACCTCGCGCGCGCCGTCGAAGATAGCGCGTCTCGCTTCATAAGCCTTCACGTCCGGCAGCGTCGCGCCCAAAGGAAAGCCTATCACCGTGCAGACGGGCACACCCGTTCCCTGTAGATGACAGGAGGCCGCGCGCACCCACGTCGGATTGACGCAGACGGACGCGAAATGAAACCGCGCCGCCTCTTCGCAGAGCAGCTTGATGTCATTCTCGTTGGCTTCCGGCTTGAGGAGCGTGTGGTCAATGAGGCTGGCCCAGTCGCTCGCGCTCGCTGCCTCTCCCAACACCAGCCCGATGCGCGCCGCGCCCGCATCCACGACCCTGTGCATGCGTTCAGGGCAGCGATTGAAACACTCGTTCGTGCAGCCGCACATCGCCGCCTGTCCATCGCCGTCGCCGTTCAGGCGCGCGACGATGACATCTGTAATCTGTTCTACGAGCCGTTCTAAATCACCGTTGTTTGAATATGACATCCTTGAGATGCTCCTAAACTAGATTATATTCCCCTCTCCGACTTCTAATCTCCTGTTCGTTTTTTGTAAGCAACTTCAAACAGTGGGAGGAGATTATTTGTTTTTGTTACGCCCGGCTCAACGTAATACAGAGCCTGCTTCCATTGGGCGTCGTATTTAGTCATGGGTATCTTAATGTGCCTTGCTTCCTTTTCGGTTATTTTGAAAAAGAACGCAAAAGTTTTTGAGCCTAAAAGACTTAATCGAATCAGGATTGGTTTCTGCCCAAATGGCATATTGCAAGACTTGTGGAATGATTGAGGCATCAACAGTAACGTTCTTCATTTCAATCATGCAAACATTGCCATCAGTATCTAAACCAACAATGTCTGGGATTCCGGCTTTATTGCCTCCACGAACTTGCCTTTTGATAAGGAAGATGTCCTCAAGTAATTCAGAGGTTGCGAAAATGGTTTTCTCAAATTCCTCTTCAGTTTTGAAGGGCGTTTCAAGAAGGCTTTTTATGCCTGCTTTTGTTTTCCAAAACAAATTTGCCATGCAGGACGCTCCCTAGACCAAACGCAATTTCCTAACACTTGTACTGCCGCTCGATGGCTTCTATCTTGGCGACGCGCTTGCGATGCCGCTCCTCCGTCATCTCCGTCGCCAGCCACGCGCCGACTATCTCGCGCATCAGCGCGTTGTTAATCGTCTTACTGCCGAGCGTGAGCACGTTGGCATCATTATGCTCGCGCGAATTTTTGGCGACCGCGACCGAGTAGCACGCGGCGGCGCGCACGCCCGGAACCTTGTTGGCCGTCATGCAACTGCCGACGCCCGCGCCGTCAATGATAATTCCGACATCCGCCGTCCCCTCCGAGACCGCGCGCGCGACCGCGTGCGCGAAGTCAGGATAGTCAACCGCGTCTTCCGAGTCGGTGCCGAAGTCATGCACGCGATGGCCCATCTCCGCGAGCAGAGTTTTCAACTCTTCCTTCATCCTGTAGCCGCCGTGGTCCGCGCCGACGGCGACCATCTTCATCGCGCGCGAGCCGCGACGCGGGACGCGCCGCACGAGTTCGATTTTCCTTTCGCGCACGAGGTCTGCGGCGAGCGGAGTCAGCCGCGCGCCCTCCGCTATGCGAAGGCGCGCGCCCTCTTCCAGCCCGCGCACGTCATCTTCCGTAATCACCATCTTCGACGATTCATCGCGCGCGTACTCCGGCACACTCGCGGCAGACTCAACGGGCGCAGTATTGATAAACCGGCTGGACACGCCCGAAGCCCTCGACTGGTCCAATTCGGACGCGGGCGCGGCCCCGCTCGTCTCGATAGCCGGTCCTTCATCCTCAGCCGGAAGCGCGTTCGCCAGCACATCCCGCACCAACGCCCTCACGCGGTCCCTGGTTGATTCATCATTTGCCATAAAGTAATTTCGCGGACACTAATCAACTGTTCGCTTCGCGTAAATCGAGCAGCCTTCCGGCGGAGGCCGTGATGCGGCCCGCGCGCATTGTGAAATCCACGCGGCCCAGGTAGATGCCGCTTTTGCCGACTTGAAAAATCATCGTCTCGCGGCCCGAAGGTTGTTTCACCATGACGGGCTTTTCCATGAAGATGTGCGAGTGGCCGCTGGCGATAAAGTCTATGCCGTCCACCTGCGCGACGAGTTGCGAATCGCCGAATTCGTTTCCCTTCCGGGGCTCATAATAACCCATGTGCGAAAGACAGACGACCAGCGCGCATCTCTCTCTTTCGCGCAAAGCCCGCACGGCATCACGCGCCACGCTCACCCGGTCCAGAAATTTGATGCCCGTGTATCTATCCGGCGGGTAGTAGCCTTCGAGTTGGAAGCCCATCCCGAAGAGGCCCACGCGCACGCCGCCGACATCGCGGACGACGTAAGGCTTGACGCGATTCTCCAAAGGCGTCCCGCGCATATCATAGTTGGCGTTGACCAGTTCAAAGTTCGCGTACTTCAACGCCGCCGCGAGCGAATCCACGCCGTTGTCGAATTCATGATTGCCCAGCGTGCCCACGTCATAGCCCATCGCGGACATGGCCTTGTATTCGACCTCGCCGCGAAAGAAATTGAAGTAGGGCGTGCCCTGAAAAACATCGCCCGCGTCAACGAGCAGGCTGTTCGGATTCTCTCGACGAAGTCGTTTGATGAGAGTGGCGCGACGCGCCACGCCGCCCATGCCCGGATGCTGTTTGTCATTGGCCGGGAGCGGGTCAATCTGCGAGTGCGTGTCGTTGGTATGAAGAATGGTGATGAGCGTCTCGCCCGGCTGCGCACGGATGAGCGGCGCGGCCAACGCTTCAAAAGATTTGGCGGAAGAGAGAAGGCCCAAGCCCTTCGCCTGAAACGCCGCGCCCATGCCCGCGCCCATCATCGCGCCCAGAAATTTTCTGCGTGTCGGCATCTTCTTCAGGTAATCTCGCCCTCTAACATTCCTGGTCCTTCAATCCGCGCGTCCTCAATGGCCTCGATAGTCTGTCCGGCAGCCGTCTTCGCTTTCACGTAAGCGGCCACGGCGTCGCGTATCTTCAAGCCCAGAGGTCGCGCCTCCTTTATCTCTTTGAGAAAATCATACGCGCCGCCGCGCGTCATGATGAAGTCAACCGTCACGATGGTGTAAGTGCGCGACGGGTCTATCTCCTCCAACGCTCCGGTTGGACCAATTATTTGAAGACTCACCGCCTCGAACTTGCGGGTCTGGCCCGTGCGATACTTGACGCGCGCGCCCGACTCTGCGAGGTCCGCGTTTCCCATCAGGGTTTCGAGCAGTCGGCGCAGTTGCGCGCCCGTCAAATCAACTGCGACCAGTTCGTTCTCGAACGGAAGAATCTCGAAAATATCGCGCACGCGAAGTTCCCCTGACGCGATAGTATTCTTACGCAGCCCGTCACGATTCAGGATGGCGAGCGCGGGCGTTTTGCCGAGTTTCGCACCCGCCTGCTCGCGCACCGCATCCGTGACGAAATTTCCCATCGAGCCGCCCACGACACGGCCCTTAATCAGAGTGCCTTCCAACTTTCCTATGACAGTATCAAGCTCGCGCACCTTCGCTCGATACGGCTCCAACATCTTGTCGAGCGCAGCGTCGTCAGGAATGCTCTTATCAATCAGGCTCTCACTCGCGCGTGCGTCAATCAAAGCCCTGGCGGGAATCGCCGCCTGCGCTGCATTCGCGGAAGAATCTGCGACGACCGCTCGCGCAGGCGCGTTCGCTTTGCCCTCCCCTGAATTGGACCTTTTAGGTTGTGCCCTTGATGAAGTGAGCCGCGTGCAACGCCTGCCGTCCTGTTGCGCCTGCGCCGCGCCCGCCAGCCAGAGGCAGGAGAGCAGCACACCTACGACGCATACATGCTGTACTCTGTGTCTCATTCGCATTCTCTATTGACCTGGCGGATTAGCTTCTTTAGTATGTCGCACCACAGGGCGCGCACGCAAACGCCGATGAATCAATAAATCATTTTTAAGATTGGAGACGATCTTGGCTACTTCTTCCCCGCAGAGACCATCTGAATTCAGCAACCCGAATCTCGAACCGCTCTTTTCCGCCGAACAGATTCAAACGCGCATCGCCGAACTGGGCGCGGAAATCGCGCGCGACTACGCGGGAAAGAACCCCCTGCTCATCGGCGTCCTCAAGGGCGCGTGCCTTTTCCTGAGCGACCTGATGCGCGCGACGGATTTGCGTCTCGGCGTGGAGTTCATAGCTATCTCAAGCTATGGCGCGGCGATGCGCTCGTCGGGCGAGGTTCGCATCGTTAAAGACCTCGACGTGCCCATCGAAGGCCGCGACATCATCGTCGTAGAAGACATAGTGGACACAGGACTGACGCTCTCTTACCTGCTCGCCAACCTGCGCTCGCGCGGCGCGTCCACCGTCAAACTGGTCGCGCTCTTAGACAAGTTCGAGCGACGCGAGCGCGATGTGGAGATTAACTATTTGGGCTTTAAGATACCGGATGCCTTCGTCGTCGGCTACGGCCTGGACTTCGCGGAACGCTACCGCAATCTGCCTTACATAGCGGTCCTCAAAGACCCGAATGGATAAAGAGCAAGTCGGAAGGCGTTGAGTTGAAGGATGAGAGACGAGCTATAGCTTATCTCTCATCCTTCGTCTTTCAACTTCTCAACGCTTTCAGGAAGCTGTCGCCCGCCGTTAAGTTTAATCCGAAATTTTCTGCGATGGTCTGGCCGATGTCCGCGAGTGAGTCGCGTATGCCCAGATTGACGCCGGGGCGTGCGCTCTTGCTGTAGGCGAGCAGCGGCGCGTATTCGCGCGTGTGGTCCGTGCCGGGGAAGGTCGGGTCGTTGCCGTGGTCAGCGGTGATGATGAAGATGTCTCTCTCCCGCATCGCGGCCTCTATTTCGGGGAGGCGCAAATCGAAGTGTTCGAGAGCGCGCGCGTATCCCTGAACATCCCTGCGATGACCGTAGAGCATGTCGAAATCAACGAGGTTGGAAAAGATGAGGCCGCGCGTCTCGTCATGTAATGCGCGGATGGTCTGGTCTATTGACTGCTCGTTATTCTTCGCGGTCAAGTCCTGCGTCACGCCCATCGCGTCATAAATCGAAGCGACCTTGCCTATGCAGACTACGTCAAGCCCCGCTTCCGAGAGCGCGACGAGCAGGTTCTCGCGCGGCGGCGGCACGGCGTAGTCGTGGCGATTCTCTGTGCGGCGAAACTTTCCAGTCTCTCCGATGAAGGGACGCGCGATGACGCGGCCCACTTCATGTTCGTTCTTGAGAATGGCGCGGGCGGTCTCGCAGATTTCGTAGAGCCTGTTGACGGGGATAATCTCTTCGTGCGCGGCGATTTGAAAGACGGAATCGGCGGAGGTGTAGACGATAGGCTTGCCCGTGCGTACGTGTTCCTCGCCAAGCTCTTTGATAATCTCCGTGCCGGAGGCCGGAACGTTGCCGAGCACGCCGGGCACGCCCGTCTGCTTGATGAAGCTCTCTATAATCTCCTGCGGAAAACCTTGCGGGTAAGTCGGGAAAGCCTGTTGCAGGATGATGCCCGCCATCTCCCAGTGGCCCGTCGTAGTGTCCTTGCCGTTCGAGCGCAGGGCGCAACGCCCGTAGGAGCCGCGCGGGTTATCGGCGGGCGGCACGCCATGAAGCGGGCGTATATTTCCCAGCCCGTAACGCTGCAAGTTGGGCAAGCGCAATTGGCCCGATGCCAGCACATGGCCCAACGTATCCGAACCCGCGTCGCCCCACTCCGCAGCATCCGGCATCTCGCCTATGCCCGCGCTGTCGAGCACTATCAACACGACGCGCTCGAAACTACTCTCTCTTCCATCACTCATCTTTGGTTGATGACCTCGTTCGTACGGTTCTAAAAATTCAAGCACTAACTCTTCGGCGCGTAGTAGCCTTCGCGCGCGCGGACCTGCGTGCCGCCAGCGACGCCTTTGACCTCGACCTTGATGGCGCGAAAACGACCGTCGCGCGTCTTGTTGGTCGGATAATATCCGAGACTGTATTGCGTGCCTATCTCTTCCGCGACCTGCGCGAAGGCCGCGCGCGCGTCTCGCAAATCCGCCGCCGTAAAATTTCTGCCGCCGGATGAGCGGGCTAGGTCGTTCATCTCCTGCCGCGCGAGGTTGTAGAGGTCGCGGCTTATCTGCATGCGCTCGAAGGGGCCGAGGGCGCAGAAGTTGGAGTAGTCGGAGGCGTCAGCGCGCGGCGCGAAGATTTTGCGGTAGCGTTGCAATTGCGTGCGCGAAAGGCTCAGGCGTCCGTCGTCCTGGCAATCTTTGAGCAGGCGGTCTTCAACGAAATCTTCCGTGTTGACCTGTATGAAATAGCATGAGAGGCCCGCTTTCAAGAGCCTCGCGCGCGACTCGGAAAACTCCGCTTCGCTCGTTGAATCCACGCCGTCCGTGAGCGCGACAATCGCGCGCCGACCGCGCATCTCCTCGCGCGGCGCATCACCGAAGACATCCTGCGCGATGCGTTCGAGCGCGTCGTAGAACGGCGTCCCGTTGCTTGACCCGATGGCCTCCACGGCCTTTCTGAGGGCGGCGCGATTGCTCGTCAATTTACTCAACACGTCAACGGTGGCGAGCTTGGTCTGCCCGCTCTCAGCCGTGTTGAAAGCGACGATGGCAACTCTGTCGTCCGCGCGCAGTGCGTCTATGAAAGCGTTGGCCGCGCGACGAATCAACGCGACATCCGCGCGCGTAGAGCCGGAAGTGTCCAGCAGGAGGGCGACTTCAAACGGGGCTTCGGTCGTCGCAAAGTTAGTGATGCGTTGCGGGCGTCCATCCTCGTAGAGCGTGAAGTTCTCAGGGCGCAGCGTGACCAGAGGGCGGCCCGCCCCATCGTAGACCACCGCCGGGACCGAGACCAGTTGCGTATCAACGCGCACGACATCGCCCTCGCCTACTTCTTCGCCTTCATCCGCAGTCGGCGTTTGCGAAACGCGCGGCGAAGGCGAAGGAGTCGCGGCGGGCGTCTGCGTCTGCGAAGCAGAGCCGACCCTGCGCGGGCGTTGCTTCTCGCTCTGCGGCGTTTGCTGTGGTTGCTGCGCGCCCGCCGTCCACAGTCCCAGGCAGAACGTCAGGACCAATAGCATCATTGTCAAAATCAATTGAAGATAACGACGCGAGACCGATTTTGTAGTTGCCAGTTTCTTCGACATAGAATTAAACTCTCTGAAAACAAATCGAAGCTATCTAACTATAGCCGCAAACGCGCGGCAAGCGAAAGGAGCGGCCCCGCATGTCCGTCATCGGAAGATTGGATGAACAGGTTGACGCCCTGCTCATCTCACCCGTCTGGAAAAAACGTGACGCGCCGGAGCCGTCGCCCAAACCCGCCACGGAAGAGGCAAACACGCGGCGGGATGAAGAAAGTTCCGCAGAGGAGAATGAGACAGCAGCGCGCACAGAGGAGTTGCCCGTCTGGCTCTTATAGCCTGTTTGAGAAGAATGAAGGAGAAGGTAGTGGGGTCACAGTGCGGTGCTGCTCTTAGGTTTGGCCTTCGGCTTGCTAGTATTTTCGCTTGCGGCGCGGTCTGACGGGGCTTCTAAAGGAAAGCAAGTCTTGATGTCTACTTTCGATAATGTGGGCTAGATTCTGGTAGGACGTGCCAAGCATGCGAGCGGCGCGCGTGACCTTGCCCTCTGCTTTGGCTAGAGCCTCTTTTATCAAATCATGCTCATAACGTCTCAACTCTTCACCTATTGCGCGACCCGCCGGAATACCTTTTATATCATCAGAGGTTAGATGGTTGCCTAACTCTTCAAACGCGGTCAGGGCCGCTTCGCCCGCATGTTTAAGCGCGCCTGATTGTTGGGCCGCTTCGATAGCTCGCTTGAACTCGGAAAGAGCTTGGCTGTACTGTGCGAGGCGCGCTAACGCTCTACCGTGCGTCGTTAGAGCTTCTGCT
>JAXDFO010000286.1:0-2693 GCA_034665545.1 Blastocatellia bacterium
GGAAGCGAGACGGGCGTCGTGCCTCTGCTCATCGGGATGGTCTGCGCGACGCTGCCCGTCCCGGTCTACATCATGCTTCTGTTATGGATTGACCGTTACGAAGCGGAGCCGAAGTGGATGCTAGCGACGGCCTTCTTGTGGGGCGCGCTGGGGGCGGTCTTCATCGCTTTTATCATCAACACGGCGGGCGCGATAATGGTCGCCATCCTGACTCATAACAGGGAGATGGCGGAAGCGGCGGGCGCTGTCGTCTTCGCTCCCGTCGTGGAAGAGAGCGCGAAGGCTCTCATTCTTTTCATACTCTTCTTCTGGCGCAAGGATGAGTTTGACGGCATCCTGGACGGCATCGTGTACGCGGGGATGGTCGGCCTGGGCTTTGCCATGACGGAAAATATTCAGTACTACGGCAAGGCTCTCTTGCACAACGGGGGCGCGGGCCTGACCGGGACTATCATCCTGCGCGGCATCTTTGCGCCCTTCTCGCATCCGCTCTTTACGAGCATGACGGGCATCGGCCTCGGCTGGGCGCGGCAGACTAACAACTCGTTCATTAAATGGACCATGCCCGTCATAGGCTTGTGCGTGGCGATGTCCATGCACGCCATCTGGAACGGCTCACCGACCTTCTTCGGCGGCGGCGGCTTCCTCGTCATGTACTTCCTGCTGATGGCCCCTATCTTTCTCATCGCCATGCCGCTCGTCATCTTTCTCGCGCTCAAGCGCGAAGGGGGCGTCGTGCGCGAACATTTGCTCTGCGATTTTCAGCGCGGGTTGTTCACGCCCGAAGAGTATAATCGGCTGTGCAGCGTGCGCGGGCGCATCGGCTCGTCCTATCAAGCGTTGACGCGCGGCGGTATCGAGACATGGCGCACGCGCATGCAATATAATCAGGCGGCGAGCGAACTGGCCTTTCATCGGAGCCGCGTCGCGCGCGGAATCTTGACGGACGAAGGCTCCGCGCGCGCACAGGAGGCCGCGTACCTGCAACTCCTGCAAGATCTGCGCAAACGTCTGGGATAAACTTTGGCGACCTGACCTTCAAGTGAAGATTCAACTACTACCCAGCACCTTCGACGAACACGGCTCGGCCAGTCTGGAGCAACGCCTCTCCTGTTTTCTCATTGACGAGAGAGTGACGATAGACGCCGGAAGCATCGCCATCGCGCTCACAGACGCGCAACGCGCCACCGTGCGCGACATCATCATCACGCACCCTCACATGGACCACATCGCCAGCCTGCCCATCTTCGTAGACGACCTCTTCGGCATGCTCAAGGAACCGCTTCGCATCCACGCCACCGCAGAGGTTATCGCCACGCTCGAACGCGATGTCTTTAACTGGACCGTTTATCCGCGCTTCTCCGAACTCAGCAACGAGCACGGCCCGGTCATGAAGTATGTTCCCTTTCGCGCGGGCGAAGAGTTTAAGGTGGACCACCTGACGGCGATGGCCGTCCCCGTCAATCACATCGTCCCGACCGTCGGGATGGTCATCACCGACGGCCCGACCACCGTCGCCTTCAGCAGCGACACGGCTGAGACGGAAGAGTTCTGGGAACTGGTCAATCGCACGCCGCACGTTGACGCGCTGCTCATCGAAGCATCCTTCCCCAACTCCATGGCGAAGCTCGCCGAAGTCTCCAGGCACTTGACGCCCGCCTCGCTCGCCAGAGAACTCGGCAAGCTCAACCACAACGACATAGAGATACTCGCCGTTCATCTCAAGCCCGCTTACCGCGACACGCTGGTCCAGGAACTCACGGACCTGCGCATCCCCAAACTCCACGTCATGGAGCCTGGCCGCACCTACGAGTTTTAAATAAAAGGATTAAGGTAGAGGCGGGGTTGGTCCAATTACCTGTGCGGCTCGAACTCTTTCTGGTTATGCTCGCCCGCGACGCCTTCGAGCGTGACGCGACCGCTCGGCAGAAGTTGCGCGACGCGGAAGGTTCTTTCGGAAGTTTCGCGGCTCGGCATCAGTTCGGCGCGAAAGGTGACGTTCATCCCCGGCCTGGCCCAGACATCGAGGGCCGTGTCCCTGCGCGTCCTGCCCTGGCCCGACTTCTTCTTCTTTTTCATGAGAAAGGCTCCCGCCGCGCCCAGCGTCCCGGCTGCCAGTGCGAGCGTCCCTATCAACCGCTTCGTGCGTCTCTTCATACTTCACCCGAAAGTTTCAGCCAACAGAGAAAGAGAGAGGGCGCGCCCGTCCCTTAGACTTGCCTGCACAGGGAAGGAGCGCGCCCTTTATCTTCTCTCACACTCTCACCGCTTAACACAAGGGGTCCAGCTTTTCGCTGATGGTCGGGAGACCGCTCAAAGCCTTTTCGGCGTTCATCTGCGTATAATGGGCCCACTGCTCCGGCACTTTATCTTCTGGAAAAATTGCTTCGACGGGGCATTCCGGGACACAGGCATCACAGTCAATACAGGTCTCTGGATTGATTACCAGCATGTCATCGTCCAGGTGAAAAGCCTCCACTGGACAGACCAGCGCGCAATCCGTATAACGGCAGTTCACGCATGGCTCGCAAACAGTATAGGTCATAGACTTTCGCTCCCCTCCGGTAGTTTTTCTTGCGATTAAGACGTGTTCCGAGGACAGACGTATATTAAGCATGAATCAGCAAGATTGAAAAGTTAAAATCAACCGGAGGACGGTTCCAGCGTTCGTCATCAACTATTTTTCAAATGCT
>JAXDFO010000287.1:0-7382 GCA_034665545.1 Blastocatellia bacterium
TGGAATTCATCGTCACGGATACGGAAGTCGAGGCGCTCGTCCTTGAGGCCAACCTCATCAAGCAGCACAAGCCGCGTTACAACGTTCTCTTGAAGGACGACAAGCAATACCCGCATCTCAAGTTGACTATCAACGAGCCTTTCCCGCGTCTCATGATTACCAGGCGCATCCAGCGCGACGGCGCGCTCTATTTTGGTCCATATTTGCCCGCGAGCCTCGCGCGCCGGACGATTGATTTGGTCCATCGTAAATTTCAGTTGCGCTCGTGCGACATAGAGATTGACGGGAAACTACCGCGCCCCTGTCTCGAATATCATATCAAGCGTTGTCTGGGCCCATGCGTGAAAGATTTATGCACGCCACGAGAATATACCGAGGCGGTGCGCGATGTGCGGCTCTTTCTTGAAGGCAAGAATAAGGAGTTGACGGAGGATTTGGAGGCTCGGATGGTGGCGGCTTCCGAGGAGATGAGGTACGAGATTGCGGCGAAGTATAGAGACCTGCGCAAGACCGTGCAGACTCTGGCCGAGCAGCAGAAGATGGCGACGAGCGCGGACCTGGACGTTGACATCTTCGGTTATTACAGGGAGGGCGCGCGGCTCGCGCTGCAACTGTTCACGATGCGCGAGGGGAAGGTCGTGGGGCGTCGTGAGTTTTTCTGGGAAGACTTGCCGGAGGATGATGGCTTTGACCCGTCCGCTTTTTTGGGAGAGGTGCTGACGCAGTATTACTCAACGGACTACGTGCCGCGAGAGATACATGTGCCGGGTGATTTCGCTGATAGAGAGTTGTTGGAAAAAGCTTTGAGCGAGCGCAAGGGAAGGCGCGTGCGTATCTACGACCCGCAGCGCGGAGAGAAGCGCGACCTCATTGACCTTGTCGAGAAGAACGCGAAGCTCGCTTTCGAGCAACGCTTTCGCGTGCTCAAGCCGGACATGGAGCGCGTGCTCGAAGAGTTACAGGAAGTGCTGGAATTGCCGCGCCTGCCCGCGCTCATAGAATCATTCGACATCTCGAATATCTCTGGCGCGGAGAATGTGGCCGGGATGGTCGTCTGCGAAAACGGAAAGATGAATCGCGCGGAGTATCGCAAGTTCAAGATTAAGACGGTCGAGGGCGCGAACGATACGGCTTCGATGCATGAGGCCGTCTACCGTCGTTATCGCCGCCAGCTTGAAGAGGGAAAGCCTTTGCCCGACCTCGTGATGATTGACGGAGGCAAGGGCCAACTGAGCGCAGCCGGGGCCGCGATGCGCGAGTTGGACCTGGAAGCCGTGCCGATGATCGGCGTCGTCAAGCCGCGCGGGCGTCATAACGAAGTCTCGCACCTGCTCCAAAAGGGACGCGAGCATGAGCCTGTTTTTCTGGACCAGCATTCGCCCGTCCTGCGCTTCATCCAGATGATTCGAGACGAGACGCACCGCACGGCGGTCGCCTATCATCGCAAGCGCAGGGAGTTGCGCGATTTCACTTCGGAGTTGACGGCGATTCCGGGCGTCGGGGACAAGCGCAAGAATCGCTTGCTCAGGAACCTCGGTTCGATACAGCGCGTGGCGAATGCGAGCGTGGCCGAACTCGCGCCCTTCGTCGATCGCAAGACGGCGGAGGAGATAGTCGAACACTTCACGCGACAACGCGCCCTGGCTGGCGTCGAAGACTCTCAAGCGGCGTCGCCGGATGATGAGAGAAATGCTGGTCCAGAACGGGTCGAGCCGGAGCAGGTGGAGACGCGCCTGGACGACCCGGAAGGCGAGGCTGTGGACCTCCAGCCGATGCGCTCCGTAGACCACATGGGCCAACCACTCAAACGCAAACGCTCTGCGCGCAAACGCGGGACGCGTTCCTCCAATCCTCACGGCATCAAGCGCGAAAAACTCGAAAAGCAGGAGCCAGGAGTCAGGAGCCAGGAGCCAGAAGAAAAGCAATAGCATGCTCTTCATGATGAAGGCTCGTCTCTTCCTTCTGGCTCCTGACTCCCTCTTTTCGCGTTATTCCACAGAAAAGACACAATCGCGGATGGGCAACTCCTACTCTTGCGGCAGTATCTAATGCGTTCGGTCTCATAGGGAGACCTTACCTTGAATCTTAACTTGCAAGGAAAGGGAAATACTAACATGCGTAAAGTTATTCTGATGGCGATGTTCATCGCCTGCTGTGCGTCTCTGAGCTTTGCTCAGAACACGCACAAGGTTGAAGTCGCGGCTGGTTTTTCGGTTGACAGCATTGACCTCGGGAGGATTGATACGGGCGACCCGACAATCACCGTCAACAATGCTAATAGCCGCGAGACGGGCTACGGCTTCGACACGTCCGTGACCGGCTTCGTCAACAAGAACTTCGGCATAGAGGGCAACATTGACGGGCACTACAAGAACAAGAATTTCACAGTGACCCAGACGGTCGGCACAGTGACCGCGACGACCAGCGTCAACACGCGCCTCTCAACCTATAACTTCATGGCTGGCCCGCACTACCGTTTTGCGAGCGACAATAGCAAGGTCACGCCTTTCGTGCATGGCCTGCTCGGCGCGAATTACTCAAGGGTCAAAGCGACGGCCTTCGGCGATAGCATCAGCGACAGCCAGACGGACTTCGCTCTCAAACTGGGCGGCGGCGTTGACTTCGATGTTCATCACAACGTTGCCCTTCGTCTCGCAGCCGATTACAACCCGGTCTTCGAGAGAAACAACAACAACACGACGGGCCTGACCACCGGCGGTCATCGCACGCGCAACGATGCGTTGTTCAGCATCGGCCTCGTCTTCAAATAAACTACAGCCTCTGAACACTCAGAGCTAACTACAACAACAACAGACCGCCCGTGCTTCTCTTTTGAAGACCGGGCGGTCTCTTCTTTTTAACTTTCGCGCAGCGATTCTCTCATCAAGAAAGTGGGAAATAAAACTTGACGAGCGGGGCGCGGGCGAAGAGAATGAGCGACAAGCTATAGGACATGTTACAGCGAAGAGAGCGCGCGAAAGGCTGCGAGCAATTTCGGGGTCTCGTTCGATGAGGTCTCTTGAGGCTCTTTCATCCGTTTACTTCGGTCGAAGGGAGATTGATATGGCGAGTAAGGCGAGCATCGGCGGGCATCCGATTCACCCCATGTTGATTCCGTTTCCACTGGCCCTCTGGGTCACATCGTTTGTGACGGACGTGCTTTATCACTTCGTCCAGAATCCCAGCCTGGTCCTGATTTCCAAATACATGCTCGCGATAGGTATCATCGGCGGGCTGCTGGCCGCCGTGCCGGGCATCATAGATTGGCTGGCAATCAAGGATAAAGAGGTGAAGAAGATAGGCGACTGGCACGCGCGGCTCAACATCATCGCGCTCATTATCTTCGCCGCCAGCCTCTACCTGCGCACGCGCTACGGCGCAGACCGGGTGGGCGGCAGCATGACCATTCCCTTCCTGCTCTCGCTCGTTGGAGTCATCCTCATAGGCATCTCCGGCTGGCTCGGCGGCGACCTCGCATACAAGCACGGCGTCGGCGTCAAGCCCCAACACGACACACCCGAAGAGGAAACAGCGAAAGTAAGGTTCAGTTAAAAGCAGGAGCCAGGAGCCAGAAGCCAGAATGAAGAGCATGCTATCGCTTTTCTTCTGGCTCCTGGCTCCTGGCTCCTGCCTTTATCCTTTCAGGAAATCATAGGTAATGTGTAGGCGGAGTGCGCCGTCTATGATTTCGGAGCGGACATCCTTAACGTGGGCGTTGAGTGTGCCGCCGCTCGCCTTAATCGGAAGGTTGAGCGTCAGTTGCTCTGCGCGCATCATCTCCAGAGGATTGACGCGTTCGTTGATGGTTCGTTGGACCAACGGAGTGATGAAGCCGCCGACGGCGGGCGAGATGCCTTCCAGGTTGACGCCCTCGACGTTGACCTGCCCGTAGAGTTTTTGATTCGCCTGGTCGAACGAGAGATTGAGAGTCGTCTGGGCCCAGCCCTTAAACTGCCAGCAACTGCCAAACAGGTTATAGCTGCCGCTGAAAGCCATCGGGGCCGTAATCTTGCCGTTCGTAAAACGCACGCCCGTCTTGACGTTGCTCCCCTCGCTCGACAGGACCACTTGATTCTTACAGTCGCCCCCCTGGAAAGCCGCGAGGCGAATCGTCGCCGTGCCCTCTTGCGTGCCTCCTTCCAGCCTTGATAGTTGCAGAGGGAAGGTCGGCGCGCCCAGGTCGTTGAAGACTTTGCCGAGCAGCGCGTCGAAGAATTTTTCGTCGAGCGTGAGAACCGCCGTGCCCGGTTGATCGCCGCCCTGTTCGGGCGCTTTGACGAGCGTGCCCGGCGGCAACTTCGCGTGCGAGACGCCCAGAAAGTAGAAGGCGCACGCGCCGCCGAGTATCAACCCCAGTAACAGTACGATTATATATTTCATCCAGAGTCCTCCGCTTATGGAGCAACCGGCGTCGTTGATGAAGAGGCCGCTGGCGAAGGCGACATGCTCGCGCCGGGCATCGCGCTGCTGTTGCTGTTAGTGTTGCCGCCCTGCTGCTGTTGCTGCTGGTTGACCATGTTGAGGATGAAGACTTTGGCGATGGCCATGAAGGCATCCACCTGCTGGCGCACTTGCTGCGGGTCAACCTGCTTCAACCCTGGCGGCAATTCAAACTGCGCCGGGTCAACATCCGTGCTGATGTCGCTCATCACCGCGACCATCTTAATCCCCTTGACGCCCTGCACGTTTCCAGTCGCTTCCGAAGATAACTCGGAGCGCAAGGGCAACCCCGTCTCCTTGTCAACATAGACGAAGGTTTCCGCCTTCACTTCGCCCGCCGCCGTGCCTGTCTGCGTCGTGCCCGCGTAGCGATACTTGATGACGGAGCGTCCGTCCATCTGTTCCTCACCGACGCGCTCATAGCCGCGCTGCTGCTTTAAATATTGGACCATTTGACCGGGCGTCATCAGCCGCGCCACGTCAAAGCCCAAAGCCTCCTGCGTCAACTCCGCGTACTGCTTGCGATTCGGGAGGATGGCGTAACGCTTGTCCGCGCGGTCAAGGTAGATGACAGGCTCGCCGTTCGGCAGTTTGAAAGAGATGCGGCGCGTATCGCCGTTGCGGGCCACGTCCGCCGCGAGCTTCGGAATGTTGGGGCTGCTGCCGCCGCCCGTGGCCTCCGCCGTCAGGGTCAGCGTGGCGCGATACTTGTCAGGCTCTCTGGTTTCGATTGTTGGGCCAGCATCCGCCGTCGCAGGGCTGGCGTTGACGTTCAACGCAGGGCTGCTGTTGACATTGGCCGCCGCCGTATTCGTATTCGCGTTGGTCGCGGCTTGCTGGCACGCGCAAGCGAAGAGGCAGAACGCGAACATCGCAGAGAGAGACAAGAGCGTTGATGGTTTCAAGGCAAAGATGCGCATGAAGAGACTCTCCTTAGGAATCAAGCGGCGCGCGAAGGGGACGCCGCCGTTGTTTGATTGTTGGCATTGCACAGGGAACGGCGTAAGCATATCACGCGAAGCGCGGGCGGGAAAGATGTGAGACTCGCTGGTAGTTTTTCAGTTGATGTTGAGATGGGGGGAAAGCGTTATTCACCACAGAGACACAGAGCACACAGAGGATGCACAGGGAAAATCATTCAACAACTCTGTGCCCGCTCTGTGTGCTCTGCGTCTCTGTGGTGAATGATACTATCCTGTTTACTCAAGTCTAAAATAATTCTCCTTGACTTGCCGCGAACTTTGGCATAGAAGCGGCTTGCTGTAAACATTTCCCTCTTTGAGAAACGGAACTCGAAAAGATGAAACATCTCCCGTTGTTGATAGTCATGGCCTTCGCGCTCTCGCTCTGCAATATAACGAGCAAGTTCAAAACATCCAGCGACTCTAATTCCAACGCCGGGCCGGGCTCCACTTCATCCGGCACGTCCGGCGATGCGACCGTCGAGCACGCGCAGCCGAACGCCGCGCAGACGGCTGCGCTCGCGGGAGGGCAGACCGTTACCTGGGAGAAGCAGGGAATCTCCTGGACGCTGCCGCCGAAGTGGACCAAGGCGACGGACGAGACGCAGACGTTCGTCTGGCGTTCTCCGGGCGGAGCGGACGCGGCCAATTTGATAGTTAGTATCTCTCCGATGGATGAAAAGTTTCCGACCGAGGTGAGCCTCAAAGCCTACTACGACAGCAGCCAGAGCCGGGCCAAGAACGGCGAGATTGACGAAGTGCGCTGGCTCGAAATTGACGGCGTGAAGGGCGTCCAGTTCCGCGAGGCCGCGCCCGAAAAACAGGATAACGTGAGACGCTTACAATGGATTGCCTACAGAGACCTGGCGGGCCAGAAACAGATGATTAATCTCATGCTCGCCACCGACGGCAAGGACTTCCCGCGCCACCAGGACGCCCTCTACGCCATCCTCTACTCGACCAAGATTGTGAGGTAAAGCAGGAGCCAGAAGCCAGGAGTCAGGAGCCAGAAGTAAGAGCAGAGCCTTCACCATGAAGTGCATGCTGTCGCTTCTCTTCCAACCACTGACAACTCTTAACTGGCTCCTGCCTTCCCGCCTTTCTCCTGGCTCCTGGCTCCTGGCTCCTGACTTCAGTTCTTCTTAATGTATGTCTTGTGAATCCAGGCTCCGCTCCTGGCGCGGTCGCGTGTTTCGAGGAGGATGTTTTCTTTGGACTCACGCGTGATGCTCTGGATGCGTGTAGTGACATCCTTGCCGGAGGCTTTGCCGCCTTCTGCGTCGTCTATGAAAGACTCAACTCTATCGAGGGGCACGGGCTTGGCGTCGGGCCGTCCCTGTTGTAACTCCGCGACGGCTTCGACCGCGCTCGCTTCCAGAAGCCTCGGCCAGAGCCGCTTGAAGAGTGCGCTCGAAGCGTAGACATCCGCGCTGTTGACCTGCCCGTTGATGGCGAAGGCATAGCCGATAACGTCGCGTTGGTCTCCGATAATCCGGCCCAGCGCTTTGATGTATGAGCCAGCCGTTTCCTGGACCTGTTTGTTTTCGAGCGTCAGTTGAAGGCTGGTTTCCGACTGCCGGGAATTAACCCGCGACCCGACGTTGTTGCTCAACTTGTCCTGCGCCTCCGCGACTTTGGCCCATACCTCGCTCTGCGAGCCTTCGCGCACGACCGCCAGCTTAATCTCCCGCGTGGCGACGCGCGACGATGACGAACTGAACTGACCGGCGGCCTCATTCCCGCGTTTCTCCCAACGCCCGTTCTCGACACAGAAGGCCGAGAGCTTGACCTTGCCGGAGTTGGGCGGCACGATGAGGTCAACTCCGATGGTCCTGTCCTGCTGGCCGCCCTTGACGATGTCGCCGGACTGCACGAAGACATCCTCCGTCTGCGAAAGATTCCTGATAGCAAGCTCGTTGACATCTTTGGTCTCATACACGATGACCTTCTTCTGCTTCAGAGCCTCTTCGAGCGTCAGAA
>JAXDFO010000288.1:0-15027 GCA_034665545.1 Blastocatellia bacterium
ATGAAACCAGCCAGTTACCAGAGAGCAGCCAGCCACAAGAGGTCAGCCAGCCACCACAGAGCAGCCAGCTACCAGGTCGGGCAGGTGGTAGACATGGTGGCTGGCAGCCACAGGAGGTCAGCCAGCCACCACAGAGCAGCCAGCCACCACATGACAGCCAGAAATCGGTTGATCTGATTGCCTCTCTGCCTGAAGTGGTAGGACGGCTGGAACTGCCACACCAGGTCGTAGACCATCTGCTGAGGCTTCTGGATCCTTACGAGCAGGCCGTCTATATACAGCTCTATCGGCTTAGTTGGGGATTCAATAAACCCAATTGTTCTATCAGTAATCCAAAATTAGCGCAACGGACAGGGATGCCGGAGTCTACCGTCAAGAAGACACTGGGGAAGCTCAAAGAAAAGGGCTTGATAAAAAAGACAGGCTTGCAGATCGGATACGGCAAAGAGCAGGGAATTGATTTCTGGGTAGCCGCTCCGAGCAGCCAGCTACAACGTAGCAGGCAGACACAAGAGAGCAGCCAGCTACCACAGGCCCACAGTAATAGAAAAGCTTTAAAAGAAAATAATAAAAGGGAATCGGCTCCGCCGGACTATAAAGATTGCCCGGATTGCCAGGGGAGTGGTTTCTGGTATCCAGAGGGAGTCGAAAAGGGAGTCGCCAAATGTAAGCATACGAGATTAACAGAAGGGAAGTAAGCGATGCCCTCGATGGATGAATCTGACGAACAACAAATTGGCCCCCGCCTCCCGAAAGGTTGGCAGGTGATCAGCAACCCTACACGCAAGTCTGTTCCACCGGATGATGAGATGAAGAAGTTGATACAGGACCAGCAGCGTCGAGGCGGGCCTGTCTGGCGGAAGAAGTACAAGCGAACAGAGCCGCCCGACGCAGCATAGGGAAGGAGAGCCTATAATTCTTTGTGGGCCGCTTCCTCTCGCAAAAGGAGATGTCAATAGCCATGTTAAGCCCGACCCATCTCATTGGAGACTTCACTATAGCCAGTATCGCCACTGTGATCTGCGCCCTCTCGTCGCTAACCTTCGGCACATCTCAGGACATGACAGGGGGCAGCGTTGCTGTCGAGTTCCGAGGCGAATGGGTGCCAGCCAAAGCCGCCTGCACCTCGCCGCTCAGGCTCAAAATAGATGTCCACATGGTCACGTTCGTGAAAGGCACTGACCGTGCAGAATATCGCAAGCTGGAACAGTGCTTCAGTTGCATGGGTCACGACGTGGAAAATATTACCTTGCTCTCCACGAACGCGATGGGTGACTCGCCTTTTACTATCTATCTTGATGGCTCAAAGAAAAGGGTTGGGGTGGAGGTTGATTTCAGCAACGATAAGAAACTGGGGGCTCGCTTTCCGTTGGGGGCCGGAGCCTTAAAGAAATGCAAATGAATTCAACCAAAAGGACCGCAAGAGTCGAAGGTTTTAGTGCGGTCTTACATGATCGCACCGGAGGATGCCGCAGTCACTGTCGCTAACATTACAGCTTCTGAATTTTAATTCCGAGCAGCGATACGAACGTCCAGTGTGTTCGTGTTTGTTAAGTTCCTTGCCCAGCATGTCTCGTTTTCATGAGGATTCATGATGAGAACCCGCACAAAGGAACACCGCCTGCTAATGTTCCTACCCGTCATCGCATTGTTTCTTGGAATCGGTTACTCACTTTCAACATCTGCGCACGATGCAGAGAGCGCAGTTACCACTTCGCAACGCACTCCTGAGATTGTTTGGCAAGGCTCTCATACCAGTCTTGTGCGGGCCATCGCCTATTCGCGCGACGGGCAACAGTTGGCCTCCGGAGGCGACGATCATAAGACTCAGGTTCGGCAAGCTTCAGACGGAGCATTGCTCCAAACGCTCGTGCAATGTGGCGTGCTCCGGTGCGGTGGCACAACTTATCTTGCCTTCTCGCCGGACGGCCAAACGCTGGCCTCCAATGGCGGCGGACTCAAGCTCTGGCGCACCTCCGACGGAACGCTGCTTCGCACTCTGACCTTTAGCGAAGGCACACAAGCAATCTCGCCGGACTGGCAATACGTGGTTTCATCCGCCGACCATTCAGGTTATGCGGCGAACGTTCCCAGCACAGTCACTCTCTTTCGTCTCTCGGATAAAAGTCAACTCTGGCAGGTCTCCGGTGGAGGCGGGCTTGAAGCTGCCGTTTCGCCCGACGGTCAAATCGTCGCTGCTGTTGGCAGAAATACCGGAATTGATTTCTGGCAAGTCTCGAACGGCGCGCACCTTCTCAACATCCCCGGACCCAAACATCTTCTAGTCTTCTCGCCTGACGGCCAGTATGTCGCTTCCACGCAGGCCGCCAAAGGTTTATATCCTTATGACCATACGATAGAGGTTTATAGAGTCTCGGACGGTGCGCTGGTCCAGACCATGCTCGGCACTGGCGCAGTTGACGCATTGGCATGGACGCCTGACGGGCAGACCATTCTTTCAACAGGCTGGGAGGTCGGCGGCAATGCGCAATACGGCATCATACGATTCTGGCGTGTTTCGGATGGCGCGTTACTGAAGAATTACGACCAGGGAACAGGCTCATACACTGGCGGGATAGCTGTGTCAGCAGACGGCAAATTCTTCTCTTACACTCAATCGGACAACTCCGTGACCGTTGCGCGCATGCCATCCTTCGCCTGCACTTTCTCTATAGACCAGGTGAGAGCTACGTATCAACATGAGGGCGGCACTGGCGTTATTCATGTGAGCGCGCCCGAGGGTTGTAGCTGGACTGCCTACAGCCAGGCTGACTGGGTTCATATCACCGGCGGCTCTTCAGGCACAGGCAACGGGACAGTCACCTATTCCGTTGACGTAGGGCCTTGCTACACAGAAAGCCCGACGGGTTATTACAGGGATGCGATTCTTAACGTTGCCGAACAGACCTTCGATGTGAACCAGAACGAATGTCCACTTGGGCCGGGCCACTATAGTATCTACGGGCAGATCACCGATAGCGGTTCTTGCAACATGGGCATCCCCGGTGTGACCGTCACCTTGAGCGGCTACGCTTCGGCCAGCACACAGACAGACTCCGGTGGGTTCTTCTCTTTCGACAAACAGGTGGGCCAGCAAAGCTATACCGTGACCCCTTCAAAACCCGGATACGCCTTCTCCCCGCAGGGCAGGACGATTGATAAGCTCACCTACGATTACGCTGTCATCTTCAACGCGACGACGAATCCTTATCCGAGACATCACATCGTGGGCTACGTCAAAGACAACAACGGCCAGCCCCTCTCCGGCGTGACGCTGGATTTTGAAGGCGCGGCTCCTTATCCGCAGCAAACATATTCGGATAGTAATGGCTTCTACGGCTTTTCGTGCCTGAACTATGGAGGCAACTTTACGATCACGCCGGAATACGCTGGCTACACTTTCACACCGCCCAAACAGGCTCTGAACAATCTGACCAGTGATCAGACAGTAAACTTCGTCGGCACGACAGCATCCAACGGTTGTACGCCCACGCTCTCCAACACTAGCGCGACTGTAGCTTCTGTGGGAGGCAGAGGCAGTGTCAGTGTGACAACGTGCGGGACGCCCTGGAAAGCCCGCAGCAATGCGAGGTGGATAGTCATTACGAGCGGCGGGCAGGGCACTGGCGATGGAACAATCGCCTACACCGTGGCGACCAACAAGGATGCCGCGCCCCGCGCCGGAACCATCAGCATCGGCGAGATGACTTACACCATCACGCAACAAGCATCTACCACGGGCGGCGAAAGTTCAACGCGCTGACATCCGGGGCATCAGGTGGAGGATGTAACGGGCTATCGCCACATGCGGACTCTGATTCATCCCGATAGTTCTGTTGTTGGAAAAGGGCGACCGTGATGAGTCGCCCTCTCTCCCCTTGCTGGATGAGCGTTTATTCAGCCCGCCCGGTTGACCGCCGCATCAACGACCTCGTCGCCGCTTGTTAAGAGTTGTTATGGCCGCGCGCCTGTGACTAAGCCCTCGCCGAGTATTGCGCTGATTCCAATCAGACTCACACTAGTTTTATCCAACTCTCGAAAAAAGTTGATCCCGCCGGTGATTTTTATCGCCAGCCTTTTTCGCGTTTAGGAATAGGGGCGCAAAATTATTTGTCGCGCCGGGTGACGTTATTAATACTGTGCTGAGGAGGTCTGTATGACAGTTCGAGCCAAGCACGTCTTCTTCGCCGCCTTTGGGCTGATGACGCTCTTCGTCTTCTACATTTACGAGGTTCCGTTCCTGGACTCCCGCTCGCCTGTCTGGCAGCACGTCGAGCCTGTGAAGTGGTTGATGCTGCCCCACGGTATCGCCGGGGCGCTCGCCCTCCTCCTCGCGCCGTTTCAATTCTCAACCAGGCTGCGAAAGCGAAGCCTGCGGCTGCACCGCATCCTTGGCAGGCTCTACGTCGCCGGAGTAGCCGTCGCCGCGCCAGCCGCGATCCCCATCGCAATCATTCTGGGGCCGCCATCGCTAGTGATGGCCGCCGTCATCCAGTCCTGCGGGTGGCTCGTCACAACCACCATCGCGCTATACTGTGTCCGCGCCGGTGACATCCGGCAGCATCAGGAGTGGATGACACGCAGCTACCCGTTCGCTATGGTCTTTGTCTTCGCCAGGGCGATACTGGCCGTCCCGGCAGTGAGGGCCATGGGGGAGGTCGCCTTCGTCTCGGTGGTCTGGAGTCTCATCGCTGCGGCCTGCTTCATCCCGTCGCTCGTCATCAACTGGCGCGCCGTGTTCAGGCGCGGGACGGCCTTGATGAGACGCCCAAACCTCCCGGCGAAAACAGCCCGCGCTGTGGGCTAGCCCTTGCGCGGAGAAGTCAGGGCTGTGCCCGACAACTCAAAGTGGCTACCAGATATTGGTAAACTGAAGCAATATAGGCTCAATATCTTGTGGGCCCAACCGAATTGTCGGGCCAGGCATATCGCCCATGTTCTGCCATTTAAATTGCCGAGTAGAATTAAAAACCGGTCTTAACCTCGGTAGTATTAACTGCAATCAAAGCATTCCTTTCATCAAAGTAAAAGAACATTTGGATATCCTGCCTTGAGAAGAAATACCACTTTTCATTGCCGACATCTCGAACAATTGAGCCGACGTATCCCTTTATGAATCTCCTCTTCGAGTCAAGTTTGGGGTCTTGAACATCGGATTCGCGTTCAGGATGGTTTGAATAGTCTGAATGCTGAATTTGGTGAGCGTCAAGAATTGCTATCACCTGAGATTTATCTGAGCCTAGCGGAATTTCTTTGGCAAGCAGTTGATTAATCTCTGTAATTGTCGCATGAGTGGGTTTCACATTGCAGGCTCCGCCGATGAACGTCAGCATAGGGATGGCCAAGCAGATGGTGAAGAGAATGGACGGACCTGCCCGGAATCCCATACTGAAATTTTGATTAGACTGATGAGTCATAATGGCTGCATGATATCCTGTAATGCCAAGCGTTAAGGCTCCGCCAGTCTGGTCTTGTTTTGACAATTCAACTTTGATATTGCAGGCTACAGGTTCGTCTTGTCTACCTGGTTCTTCGCCGCCGCCCTCAGTGCCATCATCATTATAGCCGGGAAAAATTCGCATGCCAGGCCGAGTCATCAAACAACGGGCCTCGTTCTACTTGTCCTGGTCACGACGTGGGCGGTCGTGAAGGACGCACAGAATGAGACCAACAGCGTGTAGGAGAGAAAGAGGCAAAGCGAACGGTTCGTCAAACGCTTGGAGACGAGGCGGGTGCGAGGCATCATCTGAAACATAGCGGCTCCTGTCAATTGGAAAGTTAAAATATAGATCTCTGACAAGGACCGAGCAGAAATCGAACGAACTTCCTGCCGGTCATATGTCACAGGATATTTGGACCGGTCCATCTAAAGGAAGAGAAGATGAGAGGGGAGAGTCTGATGAACTCTTCGACTAACGTGTCAGAGGCGGATAGTAACTCGCTCGCTTGCTTGAAGCAACCCTGACCCGTTGAGGGCAGCCGCTGATGCTCGCTCCGGCTGCTCTAAAACATGCGCGAGAGGCGGCCAACGTCACTTCGTCCGTCGGCTAGAGCGGCCACTGAAGCCACCGGGCCTGCCTGCCCTGACGCCACCTTTGGACATTCTGCCTTTGCCTGCACTGCCGCCTTTGCCGCCCTTCCTCATTCCGCTTGGGCGATAACGAGAGCCTTTCGCGCTGCCGCCTGAGCCGCGCGATGAGGTCTTAGTCTTCCCTGTCCTAGCCCCGGAGGTCTTCCTAGCCGATACCTTAGATGATTTCGACACCTTGCTCGCGCGCTTTTTTATGGACCCGCTTTTTGCGGGACTCTTCGCAGGTCTCGCCATGGGCGCGGGGTCTTCGAGGCTTTCCAGTTCTTTGCGCGCCTGCGCGGCAGCCGGAGACTCCAACGCGTCGAAGATGTTGAGGGCTTCAGACAGATATTTCTCGGCCTCCTTCCTCCTGCCTTCCACGAGTTCCAGGCGGCCTAGCTGGTGTAAGCTGCTGCCGACCGCTTCCTGAGCGCCGAGCATTTCGTTGATTGTCAGACTCTCTTGATACAGTCTTCGTGCTTCCTCTAAACGGCCCAATTCGGCTGCGGTGACGCCGAGTTGATGCAACGTGGTGGCGGCGCTCTGCTGGTCCCCAAGCTGCCGAACGATGACAAGAGATTCCTGATAAAGCTCACGCGCCTGCTCAAACTTTCCTTCAGCCTGCATGACGACGGCCAGATTGTGAAGGACATCGGCGAGACTCTTCGGGTCATTAAGTTTGCGGCTTATTTCAAGGCTTTCAGAGTAAAGCCTACGCGCCTTCGTTAAATCATTTTTCTCAAGAGCGATGTTGCCCAAGTGGCGCAGCGACTGTGCGATTCCCGGCTCATACCCGGCCTTCCTGTACTGGGCTTCGGTGGAATGGAAGGCGCGTTCCGCACGCGCGTATTCGCCGCGCCGCAGAAAGATGTTGGCCGCCATTTCGGCGAACTGCGTCGGTCGCGGCTCGGGCAGTTTCGCCAGCACGGCTGCGCGCCGGGCCTGCTCGCTGCGCCGCAACGACTCGTCCCAATAACCGTGCGTGTCCAGAAATCCGCCGACCGCATCGCAGAGGCCAATGACGCTCTGCCAATCCTTCCTCTGAAAGGCAGAGTCCATCGCGGCCATTATATTTTCAAACTCCGCCTCAAGCGCGTCGAAGTCTTCGGGCGTGGGCTGGCGGTGGGATTGCGCGTAGTTGAGAAAGTAAACGACGAACCTGCTGTAGAACTCTCTCGCACGGGCGTCCTGTTGCAGATGGGTTTTCAAAAGCTGACGGACCGAGCCTTCAACCGAGACCCGCTTGCCTTCAGCAGACACCCTTGCCATGTGAAGCGTGGTCAAACGCGAGAGGATGTCGGAGACCAGCTTCGAGTTGGAGTCGGTGGAGTAAAGCTTCCCTTCATGTTGAGAGGGAAGCGCCTGGACGTTCCCCAAGTCCGCGACCTCTGCCAACGCCTCAAGCGACGCATCCGGCACGAAGAGCGAGAGGGCAAACAGCGCGCTCCGCCCTTCTTCGCCGAGTTGCGGCAGGTTGAAGGAGCGGTTAAAGACGTTCTCAACGAGGCCGCCTTTGACATTCATGAGCGAGCCGAACACGTTGGCCGAATTTCCAGCGAGTTGCAGTTGGCCCACTATCCACTGCAAGACGAGCGGGTGGCCCCCCGGAATCATGGTGAAGATTCTTTGAATCAGCCGGTTGCGCTGCTCCGGGTCGGCAAGATTCGTGGTGAGCCTTTGCAGGAACGTCCTCGTCTCCTCGTCGGTCATCAACTCCAGCGAGACCTTCGTCACGTCCTTTAACCTCTGCCTCGTGACGATTAGCGCGGAGCCGCCGCTGCGCTTGAGGAAGTCCAGGCAGCGTTTCTGTTCAGCGCCTGGAATAGATTCAAACTGGTCCAGCACCACAAGGACCGGCGCGGAGACGAGCAGCGAGAGGAGTTGAGAACTCTTGGCCTTGACTGCGAGCGTACGCAACAGGGGTTGACCCAGTTGCGTGGCAATCTCGTCGAGCAAGGCGACGAAGTTGAAGGCCGTGCGGTCCTCCGTGTTAATCCAGACCACGCGCTGCCGGAAGGCTTCGAGCAATCCGCGCGCGACCTCTGCGGCCAGCGTCGTCTTGCCGACGCCAGCCGCGCCCCACAGCGCCAAGACCTTCCCACCGGGCGAGGCCAGTTCGTCCTTAAGTCGTGGAACGAGGTCGCGCCCATTTCCGTCGCGGCGATTGATAAAGCCGATGACAGGCGCGGAAGGTATCCGCGCCAGCGCATCCTCACGCAGCGATACGCCTGCGCCTTCAGTTTCGTGTCTTGCCTTGCCATCCAAGAGTTCGTCAACGACCCGGCCTATGTCCTGCGCTACGCGCGCGAGCGCCGTGTTGGTCGAGCGAAAATCACTGACGGGCCTGCCGTCTAGAGGCAGAACCTTAAACTGTGCGAGCGGCGAATTCTTCCACATACAAGGGCGAAGAATCACAGGGATGACTCGTGCGCCGGAGTGCGCCCGCGCCATTATCGGCGCAACGCTTTTTTCGTGGTATTCCGAGGCCAGAAAGTCTGCGCTCAACAGCGGCAGAATTATATCGCTGTTCGCAAACTGTTTGGTCCACCCGGCCAAGCCCCTCTCTAACAGTATCCCGCTGGCCGAAAGGCGATTGACGAGTTGCTCGTTCAGGATGACCCGTCGCTTCAAAAATCTCAGTTGCTCTTTTAGCAGGAAAGAGAGTTTGCTGTCCCGCTCGGATGAGAGGATAAGGATGTTGACGGGGCTTTGCCGGGGCACATCTGTGCGGCGAAGCGTGTAGGTATCGCCGCGCGCGTTGCGGACTCTAATCTCCGCGCCGTTGACTTCGAGCGTCTCGGTCTGCCCTTGATACAGGCTCACTTGACGGACTATGCGATGTCTGCCTTCGCCCCATGCGACTTCAAGTAGAAGCGGGGTGGTGGCCGGTACTTCGATGATGCTTGATGCGGCCTCCGGCGCGGGCGGGTTGCTGAATTCGATGTTGAAACTCGCGCCGCTCCTCTTTCGCGTTTCGGACGCGCCGTCGCTCTCCTGAAACAGCCGCACGCCGACGTTGACTTGCGGCATGTCCGGCGGCAGGACCACACGCAACTGGCTGAGCGTTCCCGGTCTCAGGCTCTTGACCTGTGCTTCGAGGAGATGCCAGGAGCCTAGCCGGGCCGCCGCCGCCAGCGCCAGCATGGTCGCGCCCTTTGTGCGGCGTGCCGCGTCTGGAAGATTGGGCAACGCGCGCAGCGCCCAACGGGCCAGCCCCACGCGCCCCTGATTGACGATGGCCGAAACCACAGACATCAACTTCTGCTCGATCCACTGCTCGGCCTCCGCACCGCCCGCAAGCGCCTTCCAGGTGACTTCCTCCTCCAGCCTGATTGCTGCCGGAGCGTTCTCGTGAACGAGCTTTAAGAGATTCCAGGATTGTTGCAGAAGCGCGCCGGAACCGGAGAGTCGCTGACGCAGTAGCTCAGACACTTCCGGCAGAAGAACGAGCGCTAGCGGGGTTGCTGATTGGACCAGCGGGCTGAACCAGAGGTCTGCCTCGGCCCCCGCATCCGCCTTCGGCAGTAGTTTGAGACGCGCCTGCCTGAGTAGTTCCGGCTCGATGCGTGCGGCGAGAGAGACGACTTGCGCCAGCCGCACGGCGTCCGGCGAGCGGCGTTCCACAGCCTCCAAAAGCTTTGTCACATCTCTCGCGCCGGGCGTCATCCTTGTACCTCGTGTGCGCGACCGACCCTGTTGCGCACGTCACTAACTGTCGTTTTCCTGTCCCAATGTATCATCGTCACTAGCGGCGCAAGATGGCGCGGCCAACGCGGCGGGGCGTAAGGGACGAAGGCCACGAGCGGACAGAGTGCCTTGCGGACTAACTGCGCGAAGCTCAGCCACTCGGCGGCGCTGGCCCTGTCTGCGCCGAGCAAAGGGCGACCGATTCCAAGGTCCGAGAGCAGCAAGATAGGTGTGCCGGGCGGCGGCGGCTGGTACTTAGTCCAGACAATCTCCGGCCCCGCGCCCGCGCCACGTAACGGACAACCCGCGAAGCGTAGCGTCTCCACACGGTCTTTGCCGACGACGCGCACGAGATCCCTTTGAAGACTTATCTGGTCGCGTATGAAAGGCGTCATGGAGTGGCTGCGGTCCACGAGCAGTTGGAGGCCGCGTCTCAGCGTCGGCGAGGAGAGCGTGGGCCAGATTTCAAGGCGTTCGCCGCGCGCCAGCTTCTCAGCCACGCGCTCAACGTCGAGTTGTCCATCGTCACCGTATGTCGAGAGGGCTGTACTCAGTATGGCTCTCGTCCAGCGCGGAAAGAAGAGCGGTGCTAACGGGGGGGACGCGGCGAACTCTTCCGGTGCGGACGCCTCCATCGGCGGCACATCAATTGACGACTCGACTGCCCCCTCGCGCTCGTGCTCTATGCGCAACGGGAGCGCAACGCCTCTTGGCTCCGCGCGCTGGAACTTTGGACGCGGCCTCTGCCTGCGGCGTGACGGCTCAGGCGACGGCTCAGGCAGAGGCCGCGCCGCGTGTGGTCGCCGGGTTAGAGGCTGGTCCCATTGCAGGCCAAGCAAGTCCGCTATGGCGCGCTGGGTGCTATCGTCCGACGGGTCCAGGGCGTCAAGCGCGCGGGCCAGGTCTCCGAGGTAGATGACGGGCGGCGGGGCTGACATCAAAGTGTTCCTGATTGGTCGCGGGGCTTCGATAGTGTCACGCGAGAGAGGGCTTTCCACGTACGGTCTTTAGCCTCCGGCGATACTCCGAGCTTGATGCACGCGCGCACCGTGTCAATGAATTCGGCGGCGCTCGGCTGCGGCCCGCCGTCGTCTTCGCCCTCTTCATCCTCTCCCTTCCTGCGTGAGGTCATCTGCCGCGCGATCTTCTCGTAGTGGTCCGGGTGCTGGTCGCCGAAGTGCGCGCGGGCAATCTCTATGAGACGCACGCGACTCGGCGCCTGAAGATTGAGCATGACGCAGCGGCGCAGAAAGGCGCTCGACAACTCGCGCTCGTCATTGCTCGTGATGACGATGAGCGGCGACTGATCGCGTTCGGCGCGCACCTTCGTCCCGCTCTCCTGTACGAAGAACTGAAACGAACCGAGAGGAACGAGCAGGTTGTTGGGCGTGTCCGGATCGGCCTTGTCTATCTCATCAAGGAGAACGACGGCGCGTCGCTCTCTGTCAGCGCCCTCTGGCGAGTCATCCCTGCCGGGGTCCACAGCGAGAAATTCTGTAACCTTACTCTCCGGCACGAGCCTTTTGAGGTCTTCGGCTGACAGCCCGCGAGTGCGCGCGCTTGACGGGTCGAAAGCCCACCAGAGGACGCCCGGCTCGACGTAATAGACATCCTCTTTTAGCCGTTTGGCTTGCGCGTCGTTGAGTCGGCGCAAGGTGTCGAACCTCCACAGAAGGTCGCGCGCCTGCGTTCGTGAAGAAATAACATCTTCGTAGTAGCGCCATGTGAAGAAACGCGCCACGTTGCGCGCCAGCGAAGACTTGCCGGAGCCGGACGGGCCGCGTACGAGCAACGGGCGGCCCGTCGCCAGAGCGACGTTGACGGCCAGAACAATCTGCTCATCATAGACGTAGACCGAGCCATCGCGCTTGTCTCCCGCCGCGCTGCCATCGGGTTCCTTGAAGACCTGTGTGTTGGCGGGGTCGAAGATTTTCTTGTATGACAGCATATGAATCCTTTCGTCGCGCCCGCCGCCGCCGTCACGCATAAGTGAGCGCGTAAACATACTCATCGTAAGCGTTCTGCTCTTCGCCCGCTTTAAGCTCCGGCTGAAGGAACTCGCCGCCCGACAGTTCGCGCACCTGCTCGCTCACGGTGCAGTCGCCCGTTAGAAGGAAGAAGGTCAGGGTCGGAAATTCTCGGCGCAGTTCGTCGAGCACGGCGCGGTCTGGGAGAGGCGGCGAGAAGAGGATGAAGACCGGCTCTTGGTCCCGGTCTTTGCGCTCAAGGACAGAGCGAATCTGCGGATCCTTTGCGTTCTCAACCTTCACGACGCGGCTTTGCAGTTGCTTTCGGATAGCATGCTTGTAGTATCCGACGGCATCTTCGCCAGCAGCGTTCGGTATGGGCAGAACCGCCCAGGCCAGATCGGGGCTGCGTCCGCAGGCGCGTCGGATGAAACTGTTGCCCGTGAACTCCTCGACGCCCATCAGGCCGCCGTTGACCCGGAGCAGGCGGCGCGCACCCTCGCGCGCGGCAATCTCAGGAATGCCGCTCGCTGCGCTGAGGTCAACCCATGTCGGCGCAACAAGGTCTATAAGCTCGCGCCGCGCCTCGCGCGTGAGTGATACGTCCAGTTCTAATAGCACCCTGACGGCTGATGATAAACCGCGCCGAATCATCTCGGCGGCGAGCATCATCTGTGGGTTAGTGTCCGCGCCCCATTCGTCTATATTAGCGCCGATTGATTGGGCCGCGCTTTTCAACTCCGGTTCGTCCACGTGACGCAAGAGGCGCGCGATTTTACGCTCAAGCTTTTCGATGAAAGTCTCCGGCGGCTGCCCCTTGAGCAGGTGGGCCAAACCCTCGCGCACCTTCGCAGAGATGCGGGCCGCATCCTGATTCCTCACGAGTTCCAACTCGGTGAGACGCATGGGCGAGAACTGTTTCTGTTCAAGGTCGGAACGCTTCACGGGGTCAAGCAGCACCGGTATCAGCGTGAAACGCTGGTTCCGGTCCATCAGTCGCCGCCATGCCAGAATGCTCGACTCTGCCCTCACCCAATCGGATGCGAGCGCGCGCTCGGAGAAGATAATGACAGCGCCCTGAGCCTGACTCATCCAGTAAAACAGTTTGGCCCGCCAGTCTTGACCGGCGAGCAACTGGTCCTCCTCTTTGCCGAGCCGCTCCTGGTCGCAAAGCACCTTGAACTCTTGTTCCAGATCGGCGATGAGGTGACGCAGGATCTCTGCGGCCTTTGGTTCCTTGGCGCTATGGCTGAGGAAGATTCGAGGTTTAGTCATCAGACGTATGGGCGCGGCTGTGGTCAGCCGAAGAACATTTCGGACGATGTTTATTCGGTCAGGGCATTAACGCCGCTGCGTCGCACATACTAGCACGGTTATAAGCTCCAACGGACTTCGTACGGCGGCGCGGGCAGAGCGCGCCTAGCGCAACGGCTCGCAGGCGCGCAGACACCGGGCAACATCCTGTCGCTCAGGCGCAGGCGGCTGGCCGCCATCATCTCTGGCGTCTCGTTCCGAGGCTCGTTAGAGTCCACTTCTGTTGGCTCGCCTTAAGCAATGAGCGAGGCTGTGAACTCGCGCAGGCTGGACGCCTCGGCGCGGTCGTTGCTCAGGTTCTCCTGCAACTGTTTCAGCGCCACATCGCGCCAGTGATGCGCCTCTGTTAGCTGGCCTTGCTCCCAGTGGACGCGAGCTATGCGCAACGCCGTTCGTCCCTTCTGTTTGATAAAGGCGTCGGGATCCCGGTCTTGCTCCAGTTTTCGAGAGGCATGTTCGAGCAGGGCCAGAGCCTGCGCGGGACGGTTGCGCTCTTGAGCCAGTTGGGCCATCTGCCAAATGCTCTCCGTCCAGCCGACTCGATTGCCGTTGTTAATAAAGCTGAAAGCGGCGGCACGTAAGGAAGCTTCCACCCTCGGCCACTGCTCACGCGTTCGCTCTAACAAAGGGAAAATGAGCTATCGCTCGATACGAAAAACTGCCCGAATTGCCGGGGGAGTGGTTTCCGGTATCGGGAGGGCATCGAAAAGGGAGTGGTCAAATGCAAGCATCAAAGGCTCATAGAAGAGAAGTGATTCATGCCTCCGATTGATGAAGACAAAAAAACTCCTGGAGCATCTCTCCGAGCATTGTGCCTCACGTTGAGATCGGGGCGATGTGGGCAGCCACACTTAGGTTTGGTGGGAGCGACGCTGGTCGTTAAGGCGGGCGGAAGTGATACTGTGAGTGATGACCGCAGGATCGTCACTTCATCAAGCACCAACGGCGAGAAGAGGGGTTTTCAATCGTCTCATCAAACTGGGCCCGTCGCTACGCTCTTCCATGCTGTTGTGTCCAACGCACAATGCCATACACATCTGTCTTTGCTTGGCTCTTCTATGCTTCCGACTTTTGCCATCGGGTTCTAACGCTGCGCCCACTGCGCCGAGGGCTGCCCTCGCCAGCGAAGATGAAGTAGACAGGGCATTGCAGCGCGTGGCGCAGAGCGCGCTTGGTGAACGCGAGGGGACCGTCATCGTAATGGACCCGCAGACGGGGCGAGTGCGTGCGGCAGCTAATTCGCGTCTGGCTTTTACGGAGGCATTCCCGCCAGGCTCTGCTATCAAGCCGTTTACGATGTTGACGGCGCTCCGCGCCGGGTTGATAGACGACGACACCCGCATCCTTTGCCACGAAAAATACAGGCATGGAGACTACACGACCCATTGCTCGCACCCGCGACTCCATGCGCCTTTCAATCCTGCGCAGGCATTGGCCTATTCCTGCAACTACTACTTCTCGAAACTCGGCGAACAATTAAATGGAAGAGAGTTTATTGACACGTTGGTTGCATTCGGTTTCGGTGCGCGCGCCAGCGTTGATGAGGGCGAAGCGACGGGGATGCTGCCGCGCGGCTACTGGCGCATCAATACTGCGCTCGGTGATGATACACAACTGCTCGTCACCCCGGTCCAATTAATCGCTGCCTACGCCGCGCTCTTCAACGGCGGCCATCTCTTCGCTCCTCAAAATGCGCGGGCTGATAACTTCACGTCAAGGGAGCGCGCCAGCCTTAACATCGCCCCCGAACATAGAACACTGCTGCTCAAGGGAATGCGCGGCGCGGTCGTCTACGGCACCGCCGCGCCTGCTGGTCTCAGTTCACTGCCTCAGTATCTCTTCGGCAAGACGGGAACGGCAACCTCCAATGAAGACTTTCACACGCACGGGTGGTTCATCGCTCTCGCGTCGGAACAGGATGCAACGGATCAACCGCCGCCCGAAAGCATACACCTCGCCGTGCTGGTCTTTCTCAAGCGAGCGCAGGGG
>JAXDFO010000289.1:0-5440 GCA_034665545.1 Blastocatellia bacterium
CGTGGATTTCATCCGGGAAGATGAGTTGTTCAAATTCCACGTGCTGTTCGCGCAGGGCTTCCGCGAGATGAACGGTCTCGCTGAAGGGCACGTTGCGGTCATCGTCGCCGTGAATCAGGAGGACGGGCGAACGCCAGGTCTTGACCGAAGAGAGCGGCGAAGACTCGAAGGCCAGGCGCGCGGCATCCGGCCTCGCACGCGCGTCATAAGCGGGCACGAAATTTCTTATCACCAGATTCCAGTCGTGTACGCCGTGCATGTCCACGCCCGCCGCGAAGAGATTAGAAGCGCGAGAGAGTCCCATCGCCGTCAGGTAGCCGCCGTAGGAACCGCCCCACAACCCTATGCGCTGCGGGTCAACATCCGCGCGCCCACGCATGTACAGCCCTGCGCCGAGGACATCATTAAACTCGCTGCCGCCCGTCGCCCCGAAGTTCAAAGCCTCTCGAAACTCCATCCCGTAGCCGATGCCGCTACGATAGTTGACGGAGAGCACGATGTAACCGCGATTGGCTAGAAACTGATTCATCGCGTAGGCGTTGTGGTAGTAGTACATGTAGTGCCAGCCGAGCAGCATCTGCCGCCGCGAGCCGCCGTGAAAAAAGATGACAGCCGGATAGCGTTTGCCCGCGTCCATGTGCGCGGGCAGGAAAAGCTGCGCGTGAATCTTCATGCCGTCCGCGCCGTTGAAGATGACGGGCTGCGGTTCCACCAGCGCATTTTCCGGGAACTCCGCAGGGACGGATTCCGGCGCGAGGTCTCGCGCCTTCGCTGGACCAATAATGATGGCGGCGCGCGCGGGCCGTCTTGCGTCCGAACGAAGAAAGGCAATGTCCTTGCCGTTGTTGACGGCGACGGGCGACCATTCGAGGCCGACGCCACTCGTAATCGCGCTCGGCGGTCCACCCTGGACGTTGACGCGCCAGACGTGTCGCCGGTCAATGTCGCCCTGGTTGGATGAAAAGATAATCTCCTGCCCGTCTTGAGTCATCGTCACATGCTCGACCTCAAACTCGCCGGGCGTGAGCAGCGTCGCCTGCTGGCCGCGAGTCGTCGCGGTTGCCGGGACCGCGAGCGAATAGAGATGCGTCCAGCCGTCCTTTTCCCAGGGGAAGACGAGACGGTCCTTCGCTCCCCAGAACAACTGGTTATCCGCGACCGTCTCGCGCAAGACGCTGCCCGGTCCTTCGTCCGCTCGCCAGACCTCACGGCCCGCGCCCGTCTCAACTTCCGCGACGCGTATGGACCAGGGCGCGCCTGCGCGTTTCGGTCCAAAGGCGAAGGCTTCCCTGGAAGCGGGCACGCGTATGAAGGCGACGCGCTTGCCGTCGGGCGACCAGACCGGCTCGCTGTCGCGGTCCACGCTGGGGTCGAGGTAGCGCAAAGTTTTACTGGTCCAATCATAGACGCCGACAAAGCTGTGGTCTCCACGACTGCTGATGAAAGCGAGCTTTGTTCCGTCCGGCGACCAGCGCAGGCTGTCGCAGTCGCCCCGTGCGTGAATCAACTGTTCGGCCTTCGACGTGGCGTCCGTCTTGGCCCACCAGATTTGGTTCTTGTTGATGAAGGCGACGCGGTCGCTCCCCTTTGAGACGGTGGGCGAACGCCCTTCGCCGAGTTGACGCGGTTCTTTGCCGTCGAGCGAGACGAGCCACACGGTCTGCTGAGTTCCTTCAGGGCGACTGCGAGGATTCGGATTTTCGCCCGCGCCGTTCGTCTCGCCTCCGCGCGTGTACACGAGAGCGCGCGCGTCCGGCGTCCAGGCGAGTTCGCTTATCTCTTCGCCGTCATCGCCGCGATAGTTAGTGATACGACGCCCCTTATAATCGGGCGCTTCGGCTACCCAGATATTGCGCGCGCCTCGCTCGTTGAGCACCCATGCGACCTTGCCCGCGCCGCCCGGCGCAGCCGTGAGGTCAGAAGGGAAAGCCGGACTCATGACCTGTTCGAGCGTGAAGTTTTTCTGCTGCGCCTGTGCAGAAACAGCGACGATGAAACAGGCGATGATGACGGCCCGTAGATTTTTTTTGTTCAGCGACATAAAGATGCCTCCAACTATTTCTCAGCGACATTTCTTCCGGCGTTGAGGTGGTCGAAATTGAGTATGGCGTTGAAGACAAGGAAGTAGCTGCCCTGTGTTTCTCCGCGCCAGATGGGATTGTTGGAGAAGAGCACGACATGGCCCTGGTCCAACGGCACGTCAATGACCGCCGCGTGCTGCGCTATCTCGCTGCCTCCGTCGAGAAGGCCCGAAACCAGCAGGCCACTGTTATCGCCATAACGCAGGATCACTCTGGGCCTCGCGGCGGGAGGGATGACGCCCGTGTTGTTGCGCCTCTGCTCATCCGTCAGGGGCATGGCTTCCCAGGTCTCTGCGGTCGGCTCGGCGGGCGCTTCAACGGGCGGGCGGCCCTGCGGCACGTCCGGGTCGTCGGGCGTCCCGCGTCCCGTCTCGCGTTCATCGGAAGCACGACGCCCGCCCCTGCCGTTCACCAAGTTGCTGAGGTTAAATATTGGACCATTAAAGCAGTAGATGGAGAGCGAGTCGCCGTAGCCGTAAGCGATGGGGCTTGTCTGGTCCACGAATTTCGAGCGCAGGATACTGCCGATGGCCTTGAGCCGTTGCTGCCTGGCGACGGAGACGCCCGGCGTGAAGCCGTTGTTGACGGCCAACTCCGCAGTGTCCATGACGCTGATGAAGAGTCCGCCGCGCCGTATGAATCGCTGCAAGTTTTGCAGGCCGGACCAGCCGAGGCCGGGCCGTATGTCATCGGTCGAATCAATCTTGCCGATGTTGGGCGTCAGTTGCGTCGTCTTCCAGGGCATGGGATTGCCCCACATCGGCATCCCGTTGATGATGGTGTTCGGGTCGCGGCCCACGGGCGCGAAGAGAATGACATCATACTTCGCGTTGAGATTATCGTCCTTCGAGACATCCTGCGTGCTGATGTAACTGTAGGGAATTTGCAGTTTGTCGAGGGCCAGCCGCCACCAGCCCTCGTCCTGCGTGCTGAGCCATGTGTGCATGAGCGCGACGCGCGGCGCTTTCAACGCGTGCGTTTTGACGACGGGCGCGGCGTTGAGAGATTGGACCTGAAGCCCAAGCTCGCTGGCGGCGTTCGCAAGTTCGCCCGCGTTGACGTTGCGGATGATGAAGGAGCCGCGATTGAACTTTTGCCCGCCCGCCTCGAAAGGCTCTTCGGCGGCCTCGAACGCGGCGGCCCTGAGACGATAACGAAGCGTCGCCAGTGCGTTGTCCGTGTTGTGGTTGATGACGAAGATAGGGCCGGTGCCCTTCACGCCGCCACTCGCGCGAACATCGCCGCCCACGCGGTCCATCGGCGCGTTGAGAACTTTAGTGTCGGTGACGCGCACGACCTGCACGTTGCCGAGTTCGCCGAAGGTCCAGGCGGTGTCGTCATAAGGGTCTTGCTGCGGGTCGTTCGGGCTCCAGTATTGATAGTCCAGCAACATGTCCGCGATGCGGCTGTAGGGTTGGTCCATGCGTACGACGTAGCTGCCCGCCGGAAACTGTCTGGTCTCGCCTGTCGCTTCATCGCTTTTCTGGTCCTGCGCTGGTCCATTATTTCCGGCCTTCTTGTTCGCGTTCACCTTCGCTTTATGTTTCGCGCTGACGGTGACGCTGAAGGGCGCGGTCGCGCGCGAGATTTCGCAGCCCTGTAGCTGTAGCGTGCGTAGCACTTCGGCCTGCGCGCCGGGCCTGGGGTCGTCGCCGGGGAAGACGTAAGCGGCGGGGCCTTCGTTCCTGGGTTTCTCAATCGAGCGTTTGCTCTTGAGATAGAAGTTGCGCATGAAGAGTTTGCTATTGGCCGTGAAGTAGCTGAGCGCGGTCAGCAGGCCCGTCTGCTCGTAGTTGTTATTGTTACGCTGCGACCATCTGGCCTTCGGGAGCGGCGGGTTCTGGCGATACCAGGTGCGCGAGTATTGCGACTGGTTGAGCGTGCGTTCGACGGTGTCGGCTCCGGCGTTGCCGAATGTTTCATAGAGACGACTGATGCCGTTGTGCGTGGCGGCGATGAACATCAGGTAGCCGGGCGACCATGTATCGAAAGTGCCGTGCGTGAAGACGCCGGGCATGCCGAGCTTGGTCATCTCCGAAACGTTGTTCCAGCCCATCATCTGCCATTCGTCTGTCAGGATAGGGTCGAGCCAGGCGTTGTATGGCCCATCGCCGATGGTGTTGTCGTAGAGATACGGCACGGACTCGTGAAGATCGTGCAAGACCTGCGCGTGCCAGCCGGTGTAGGTCTTGAGCACGTTCTGCGTGAGCTTGAGCGTGAGGCCCATCGCATCACGATTATTATCGTGGGCCACGTAATGGCCCCAGTAGATGAGGGGCGGCCAGTTCTCATTAGGGTGGGCCAGGTGCCAGTTGTAAACATCAACGGCGCGGTCACGGCCATCAACTTCAACGACCGGCGTGATGAGAGTGATGCAGCCTTCGCGTATGGTCTTGATGTACTGGCTCTCGTCAACGGCGAGGCGATAGGCGAGTTCCATGAGGGCCGTCGGCGCGCCCGTCTCCGTTGAGTGAATCGTGCCCGTGATGTAATAGATGGGGACAGATGCCTGGACCAATTTTTCCGCCTCCGCGTCATCCAGGTTGATGGCGCGCGGGTCCGCGAGCTTAGCGAGGCGCGCGCGATTCTCTTCCAGGTGCGCGAGGTTCGCCTCAGACGAGACGGCGACGGCGATCATCTCTCGTCCCTCTTCCGTCGTGCCGATGTTGAAGACGCGCACGCGCGGGCTGGCCTTCTCCAACAGACGCATGTAGCGATAGACATCAGCCGAGTAAGGAAGCTTGCCGGGCGCGCCCGCGACATCTCCGAGCACGACCTTCGGTGTCGGCACTCCGGTGCTTGATGCCGGAAGATAATCCGTCAACGGCGAGTTGAAAAAAGTCTCCGTCGTATACTCCTTAATCTTCTTGGTGTATTCCTCATCAATCGCCTGCTGCGGGTCGCGTCCGGGCTTGACCTGCCCGTTGACGATTGAAGCGGCGGCGAGCAGTAGAAAGATGAAGGTCAGGACGTAACGGGCTAGAGGTTGTTGGTGCATGGGCTGTTCGTTGTTGACGTACTGGCGGGCGTTCGTGCTGGTCATAGGTTCAATTTTCCCCTGATTGACGGATGATGAATTTCTGGCTTGCAGAGTTCTTTTATCATATCAAGTGTGTTAAATAAATGATGTCCCTTCATCAACCAGATTTTGAACCGGGAGAAATGCGATGCGAATAGTAACGGCGCTGCTGGTAGCTCTCGCCCTGGCCCTCTCAATGCAGGACTGCGGAAGCAGGACCGCGAACAATTCCAACACGACGAACGGCGTCAATGCCAACAGCAATGCTAACCTTCATACTCAGGCCAACAACGGCAACGCCGCGACGCCTACACCCTCGCCCAGCCCAAGCGCAAACAAC
>JAXDFO010000290.1:0-8122 GCA_034665545.1 Blastocatellia bacterium
CATTACGGGTTTATCGCACCGCAGGCTGGCTCGGACAACACTACCACTCATACTGTGCCGCTAACCCTTACGGTCGTCAGAGTCGCCGAGGAAAAGGGAGATGGCACGAGGGCTTTACCGACGCCGACACCGACGCCGACGCCGCCCCCGTCGAGCCTCGTACCCACACCCCCAATTGAAGCTACTTCCGGCGGAGGTCAGAGCGGGGCCGGAGGACACCCGGAGGCGACGCCATCAGACAGGCCCGCCCCGTCGCCGACTTCGAGCCCGAGCCCTGCGCCCACGCCCGAAACGAAGCGCGGCGCACTCGACGAATTCCTATCGGCGACGCTTTACCATCTCTGCCCGCGCGCCAACAACCTTTTTTACGGTGGCGTCCTTCTACGCCCGCGACAGGGCGCGCGAGCAGAGGGGGGCTACAAGTGTCTGAAGGCAGGCCCGGGCGCGGCGGGCTTCAGTGCCGGGGAGGACGGCGACCCAATCGGCAGCCTCAGCTACTCCGGCGTCATACCCTTCTTCGGGACCGGGCCGTACGGTCAACGCCGCCGTCCGCTCGCGGTCGCATTCGACGCGTCCGCCATGTTCGAGCGGAGCCGTTTGATAAACGGCGCGCAGTTCGATGAGCGTCGCAAAGGTGGCTCTCTGCGGTTAGCTCTGCCCCTGCGCTCTGCCGCTGAGGAGAAGCAGTTCGATCTCTCTGCGGAGGCCGGGCGGCAGACCGTCTCGCTCATTCAGGGCCAGAAAGTCGTTACGAAGTTCAACCTGACGACGCTGGACCTCGCCGCCCGTTTCTACCTTGACCGCCGCACCGCCCCGCGACCTCGATACTGGGAGTTGACGCCGCGTTTGAGACTCGGCCTCGGTCTCGCGGCCAGCGAGCCGACCTTCGCCCTCTTCTCAGGGACGGCGGCGACCCACGGCGCGATGGGCTACTCATTTGACTACGATGTTAAAGGGCAATTCTCGGTGGCGAGCGCGGGCACGCCCCTGTTCGAGAGGCCGTCGCTGGGGGCACCGGAGACGGTGCGCGGGTTCCGCCGCGACGACGCAATTGGGCTTCGCCTGTGGGCCGTGCAGCCGGAGTTGTGGCTACGCGGTCGCGGCCTGCTCTCGCCCTCCGTCAATCCCCTGACGGGCATGGAGAGCAAATTTCGGGAACTGTTCCGCGAGAACCTGTCTTTCGCCGTCTTCTACGATGTCGGCGGCATCTACAGGACAGTTAATTCTCCGCCGGGCATTCGTCACGGCATAGGGGGCGGCCTGCGTTTTAACTACGAGCAAAGAGCCTACATCAAACTCGACTGGGCATATGGCGTTGGAGACCGTGCTAGCGGCAAGAGCCGCTTCCGTTTCTTCTTCACCCTGGACCTGCCCGAAAACCCGTTCTGATATCTACATGGCCCCTCTGGGCCACATAAGGAGAAAATAATGGCGAGCTTTAAACTGACCAAGGGTGCGGAGACTTACGACCTGGATGTGTTTGGGCCGGTCAAGAATCAGGCGGGCCAGGCGATAGGGAAATGGGGAACGGACAATAATAACAACGTCGTCATCACGAATGACGCTGGCGACACGATTGTTTTCAACGACGTAATCTGGAAATTCAACACCAACAACCAACTCTCGCTAAACGTCGCCAACACGGAGGTCATCAACTTCCACAAGGTGGGGAATCGCCCGTTCTACTCGACGCAGAACGCCGTCCTCAAGGTCCGTCCCGACCAGAATAACATCTTCGAGTTTTCGCTTCGCGGCGAGTGGGACATGAGCGATACGCACGACCTGAGCATCACCATCAAGGGCGTGACCTCGATTGTGGACGGGTTCATTCAGGACATGCGCGGTCGCTTCATCTACCACTTCTTCGACAAGGGATCGGTCACGCTCGAAGAGTCCCTGCTCGGCTTCGCCGGGGAGTGGAAGCAGGATGCCGACGACCCGCTCAAGCTCTCCTTCAAGTACAAGCGGGAGGACAACAGTGAGGACGTGTTCGATCTGCCCAAGTCCGTGACCATCAACCGGACGATGAACCAGTTCATGTACGAGTATGACAAAAAGGGACAGAAGTTTCGGCTCCAGTTCATGGGCGTGTTGAAGGTTTCGGACGACTTCTCCATCTCCTACACCTTCGACGAGCAGAAGGCCCAGAACGGGGACGTCCTGTCGAAGCAGACGACGCTCACCATCCAGGCGAAGTTCGACAAGAAGAATTTTTCGGGCAACATAGATTTTAAGGTCGAGAAGAAGGGCGGCGGCAGCAGCACCATCTCGCTCCACGGCAACTTCACCGCCGTCTACGTAAAAAACGTCAGGCTGTCAATCGGCTTTGCGTTCGATCAGGAGACGAGCATGGGGAAGGTGCAGTCTACCATCGCCTTCAACGGCACTCTTCAATTCGGCTCCGGCGGCAAGATACAGTGGACCTTCCAAAGGAACGCGACGACGACGAGTGTCACCCTCTCCGCCTCGGATATCAAAATCGGGAGTGCGCGTATAGACGGAATCCTGAACATAGACCGAGGCGGCGGGCAGATAGTTGGAGTCCACGCCATCTTTGGGATCGTCATCTGAGAGATGAGCAGGGCAGCCCGGTTGACGTAGAGCGAGCGGGGTCGGGGTCGGCCTGTCAGATAGCAGGCTGAACATTTCGGGCGCAGGCAGCCCCGGCACGTCACACAGCAGTAGCCACGGTTCCGGGGTCGTGCGCCCGCCGTCCCGGACATTCATCTTAACCGAAAGGAGTTCACCATGTTCGGCTCCGATATACTCGACATCGCCATCGGTCTCGTATTCGTCTACCTGTTGCTGAGCCTCATCTGCTCTGTGCTGAACGAGTGGATTGCCGCTATTTTTTCTATGCGCGCGACGAACCTTGAGGACGGGATTCGCACCCTCCTCACGGGGTCGCCGGACAAACCCGACGACGATAAACAGGACATAGCGCATGACGTGTACGACCACGCGTTAATATCTGGTCTCTTCAAGGTGGACTGGCTCGACAGGCTGCTGAAGAGACCTGGAAGACCTTCCTACATTCCTTCGCGCACCTTCGCGCTCGCGCTGCTCGACATAGTGGCCCCTTCCGACATGGGCACGCCCCAGACAATTGATGACGTGCGCCAGGCAATTGACAACTTGCCCGAAGGCCACACGAAGGAAGCGCTCCTGACTCTGGTCAACAACGCGCAGGGCGACCTGCAAAGGCTGCGTCGTAACATAGAGAACTGGTTTAACGACTCGATGGACAGGGTGTCCGGCTGGTACAAGCGGAAGTCCCAGGTCATCATCCTCGTGTTGGCGCTCCTGGTGGCCGTCGTCTCCAATGCCGACTCGGTGGCGATAGTCAACACTTTCTTTCACAACCCGGCGCTACGGGCCTCAGCCGTCACGGCGGCGCAGGAGTACGTCAAGAACAATCCCTCTAATGCCCCCAATGCCAATGCGACGCAGCCGCTTGACAGGATTCGTGATGTCGAAAGTAAGTTGGAGCCGCTCCACATGCCTCTCGGATGGGTTGCGCGTCCGGCGGATCGCCCGGAGGACCGGAGCGATCCCAGATACTTCCCGAACTCGCTATGGGCATTGGCGATTAAACTTTTCGGGTTGCTGCTCACGGCGATAGCCATTTCGCTTGGCGCGCCCTTCTGGTTCGATGTCCTCAACAAGTTCATCGTCATTCGCTCCACCGTTAAGCCGCGCGAGAAGAGTCTGGACGAAAGCTCCAAGGACAACACGTCCGAGGTTCAGGCCGCTCAAAATTTAGTGACTGCCGACGCCAACGCTTCGGCGTCCTCTGGCGCAGGCACGGGCACGGACCTTAGCTTGCCCGGCATCACGATGGAGGCTTCCTTGACAACGCCGATGCTGGCTCCGGCACCCGCGCCGGTCTTAATAGGGGAGGCGGCGCGCAGGGGGGCCGAGTTGGTCAACCTCGCCAACCAACATGTCGGCGAGACCTACATCCTCGGGTCACTGGTGCCAATGAATAACACCAACTGGCACGGCCCCTGGGACTGTGCCGAGTTCGTTTCGTGGTGCGTTTATCAACTGATAGGCAAACTCTACGGCTGCCGAAGTAACAGCGACGACCCGGCTCACACTGACGCCTACACGGGCTGGTGGGGAAGAGATGCCAAAACGGTCGTGAAGAGGATTACCATCAGAGAGGCAACGAACAGCCCCGGCGCGCTGCTCCTGCGTCTGCCGCAGCCACACATGAACGGGCACATCGTCATCTCCGACGGGACGGGAGGCACGGTCGAGGCGCACAGCCACGCCCGGGGCGTCATCAACGACGTGGTGGCTGGCCGTCGCTGGGATATGGGCATTCTCATCCCGGAGCTTCAATACACGGGGGCGGGCGACATAAGCGTGATGCCGCCCTCCGGCATCTACCGCTTGGCTTCCCCTTACATGAGCGGGCCGGAGGTACTACGCATCCAACAACAGCTTAAAGCCCATGGCGTTGACCCAGGGGAACTGGACGGCAAGTACGGCCCTCAGACCTCTGCCGCCGTCTATTCTTTCCAGGCTCGTGAGGGTCTGCTGGCGGACGGCGAAGTGGGACCGCAGACGACTGCCGCGCTCGCAAGTGATGCTCAGGAGGTGACGACCTTTCAAAGCTATCCCGGCTTGGATATGGGCGACTACCCCGGCGACGAGGTGATGCGGGAGGTCTTCGGCAAACCTTACGTGTTTACCGGGTACTATCTCAACTCACCTTGCCACCGCGACCGGCCCACGGGGCATTGGACGCCCTGGATGGGACACCAGCAGACGTTGAAGGAAATTGGGTGGGGACTCGTGGTCGTTTATGTGGGCCAGCAGGTGGTAGGGGCAAGCCCGTGTCACCAAAACAACCTGACCAGAAGTCAGGGAGAGAGGGACGGCAACGACGCCATAGAGAAGGCCATGAGCGACCACTTGCGCAACGATGTCACCATCTTCCTTGACGTAGAGGCCGTAGACGTTATGCCCGGTGAGATGCTGGAATATGTCAGGGCATGGTTCGGTCGCCTGCTCGACGACGGGCATTATAAACCCGGCATCTACTGCCACGGCAAAAACGCCGGTGTACTCTTCAACGTCGCCCGGCAGGTGTATAGCGCACACGGTTTGTCCAGCCAGACGCCTCCCTTCTGGGTCGTCAGGCTGAAGGATGGCTTCGATTTGCATAGAAGCGTTCCTGCCGAGTCCGGCGTGCCCTATGCGGTCGTGTGGCAAGGCAAAATAAATATTGGAAGCGAGACGCACGGCCACGTCACCATCGAGAGTTTGGACCATAACGTGGCGACCACGGACAATCCTTCAAACGCGTGACGGAGCATGACCTCATGACCAGTCCATGAGATGAAGAGGCGGCAGGGCCACAGAATCATTGACGGAGAAGTGATTTACCTGGACCCAGTGAAGTGAGGACGAGTTTGTAAATCCTGTTGAAGATGAGGTTGGAAGAACGTCTTTATCGCCAGCGTCAAGGGGGTTCACCCGGCGAGCCACAAGGCAAGGTTGCGCGTGTAAGTCTTCACGTCTGCGAGCCGCTCCGGCTCTCTGCTAATCTGGTCGCCGGGAGGCTCCGCCAGAAAGCTCGGGCAGCCCATTGAAGTGTCCCAGTTATAATCCACGAAATGATGAAAGCTGGACTCTGCAACGGCCCGTCCGAGCGTGTTGCCGTGTTGGTCCTGCGCGGTCTCGAAGGCGACAATCAAGTTGAAGGGCCGCTTCGTGATCTGGCTCGTGCCGGTGGCGATCACGCGCGCGTGACCCTCTCCTTCCGGCACGCCGACTCCGCCTTCGTGCGGGTGCGCGGGAACATATTGGATGCGGCCTGAGGTGGATGAAGCGTTGCGCAAGAGTTCGTGCAACGGCTCGACGGCCTCGACCAACTGATAGTCGCCGTTGCTGCCCGAATGATAGTTGGGCCAGGAAATATCTTTCGTGTCCTGATCGTCGCGCGAGCGTCTGGTCTCGTCCGGATCCTGGTGCTTGCTGTGAAAGAAGTGTGCGCGCCCGACGCCGCCGAGCGTGCAGAGCGAAGAGCCTAGGTCTTGATGATCGCGCGTGGCGAGGATGCCCCCGCCGCGTTGACGAAAGCGGGTGATACCCTGACAGTCGGCCACGGTCAACCCGTCGCCCGTGTCCACTGCGAAGAGCCACAACTCATCGAAGTCAGTGGCGTCGAGCCGTTGCAGCACTTCGTCGTTACCTTCGGCGTTTGTCTCGCGGTTGCGCGCCGTGACTTCACAGAGCGCGCGCCCTTCCTCATCTTTAAGCCCGCTCAGGTGCTCACGGAGCAGTGAATATCTGCCGATGTGCCAGTCGTCCTCGATTGCCGGGATGGTAGTTTGCAATAAAATGCGAATCGGGGTTTTCATACCATTACATGGTACTACAAGTGCGGGCGAGTTAGCCCGACACGGAAACCGCGCATGCGACTTAACCAGCCGGTTCAGAAGATAGTCTGTAGCTTCAACTCGCGTTCAATGGCGATGATTCTATACCTCTCGCTTGAACCCGACAAAGATTTTTAGTTGCCGAATCCGCGAAGTTTCGCCGAACCCGTGAAGCAACACGAGCGGCCTTTTTATTGATAATTCCCCCTTGCGAAAATGCGTTGACGCTGAACATCAACACCAGAACAAAGCCCGCGCAGAGTTGCCTTGACCTGGCCCAACAATTGAAGCGGTCGCTGGTCTTCTCTTTCATTTTTCACCTTCCATAAAATTCCTGTCAGGATCATTCGCCGCTCAAGCCGTACGGGCCGGAGCAGGAGCCAGCGCAGGCGCGGGCTCGATACGGAACCTGACCGCCGCAACAATCGCAAGCGCGATGAAGAGCGCCAGCACGATAAGTTGCGTCAGCAAAAATGGCGGCTCGGACTGCGTCGGAGCCATCGCTTTCAGGACGGGAATTTTCTGGAATGCCTGCACGACTCCAACGAAGACATTAAGGTAGAGGGCCAGCACCGCGCCGACCACATAAACCCAACGCCAGGCTCCTGCGAGATGCAGGACATAGCGCGCGAGTATCGCCAACGCCAGCACCACCAGCGAGATGACGCCGACCCAGTGGGGCGCAGAAAAGTGTGTGAGCGGAAAGCCGAACCCTGTCACACTCGTCGCCACCGTGGTTGCCAGAAAGAGGGCGGTCCAACCGTCCAACCGTCTCGCGGCGAGCAGTCCGAACACGACAACGAATCCGGAAGCTATTCCCAACAGGCTGATGACTACATGCACGAGGGTGAATGTCTTTAAATCGAAGAGCATGATGCGTATCCTTTCAGGACCAGTTTAATGTTTGCCTCTGCGCGTGGAGCCTCATACATATCTAGAGGCCCGTCTTTACGCCGCGCGCGATTTCGGGGCGCAGGGCTGCCGCGAGGTTCTGCGACGCCAACTGAATGGCGAGCCTGGCAGCCGGTGTCTCCGCCAGGCCATTCAACATGGCGAAGTCATGAAATGTAGCCAGCACACGCACTACACTGACCTCCACGCCAGCTTGCATCAGCTTTCGTGCGTACTCCTCGCCTTCGTCGCGGAGGATGTCGTTCTCGTCCACAATAATCAGCGCGGGCGGCAATCCCTTCAACTCTTCCGTTGTCGCCCGCAAGGGAGAAGCGGTGATTTTTTTCCGGTCTTCCTTATCGGGTGCATAGGCGTCCCACATCCACGTCATCGCGGCAGTCGTCAGCCATAAACCATCTGAGAATTCCTGATAGGACTTCTGAGAGAGACTCCCATCGGTCACAGGATAGAAAAGAACTTGATAACGTATCGCCGGTCCCTTGCGTTCTTTCGCAAGGAGCGTCACGGCTGCGGTCATGTTGCCGCCCGCGCTGTCTCCGGCCACCGCGAGGCTGCCTGTCTTGAAGCCGAAGTCCTCTGCGTGCTCTGCGATGTACTCGGTCGCCGCATAGGCTTGCTCAATTGGCACCGGAAACTGCGCCTCCGGCGAGGGCGTGTAGTTGACGAAGACGAAAGCGGCGTTCGTGCCGTTGACCAGGTCGCGCAGCAAGCGGTCATGCGTATCTTTGCTGCCCAGTATCCAGCCGCCGCCGTGAAAGTACATGACGACGGGAAGCGGGCCAGTTGAACCTTGCGGGCGATAGATGCGAACGGAAATT
>JAXDFO010000291.1:0-4617 GCA_034665545.1 Blastocatellia bacterium
CGCTGGCTTGCCCGTGCCGCCGGGCTTTATCGTCACCACGGAGGCTTGCAGGGCTTATAACGCCAACCAGAAACAGTTCCCGGAAGGGCTGTGGGAACAGGTCGTGGAGGGGTTGCGGCAGATTGAGGCCAAGACCGGCAAGCGCTTCGGCGATGCGCGGAATCCTCTACTGGTTTCTGTGCGCTCCGGCACTCCCTTCTCGATGCCGGGGATGATGGACACAGTGCTCAACCTCGGCCTCAACGACGAGACGGCGCAGGGCCTCGCCGCGCAGACGGGCGATTTGCGCTTCGCCCTCGACGCCTATCGCCGCTTCGCCACCCTCTTTGGAGAGATAGTGATGGGCGTGGCCCACGATAAGTTCGAGCGCGTGATGGAACGCTTCAAAGCGCAGACCAGGGGCGGTCTCGACACTGACCTCTCGCCCGAACACCTGCGCGGGATTATCGCCGCAGACAAGCAGATTATCTTCTCCGACCAGTCCGGCCTCGGCATCCCCGAAGACCCTTATGAACAACTGAGAGTGGCAATCGCGGCGGTCTTCAATTCCTGGATGGGCCGTCGCGCGGTGGACTATCGCCGCCTCAATCGCATTCCCGAAGACCTCGGCACGGCAGTCAACATTCAGGTCATGGTCTTCGGCAACATGGGCCAGGATAGCGGCACTGGCGTCGCCTTCACGCGCAACCCTGCGACGGGCGAGAAGGCTCTCTTCGGCGAGTATCTTATCAACGCACAGGGTGAGGATGTTGTGGCTGGCATTCGCACGCCGCGTCCTATCACCCAACTGAGCGAAGAGTCGCCGTCCGTTTATGAGCAGTTCGTTTCGATTACTCAACTGCTCGAACAGCACTACCGCGACATGCAGGACGTTGAGTTCACCATTGAGCGCGGCAAGCTATGGATGCTTCAAACCAGGACGGGCAAGCGCACGGGCGCGGCTGCCGTGCGCGTTGCTGTAGAGATGGTCAAAGAAGGATTGATTGACCGTGCGACGGCCATCGCCCGCGTCGCTCCTGAGCAGTTGGACCAATTATTGCACCCGACCGTTGACCCGCAGGACGATTCCGTAGCGCTTGCGACGGGCCTGCCCGCCAGCCCCGGAGCGGCGCAGGGCCGCGTCGTCTTCGACCCGGACGAAGCCGAAGAGATGGCGCGTGATGGCGCAAAGGTCATCCTCGTCAGGCAGGAGACCAGCCCAGATGACTTTCATGGCATGGTCGCCGCGCAGGCCATCGTGACGGCGCGCGGAGGGATGACGAGTCACGCGGCGGTGGTCGCGCGGGATGGGCAAGTGCTGCGTCTGCGGCGTGGGCACGCTCAATGTGGACTACGGCCAGCAGCAGTTCAGCGTTGACGGGACGGTGGTGACGAAGGGCGAATGGATAACGGTTGACGGCTCGACGGGCCGCATCTTTCTGGGCCAGATTCCTACAGTCCAGCCGAAGCTCGAACCGGACTTCAACGAGTTGATGACCTGGGCCGACGAGTTTCGGCGGCTGCGAGTGCATGCCAATGCGGACACTCCGGCGGACGCGCAGATGGCGCGCGACTTCGGCGCGGAGGGCGTCGGATTGTGCCGCACGGAGCACATGTTTTTCGGTGACGAGCGGCTGGCCGCGATGCGCCTGATGATTCTCGCGGACGGACTTGGAGCGCGCGAGAAGGCGCTCGAAAAGCTGCTGCCGCTTCAGCGCAGGGACTTCGCGGGCATCTTTGAAGCGATGGCTGGCCTGCCCGTCACGATACGTTTGTTGGACCCGCCGCTGCACGAGTTCCTGCCAAAGCAGGAAGAGTTGATGGATGAATTGGCCGAATTGAAGATGGCCTTGCAGCATGCGGCCAGCATCCGCGAAATGGACGGATTACTGGACCGCATAGACGAGAAGCGTAGGCTCCTGCGACAGGTCGAGCGTTTGCGTGAAGCCAACCCGATGCTCGGCCATCGCGGCTGTCGCGTCGGGCTGACCTACCCGGAAGTGACGCGCATGCAGGTGCGCGCCATCTTCGAGGCGGCCTGCCAGGTCCAGGGCGAGGGCAAAGTCGTCAAGCCGGAAATCATGGTCCCTTTGGTCTCAACCGCAGAAGAGTTGCGACATCAATCGGAATTGATTCGTGAGGTCGCGCGGGCAGTGATGGGCGAGCACGGCATGACGATAGACTACGCCGTGGGCACGATGATCGAATTGCCGCGCGCCGCGCTGACGGCGGATAAGATTGCCGCTTATGCTGATTTCTTCTCGTTCGGCACGAACGATTTGACGCAGACCACCTTCGGCCTCAGCCGCGACGATTCGAGCCGCTTTCTCTCTAATTACGTCGAACACAAGATACTGGCTGACGATCCCTTTCAGGTGCTCGACCGCGAGGGGGTGGGCCAACTAATCCAATTAGGTACTGAGCGGGGGCGCAGCGTCAAACCCAAACTCAAGGTGGGCATCTGCGGCTTCTAGAGTAACGGAACCCGTTCAGGGCAAGACTCCAACGGCTACGGCAACGGCTCAAGATAAGACAGACGGGTACGTCGGAAGCGAGACCTGCAAAGCCTGCCACGAAGATCAATTCAAAAACTTTACGCATACTGCTCACGCCAGGCTGGAGAGCCTGCCGAGTTGGAAAGGCAAGGTCACGGGATGCGAGCAGTGTCACGGGCCGGGCCAGGCGCACGTCGAAGCGGACGGCGACCCGTTGAAGATTATCTCCTTCAAGAACAAATCGTTCAAAGTAATTTCCGAGACCTGCCTGACCTGTCACTCCGGCAAAGAGGAACACAATAATTTCCGTCGCGGCGAGCACTGGCGCAACGATGTCGGCTGCACAGAATGTCACCCGGCGCACGACTCGCAAGTGGGAATTAACAGCGCAGGGTCGAACACCTTCATCTCGGCAGCCAATGCGGAGAAGCCAGGCTTCTCGACCATCAGAATGTTGAAGATGAGCGAGCCGCAGCTTTGCTTGAAGTGTCACACCGAACAGAAACACCAGTTCAGCCAGCCGTTCCATCATAAGGTGCTCGAAGGAGCCATGAAGTGCAGCGATTGCCATAACCCGCACGGCGGATTCGAGACTAAACAAACACGACTGGCGACGGGCGCGGACGCGGCCTGTATGAAATGCCATGCTGATAAGCAGGGGCCTTTCGCCTTTGAGCACGCCCCGGTCAAAACAGAAGGCTGCTCGTCCTGTCATACGCCGCACGGCTCAAGCAATCCGAAGTTGTTGAGGACCAGCTTAGTTCCACAACTCTGTCTGGAATGCCATAGCCAGGCGCATAGCATCGGCGCGAATGAAATCGGCGCGCCGGAGACACCGACTTTCCATAACCTGTCTATCTCGACATATCAGAACTGCACGACCTGCCACGTCAAGATTCACGGCTCGCATACCAGTCCGGTCTTCTTCAGATGATGATGGATTGGCAAGCGAGAATGGCATGAAGGCTTAACGATTGTTGAGCGAGAGGATGGACATCATGAGAAGCAAGCTAACGAAGATGCTGCGCCTGCTGCCGGGGCTGGCGTTAGGGCTGGCGCTGATGGCAGTAGTCGTCAAAGCGCAGCAACCATCGCCAAGCCCGAAGAAGTCCGCCGATGCGAAGACTCAAAGCTCCGCCGTTGAAACCGGAGAGGATGCCGGAGACTATACTATTATTTCCAGTATGGAGGTCGGTTATCGCGGTCTGAGAGTTGACGGCAACCTGAACAAGTATCAGAGCGATTTGAATTACAAAGCTGGCCCACGCCTCTTCGATTCCAGTTTTCTGGCGCGGTCGAAGGATGGTAAGAACGGCAAGCTCTTTGATACTTTCCTCGTCAACTCGACGGGGTGGGGCGCGGACCCATACGGCAACGTGCGAATCAATGTAGAGCAATCCCGTTGGTATCGCTTCGACGGTAGCTATCGCAGGTTTCGTTACTTCAACAACTTGAACAACCTGGCGAACCCTGCTTTCAACGCCTACGCGCCGGGGACGGCTTCGACCAGCCCGAACCTGGGCCAGCACGCCTCCGACACTCGGCAGCGGTTCGGAGATTTCGACCTCACACTGCTGCCGAAGAATAAGAAGCTTAAATTCACTCTGGGCTACTCGCCGGAGCGTTACATCGGCCCGGCCTTCGTCACCTATCACATGGGCGGCGACGATTTCATGCTCTTGTCGCAGGCACGCTCGCGCGCCAATAACTACCGTTTCGGGATGGATGCCAAACTTGGACCAATTGACATCTCGTTCCTACAAGGCTTCCGCCGTTTCCGTGACGACTCCTTCATCAACAACGTGGGGCAGAACCTAGGCAATAATCCGGCTTTGACTAATGCCTTGCTGACGAGCCTGACCCGCAATCAACCCGTGCGCGGGCATATCAATTTCACGCGCTTCAGCGCGCACACTTTCCTGGCTAAGAAACTGGACATTACTGGCCGCATCATCTACTCGCACTCGACTACTGAATACGGCCTCGCAGAGTCCATCACCGGCGTCAACTTCAACTCCAGGGTGACGGGCACTCTCAACCCTCCGAATATTCTCAGGCTCGGACAGTTCAACGTCACTGGTAACGCCACGCGGCCCAACACTCTGGGGGATTTGGGCGTGACCTATCTGGCGACTGACAAGCT
>JAXDFO010000292.1:0-12985 GCA_034665545.1 Blastocatellia bacterium
TTGTAAGAGACACGCGTGGGCAGAAAATCTTTATCATTGCCAATCAAGGTCTGGTATCTGCCAACGGACGAGACCAATGCCGCGTTGGCATAAACGTTGAATAGCAGATAAGTGTTGGCGCTCGAACCGGCATAGACCCCAATCCTGTCGCGGCCCCTTTCCGGGTCGTGCCCCGCATGTTCCAGCGCTTCCCATGCACACTCCAAAAAGAAGCGGTGCTGCGGGTCCATGATTTCGGCTTCTCTCGGATTGAAGCCGAAGAAAGAGGCGTCGAATAATTCCACGTCGTCTAAGACGGCGCTCGCCTTGACGTAGTGAGGGTCTTTCAACAATTCGGGCGCAACGCCCGCGTCCGCCAGTTCTTGGTCGGAAAAGATTGTGATTGATTCGACGCCTTGACGCAGGTTAAGCCAGAACTCATCAATGTTCCTGGCCCCGGGGAAACGTCCGGCCATGCCTATGACGGCTATCTGCTGGTCCAATAAATCCGCATTATTCATCGCTTAATCCATCCTGTCTGAACGCGGCGTGCCGCTTGAGCCGTAGGTCTTTCTGTTGTCTTCTGGCATCTTTGCGCGTCAACACTGCTTTGCTTGGCTGGGCCATGGGCTGCGGCTCGCCCTCCGCTTCCTTGAAGTACGACGCGAGGTGGCTGACCGTCGGAGAGCGGAACATTTCTGTCAGAGCGATTTCCTTGTCGAAGCGCTCCAGTAGTTGGCGATGGACTTCCAACATTAATAATGAATGGCCGCCGAGGTCGAAGAAGTTATGATTGACCCCGACCTTTTCCAGATGCAGCACTCTCTGCCAGACCTCCGCGATAACCCGTTCGACTTTATTTCGCGGCGCAACATAAGACGATTCCGGCCCGCCGCTCAGACGCGCGTTTTGCGCGAGAGGCAGCGCGCGACGATCAACCTTGCCATTCGGGAGCAGAGGCATCGCCGCCAGTTGCATGAAGACGGATGGCAGCATGTGCTCCGGTAGTTGTGCCTTGAGATGTTGGCGTAACTCGCCGCCGGAAAAGGCGCGGCCCTGCTCCGTCACGACGTAGGCCGCTAAACGCTCTGCCTGCTCGCCCTGCTCTTGCAGGACGACGATGGCCTCTCGCACGGACGGGTGCGACTTCAAAGTGGTTTCAATCTCTCCCAACTCGATACGAAAGCCGCGAACTTTCACCTGTCCGTCCACGCGTCCCAGAAACCTGATGTTCCCATCCGGCAAAAAGCAGGCTCTATCACCCGTCCGGTAAAGCCGCGCGCCCGCTACGGCGCTGAATGGATTCGGAATAAAACGTTCGGCTGTCAGCCCGGCGCGGTCGAAGTAGCCGCGAGCCAAACCGACGCCGCCGACATGCAATTCGCCGGGAATCCCTACGGGCAGGGGATTGAGTTGCTGGTCCAGAATATAGATTTGAAGATTGGAGATGGGCCGCCCGATGGGAACACTCTGATGGTGCTTGTCTCCCTCCGCATAGTGATAAACGGTCACGTCTATGGCTGCCTCTGTCGGGCCGTAGAGGTTATGCAGTTCGGCGTTAAACCTGTCAGAGAATCTCGCCGCAAGCTGGGAAGACAAAACTTCGCCGCCGCAGAAAAGGCGCTTGAGGCTCGGACAATCATCATTCGTGGGTTCTTCCAGGAGCAATCGCAGCATCGTCGGGACGAGTTGAAGAATCGTGATCTCTTCGCGGGCAATCGTTTTAAGCAGATATGCGCTGTCGAGTTGACCGCCGGGCCGGGCCATGACCAGCCGCGCTCCTGACAACAGCGGCGCGTAGAACTCCCAGACCGAAGCGTCGAAACTGAATGAAGTCTTCTGAAGCACGCGGTCTGCACGGGTGAGCGGGAAGGCGGATAGCATCCAGCGCATGTGGTTGCAGATGGCACGGTGCGTAATCATCACGCCTCTTGGCCCACCCGTCGAACCGGAGGTGTACATGATGTATGCGAGATTGCCGGACGTGACGCCGCCGACGGGATTGTGGTCGTCTTCCAAAGCCATCTCTTTCCATTGCTCATCCAGGTGAATTAACTTCTGCCCGTCGAGCACAGGCAGCGACGGCGTGAGATGAGCTTGAGATAAAAGCAGCGGCGCGCGTGTCTCGCGCAGCATGTGTGACAAACGCTGCGCCGGATAAGCCGGGTCGAGCGGGAGATAAGCTCCGCCGGCCTTCAGGACGCCGAGCAGCGCGGCGACCATCAACGGCGAACGCTCCATGTAGATGCCGACCGCCGTTTCCGGCCCGACGCCGAGTCTGCGTATGTGATGGGCCAATTGATTGGCGCGGCAATTCAGTTCTCTGTAAGTGAGTTGTTCGTCCTCGAACCTCAACGCGACATCTTCCGGCGTTCGTTCGACCTGTGCTTCGAACAAGTGTTGCAGACAATCATCCGGCGGGTAGGCCGTTGCCGTCTCATTCCACTCTACGAGAATGCGGCGCGACTCAGCCTTGCTCATGAACGGCAATGATGAGAGACGCTCGCCCGGCGCGGCGGCGATGCTCTCCAGCAGCGTTTGCAGATGAGCTATTAAGCGGTCAATGGTCTGATGGTCGAAGATGTCCGTGTTGAAAGCCAGCGCGCCGGTAATCTTTTGCTCCGCTTCGCTGAAGGAGAGCACGAGGTCATATTTGCTCGTGCTGCTCTCGACGGGCCACGGACTTAAACTAAGGCCGGGAAACTCCGTCGCAGGCGCGGGAGTATTTTGCAGAGTGAGCATCACCTGAAACAATGGGGAACGGCTCATGTCTCTTTCAGGGTGCAGTTCCTCCACCAGCTTTTCAAAAGGCAAGTCCTGATTCTCATAAGCTTCGAGCGTCACCTCGCGCACATGATGCAACAGTTGTCGAAAGCTGAGCTTGCTATTAAGAGTCGCACGCAGGACCAGCGTGTTGACAAAGAAACCGACGAGTCCTTCGACCTCGCTTCGATTCCGGTTGGCGATGGGCGTGCCGATGGCTATGTCCTCTTGACCCGTGTAGCGATAGAGCAGAGTTTGAAAGGCCGCCAGCAAAGTCATGAAGAGCGTGGCGTCTGTCTCTCTGCTGAGATTGATGAGGGCCGCGCGCAAGGGCCTGGAAAGTTCAAAGCGGCGATGCGCCCCGCGAAAGGTCTGAATTGACGGCCTGGGCTTGTCCGCAGGCATTTCGAGCAACGGCGGAAGCCCAGCCAGTTGCCGCTTCCAATATGAGAGTTGGCCTTTCATCTCCCCGCTCTCAAACCTACGGCGTTGCCACTCTGCAAAGTCCGCGTATTGAATCGGCAACTCCGCCAGCGTCGAAGATTCCTCGCCGGAAAAGAGCCTGTACAGCGCGGCCATCTCCCTCGTTAAGATTCCAAGAGACCAACCGTCGCTGATGATGTGATGCATAACGAGCAGCAGGACGTGTTCCGCCTGATCCAGACGAAGCAAGGCGGCCCGCAGCAGAGAGCCTTCAGTCAGGTCAAAAGGTCTGTGTGTCTCTTCTTCGGTGAACCGCTTGGCTTCAACCAGGCGTGACGCGGCGGGCAAGTCCATCAGGTCTATAAACTTGAGCCGTGCCTGACCCTCCGGCTCGACCATTTGAACCGGGCGACCTTCAAGAAGCACGAAGCGCGTCCGCAGTGTCTCATGTCGCCGCATGATTTCGTCCAGGCACTGCCGCAACGAAGCCACGTCAAGCCTTCCCTTGAGATGCAACGCGACCGGAATATTATAGAACGGGCTGAGTGGTTCCAGTTGATTGAGAAACCAGAGACGGCTTTGGGCAAAAGAAAGCTCACGCGGGCTGGGCCGGTCGAGCCTGGAAATAATCTCCTGCGGCTCGGCGCTCAACTGCGCTTTCTTCATGAGCAGCGAGAGCAGTTCGAGCTTTGCCGTGGAGAGACCATCCCCCGCTTCCGAGTCCTTACTCATGCGACCCCCCTCGCATCTCCAGCAAAGCTTCGTCGGGCACGGTTTCCAGCGGGCTGAAATCTCGACTGGCGAGAAACGTCGGGCGCGGATTCGAGAGTTCATGCAGAGGATTCTCGACGCTGTTGTAGGCCACGCAGACGCTCACACGGTCGAACGGCGAAAGGTTATTGGCGGAGGCGTGGAACATGTTGCCGTCGAAGAAGAGGACGAATCCGGCCCGCCCTGTGGCTGCGCAAATATTATTCTTGCAGACCAGTTTCGCCAGGGTTTGCTTATCAATCTTGTACTTCAAATCGGCGGTCAGGGTCGGCATCCAGATAGGGCCGTGAGTGTCTTGCCCCGATGCATCAACCATCGCGGAAGAATATTTTTCGTGCGGCGAGACATCAATCATCCCCTCCTTGTGCGAGCCGGGAATCAACAGCATTGGTCCATTAAAATCATTGACCTCCTGCAAGAAGAGGGCGATGGAAAGCACGCGCGGCGCGGGCATTCCGTCCTCTTTGTGCCAGTAGAGAAAGTCTTGATGCCATTCCCACTGGTCGCCCTCTAGCGCGACCTTCGCGTTGATTTTGAACTGGTGGATATAGACATCGCTCTCCAAAAGTTGACGCGCGGGCGCGACGAGCCGCGCCAGTTGTGAGAATCGCCGGAAGGCTTCGTTGGTCACGTGCGAGGCGAAGACCGTCCGCACCGCGCCGCTCTTTTCCAGAATCCTGCGCGGCGAATCCTCCGCGAAGACAGCCGGAAGCTGAGCCATGAGGACTTCGATTTCGGCGGTTCGGAAATAGTCCGGCAGGGCCAGAAAACCGTTCTGCCTGTAAAATTCGATCTGTTCTTTCGTTAAGCACATAATTTCTTTAAGGTGTCTGGCTCTCTCCCGACGAGGTTGATTCGTCCGTCAGGCAAATCATCGAAGCGAGGGTCATGCGTCCTTCGCCTCACGTCGCCGGGCAAGAGCATTTCCCCCTTAACCTCCATCGTTCTCCGTGAAGTGCCGCTCATTTTGCAGACTCATCCGGGTTTCACTTTCAGACAGTTGTTCGAGGTCGTTGAAAATTGCGGAGACCTTTTCCAGATAGCCCTGCTGCGGCTCGTCCCCGACCATCTTTTCGGCAAGCCCGGCGATTGTCGGGACTTCAAAGATGTAACGAAGGGGCAATTCCATCTGAAAAATTCTGCGGAGCCGTGAGATGGCTTGCGTCGCCAGCAGCGAGTTGCCTCCCAACTCAAAAAAGTTGTCGTCAACGCCGATCCGGTCTCGCTCAAGCAGTTGCATGAGGAGGCTTGTCAGCGCTCTTTCCAGATTCGTGCGCGGCGCAACGTAAGCCTTCTCCAACTCAGGTCTCGTTCGCTCAGGTGAGGGAAGAGCCTTGCGGTCCACCTTGCCGTTGGGCGTGAGCGGCAACGCGCTGAGCGTCACGAAGGCCGAAGGAATCATGTAATCAGGCAGCTTCTCAAGAAGAAAACCGCGTAGCTCTCGCACCGTCGGAGCGGTATCACGTTCGGGCACGAGATAGGCCACCAGGCGTTTGCTGCCGGAGGTTTCCTCGCGCGCAATGACGACCATCTCGCGCACGGACGGATGCTGGCCGAGCACGGCTTCGACTTCACCGAGTTCGATACGAAAGCCGCGAATCTTCACTTGATGGTCCAGGCGGCCCAGAAATTCCAGATTGCCGTCAACCAGCCAGCGAGCCAGGTCGCCCGTCTTGTAGAGGCGCGCACCCGTCTCAAGCGCGTACGGATTCGGAATGAATTTGTCGGCGGTCAAGTCCGGGCTATTGAGATAGCCGCGCGCCAGGCCGTCGCCGCCGATGTATAGCTCACCTGTCACTCCAATTGGCACGGGCTCCATGCGATTGTCCAGGACATAAATCTGTATGTTCGAGATGGGCCGCCCGATGGGCGGGCGCTCAGGCCAGGAAGCGGGAGATGCGGGCAGGGCGAGCGCCGTCACGACGTGAGCCTCTGATGGCCCGTATTCATTATGAAGCGAGCATCCTTTGAGTTCGGTGAACATGCGCGAGATGGCGCGTGTCAACTGTAGTTGCTCCGAACCCGCGATGACCTTGAGTAAAGGCGCGTAAAAATCTTCGCCGGTGCAAAAGCCTTCCGCTAACTGCTGGAGCGCGACGGCGGGGATGAACAGCCTGTGAATCCCTTGCTTGGTAATGAGCCGGGCAAGGCCCGCGATGTCTCTACGCGACTCCTCCCGTATGAGCACGACCGCGCCGCCGGACAACCAGGTCGAGAACATATCTTGAAATGAAACGTCGAAGCTCAGCGAAGCAAACTGTAGAGTCCTGGCCCCCGGCGGAAGCTGTGTCTGACGGCACATCCATGTGAGCAAATTGATGAGCGGGCGATGCGGCATGGCTATACCTTTCGGCTTGCCTGTCGAGCCAGAGGTATAAGTCACGTAAGCGATGTTGGAATTTGCAACCGGCGCGGGCCAATTATCCGCGCTGTGTCGCGCGATGTGATGCCAGTCCGCATCGAGGAGGACCACTTTCCCGTCATACTGCGGCAGCCCCGGCAGCAGATGTCCTTGCGTCAGCAGCACGGGAGCCTGCGTGTCTTCCAACATGTATGCGAGCCGCTCTTTCGGATAGGCGCGGTCCAGGGGAACGTAAGCGCCACCGGCTTTCAGCACGCCTAGTACGCCGAGGACCATTTCGATTGACCGCTCGACGCAAATTCCGACCAGCGCCTCCGGCCCGACTCCGAAGTCTCGCAGGTAGCTTGCGACCTGATTGGCCCGCAAATTCAATTCTTGATAGGTCAACATCTCATCTTCAAAAATGATGGCCGTCTTGTCCGGCGTCCGCTCAACCTGCGCCTCGAATAATTGAACGAGGTTAAGCTCCTGTGTGTAATCCGCCCGCGTGCTGTTCCACCGGGTCAAAACCTGCTCGCGCTCGGCCTCCGTCAAGAGAGACAGGGCGTCGAGTCTTTCGCCGGGCGTGACCAGCACGCTTTCCAGCAACGTTCGGAAGTTGTCCAGCATGCGCGTGATGGTCGTCGCGTCGAAGAGGTCCGTGCTGTACTCCAGAGAGCACATCAACCCGTCCTGGCCCTCTCGCATGAGGAGGTTCAAATCAAAGATGGCCGTGGTCGTTTGAATCTCAAGGGTCTTGAGCGTGAGACCGGGAAGATGTAGCGGCGGGGCTGGCGCGTTCTGAAGCACCATCCCCACCTGAAACATAGGGTTGAGACTCATGTTCCGTTCAGGTTGCAGTTCATCAACCAACTGCTCGAAGGGGAGGTTCTGGTGCGCGTAAGCTTCAAGGGCGACCTCGCGCGTACGATTGAGCAATTCGACAAACGTCAAATTATTTGAGAGGTCCGCGCGCAGCACCAGGGTGTTGACGAAGAAGCCTATGAGACCTTCAAGCTCTTCATGATGGCGATGGGCGATGGGCGTGCCGATGGAAATATCGCGCTGCCCTGTGTAGCGATAGAGCAGAGTTTGAAAGGCTGCCAGCAGAGTCATAAACAGCGTGACGCCTTGGCGTCGGCTGAGGGCCAGTAAATCATCCGTCATCTTCTGCGGGAGGATGACGGTCTGCCTCGCGCCGCGAAAGCTCTGCACGGCTGGACGGGCGCGGTCAAAAGGCAGTTCGAGTGCGGGCATCCCGGCCAGTTGTTTCTTCCAATAAGAGAGTTCAGTTTCCAGCACCTCGCCGCGCAGCCACTTGCGCTGCCAGTCCGCGAAGTCCGCGTATTGAATCGGCAATTCTGAAAGCGGTGATGCTTGATTCGCGCGAAGGCCCGCGTAGATTGCGCCCACCTCCCTCGTGAGCACGCCGATGGACCAACCATCAGAGATGATGTGATGCATCGTCAGCAGGACGACATGCTCCAGGGCTTCGAGCTTCAGCAAAGTGACGCGTAACAACGGGCCTGTCGCCAGGTCAAAGGGCTTCAGCGAATCTTCCCGTGCCAGCAAGTGAACTTCTCTCTCAAGCTCATCGCCGGACAAGTTGGAAAGGTCCACGAGCGGCATCTTCAACTCGTGGGACGCAGAGATAACCTGCACGGGGAGTTCATCAACAGCTTGAAAGACTGTGCGCAGGATTTCATGACGGCGGATTATTTCGTCGAGCGTGCCTTTCAGGGCAGTCACGTCGAGCGTGCCTGTGAGATGTACGGCGGCATGAATATTATAGGCTGCGCCGTCAGGGTCTAGCTGGTGAAGAATCCACATCCTCTGCTGAGCATAGGAGAGCGGCAAATTCGTCTCTCTCGAAACAGGATGAATCGGAGCAGCACGCAGACCGTGTTTCGCGCTGATGGCTCTCTCAACACGCTCCGCCAACCCGGAAACGGTGGGCGCTTCAAAGAGCGCGCGCAGTGGCAACTCTATGCTGAAGAGATGGCGAATGCGTGAGACGAGTTGCGCCGCCAGTAAAGAGTGGCCGCCGAGGTTGAAAAAATCGTCATGGATGCTTACCTGCCTGCGGCCCAGAACTCCGGCCCACACAGTAAGGAGCCGTTCTTCAACCTCCGTGCGTGGGTTCTGAAAAGCTCCTTCTGGCGATGGCTGATTCAATTGGATGAGGGCCAATGCTTTGCGATCTACCTTGCCGTTGGGCGTGTGTGGCAATCGCTTCAGCATCAGGAAACGCGTTGGCGTCATGTATTCCGGCAACCGCTCCTTCAAAAAGACGCGAAGCTCCGCCGCGTCCGGTTGCCGCTCTTCAGCGCAAGCGAGATAGGCCACCAACTGTTTATCGCCCACCGCCGACTGGCGTGCCAGGACCAGCGCCTCTCGTATCCCCGGAAATGCTGCAAGCGTCGCCTCTATCTCTCCAGGCTCGACCCGGAAGCCGCGTATCTTGACTTGATTATCGAGCCGTCCGAGCGGCTCCACGTTTCCATCCGCGAGGTAACGTCCGAGGTCTCCGGTCTTATAAAGCCAATCGTCAACAGCTTGCGTAAACGGATTGACGAGAAAGCGTTCATGCGTGAGAGCCTCGTCACCGGCGTAGCCTCTGGCGATGTGAGGGCTGCGAAGGTATATCTCACACGCTTCGCCTATGCCCGCCATCTGCCGCGCATCGTTCAGGACCAGTAATTGCACATCCTCTATGCCGCGACCGACGGGGATAATCTCTTTCGGCGTCCCACGGCTCGCCCTTTCGGGGACGGCTTCATCCTGACCCGGCGCCGGCGGGGAAGCGATGAAATTATCCGGGACGATAAAGTAGCCGACGGCCCTCTGAGTTTCCGTCGAGCCATAAAAATTGACGCAGGTGACTGACGGCGCTAGCTCGCGCAGCCTGGAAACATCGCGCCGTGTCAGTACGTCGCCAATGAAGAAGGCGAAACGAAGAGAGGGCATGTCGCGCGGGTTGGCCCAGGGCACGCGCTCTGTCAGCAATTGGCCCATCGCAGGGGTGAGATGCGCGATGCTGACCTGAGCCTCACTCATCCAGGCAGCCAGCCTGCCAGCCGCTTCAAAGTCTGCGGCATCAGGGATGCAGATGGCCGCGCCCAGTTGAAGAGGCGTAAAAATGTCCCTGTGCAGAGGGTCATGCGAAAGCCCTGAGAGCATGCTGAAGCGATCAGACTCGGAGAGTTTGAAGGTCTTCCGCAGCCAGGGCAGAAAATGAGTCAGGGAACCATGCAAGCCCATGATGCCCTTCGGCTTTCCGGTCGTGCCGGAAGTGAAAGAAATGTAAGCCAGGTCGCGTGGGCTAATCTTCGCCTGTGGAGAGATGCCCGACGGCTCGCCCGGCAACTCATTCTCATCAATCGTGGTCTGGCTCGAAAGAGTCAGACGGCAGAGTTCGGGCGTGTCTTCGAGGAATAATTCCAACGCTTCGGGCAGAGGTCCGGCCTCTTCAAGCTGGAGCCAGCCTGTGGGTCGCGCGATGCGCAGGCATTCCAACAGGTGCAAGACCGGATAAGCAGGGTCCAGGATAGTGAAGGCGGCCCCGGCCTTGAGTACGCCGAGGATGGCCCACACGAGAGCGGCGCTGCGATGACCGTAAATTGCGACGACCTGCTCCCGCCCTACATGATGCTGGTCCAGATAACGGGCCACGCGGTCGCTATGTCTCTCAACTTCCGCATAAGTCCAACGCTCCTTCCCGTCCATTATTGCCGGGGCTACGCCATGACGCTGCGCCTGCCCGGAAAAGAGTTCGTGAACCGGCCCTTCCCACTCCGCGCTCAGCGGGCTGCGCGGGTCAGGCAGTATGCTGCGCGCCCTCGCCGTGACCAGAGAGTACTGGCTGAGACGATGCGACGTGCTCAAGGCTATCTGTTCGAGCAAGTGCAGGAATTGGTCCAGCATCTCTTCCATCCTCTCCGCCGCGAAGAGGTCGCTGTTGTAGAGCAAGTCCAGCTTGATGCCTTCCTCACTCTCCTCCACGTAGAGGGTCAGGTCGAATTTCGAGCCGACTTCGAGCGAGGTTGGAATTTCCACTTTCAGGCCGGGCATGTGGAGAGGGGCGTGCGGGTAATTGAGCATGTTGAAGAAGACTTGAAAGAGCGGCGTATGGCTTAACGTGCGCTCGACCGCGACAGTCTCCAACACCTTCTCGAATGAAACTTCCTGATGAGCGTAGGCCGCAAGCGTCACCGCACGCACGCGCCGCAGCAGTTCCGCGAACGACGGGTCGCCGGAGATGTCCGTGCGTAGGGCCAGAGTATTGATGAAAAACCCGATCAAGCTTTCGAGTTCGCTGTGGCTGCGACCGGCGATGGCCGTGCCGACCACCAGGTCTTCCTGCTTTGTGTAGCGATAGAGCAAGAGCTTGAAAGCAGCCAGCAGCAGCATGAACAGCGTCACTTCCTCTCTCCCACATAAACCTTTGAGTTGAGCGGAGAGAGGGGCCGGGACGAACCGTGAGTGATGCGCGCCGCTGTAACTTTGGACAGAGGGTCTTGAATAGTCGGTTGGTAATTCCAGCAACGGCGGGATGCTCGCCAGTTGCTCTTTCCAGTAGGCGAGTTGCGCGGCCAGCGCCTGCGCTTGACCCGCTTGTTGCTGCCAGTATGCGTAGTCCGCGTATTGTAGAGGCGGCGCGGGCAAAGGCGATTCGCGGCCCTCAATGAAGGCGCGATAAAGCGTCGTCACCTCGCGTATGAAAATGCCCATGGACCAGCCATCGCTGATGATGTGATGCATGGAGAGCAAGAGGACGTGCGCTTGTGCGCCGAGGCGCAGGAGCGAGGCGCGGAGCAGCGGCCCCTGCGTGAGGTCGAAGGGCGCTTGCGCTTCGCTTTCGATCAAATTTTCGACGCGCGCTTGTTGCTTTGCCCCGGAGAGTTCTCGCAGGTCTAGGAGCGGCAAGGGCAGGATTAGTTCGGGAGCGATGACTTGAATGGGCTGCCCGTCAACTGCTGCGAACGTCGTGCGCAGCGACTCGTGACGGCGGACCACTTCGTTGAGGCTACGATGCAACGCCGAGACATCCAGCGAGCCTTGCAGACGCACGACGAAAGAGAGATTGTAGACGGAGGCGAGAGGCACAAGCTGGTCCAGAAGCCAGAGCCTCAGTTGAGCGAAAGAGAGGGGCACGGCGGCATCCGGCGGACGCAGAGGAATCGCCGTGACGGGAAAGCCTCCTCCGGCTTTGCCGCGCCGTCGCTTTTCCAGCAACAACTGTTTGGCTGACGATAAAGGCATACGCTGTTGATGGTCAGGCCCGTTTTTGGAGTTCATCTCTGGAATACCTTTAACCACATAAAATGCGCCCTGCTCCCGGCTGACCGGGAACGGCTGGTAAACTCGCGCCGTACGCGCCTTCGGTCGAGACGCTTGTCGCGTCCGTCGTCAACGACCGTCTGGGGAGTACTGCGCGGTCACGTCTTAATCGGGAGAGAAACCGATGAGCGAAATGGCGCGTGGGGCCGTTTCGCCTCTCAGATGTGCTCGAAGCTCTGCAATGCGCGTTGAGCTTCATCGTCCGTCAAGCTGTTTATCTCATTAATCAATAACTCCTCGACGATGCTTGCGAGGGCCGCAATCGTCGGCTGGTCGAAAAGAGCGTGTAAGGGGACTTCAACCTGAAAAGCATCACGCAACCTGGAGATGAGTTGCGTAGCGAGCAGAGAGTGACCGCCGAGCTCGAAAAAATTATCTTCGATTCCGACGCTCTCTATGTGCAACACTTCGGCCCAGATGTCCGCCATCGCTTGCTCAAGTGGAGTGCGCGGCGCAACAAAGGTCAATTCCAAATCCGGCCTCTGCATCTCAGGATCGGGGAGCGCGCGACGGTCTACTTTACCGTTCGAGGTGAGAGGCAAAGCCTCAAGCGCGACGAAGAAAGCCGGAATCATATACTCAGGTAATTTATCCCTCAGTCGTGCGCGCAACTCTGTGACGGAGAGAGCACGTTCAGGAGCCATCACGATGTAGGCCACCAGTCGCTTCTCGTCCATCCCGTCAGCGCGAGCGACGACGGCCACGTCCTGCACTTCACTCTGTTGTCTGACGACCGCCTCGACCTCGCCCGGCTCAATCCGGTAGCCGCGAATCTTCAACTGGCTATCAAGCCTGTCGAGAAATTCCAGTCTTCCATCTTCCGTGCGTTTGACTACATCGCCGGTCTTGTAAAGCCGCTCGCCGGGGTGCTGGCTGAAAGGGTGCGGGATAAACTTCTCGGCAGTTAATTCGGGCCGCTTGAAGTAGCCGCGCGCCAGCCCGTCGCCGCCCGCATACAACTCGCCGGACACGCCGACAGGCACGGGCCGCAGTTGGTCATCAAGGACGTAGACCTGCGTGTTTGAAACGGGCAGGCCAATGGAAACTGAGTCTTTGACCTCTGGCGCGTCCGTCATCGAATGACAACAGGTAAAGGTGGTGTTTTCAGTGGGCCCATAACCGTTAATCAAACGGCATCCCTTCAGCGCCGTGAGGGCTTTTCGGACGTGCGGCGCAGATAAGACATCGCCACCGGATAGAAGTTGGCGCAGATTTTTGAGGCTCTCCGGGTTGCTCTCGACCATCATGTGAAAGAGTCCCGCCGTGAGCCACATCGTCGTCACCTTGAACTGTTCAAGAGCATGGCCCAACTCCTCCAGCGATAGCGTCTGCTCAGGAAGGATGACGAGCCGCGCGCCGTTCAACAGG
>JAXDFO010000293.1:0-5022 GCA_034665545.1 Blastocatellia bacterium
TATTCTTTCATGAAAGACCTTTGCGTTTCCATGCTTAGCCCTTTAATCGCAGGCTGCTCATAATCTGCTCGAAGGTCGGCTGGTAGTTTTTCAGTTCATCTTCCGGGGCCATCGTGATGAGATAGAACAAGCGTCCGTCGCTCGTCGCGGTGGTGTAGATGACATCAACTTCGATAACGCCGGTCACGGTTGATGGTCCCGCGACCACTGTGGCGAAGCCCGCGCGACCGCCGAAGTTAATCTGCTGCGGTTGGCGCGCGACGTGGAAATCAGGGTTCATCTCGACCTGCTGGCGGACGAAGGCCGCGTTGGCCTTCTCAATTTCGCTGGACTCAGGCGCGACCGCGCCGATGAAGATGCCGTGCGTCACGACGATGGATTGGTCCACCTGCCCGTACGCGCCCTTCGGCGCAAAGATCATGTTGGTATCGTCGGCGGTCAGCGCGTCCCAGTTCTCAGGATACTTGATGGCGAAGGAGCCGTCGCGCGCTTGAAACTCTCTGAACGTGCCGGACGCGCCGTCGGGTCTTGTGCCGGGCTTGATGTCGTTGGGGTCGCGTGGGCCAACTCGCGCGGGCCTCTGCGATGGGCCCATAGATGAAGAACCTGCTCCCGTGAGCCGTCCTTTGACCTGCGCGAATTCATCCGAATCATGAAGGGGCCGCGAACTGACGCCGAGCGTGGGCAACGCCTGGTTGAGCGCGGCGGCGCGATTGCCGGGGTCCGGGTGGTCGCTGAGCATCTCGGGCGCACGCTGACCGCCGTTGCTCTCAAGGGTCTTGAAAAAGCTGACCATGTCTCGCGGGTCATAGCCCGCGCGGGCCATGATGGCCGCGCCTTCGAGGTCGGCCTGGCTCTCAGCCGTGCGCCCGAACTTGAGGAAGAGCATGTTCGCGCCGGTGCCGCCGATGCTGGTGATTATCTGGTCCATGTTCGGGTGGTCGCGGCCACCGGCGATGCTGCGCAGGATGTTGAGACCCCTCTCCGCCAGATATGCTTTGGAAGCCTGGTTGGTCCCATGACGCAGCGCGACGTGAGAAATCTCGTGGGCCATGACGCCCGCCAGTTCGCCTTCGTTCTTGGCCGCCGCGATAGTGCCCGCGTTGACGAAGACGTAGCCGCCCGGAAGCGCGAAGGCGTTAATCTCCTTCGTGGCGACGACGGCGAATTGATAGTTGAAGGGAAAGCCCGGCGCTTTGGCCGTCAACTTCGCGCCGAGCGCGCGAACGTAGTTGACGATGCGTTCATCATTGAGCAGAGGGACTTGCTGAGTTATCTCCTGCGCCGAGCGGCGGCCCAGTTCCATGTCCTGCTGCGGCGTGAAGAGATTAAAGCCCGGCTTGAAATGCGAAGCGGGACGCGCGCTGCCCGACACATCCGTGCTGCTAGTGCCTTCGCCGCTGCGGTCTCCGAGCAGGCCGCGACAGCCCGCTTGCGCGAAGGCCAGAGAGAGGATGAGCAGGACGGCAAGGCTTCTTCGTTTCAGCATAGATTCCCTCCTTGAGAAAATGAGCCCGGATGATAAAATGAAATCTCTTCGTTTATCGCACGCTCCAAGTTATTATCTATGCCCGATGCAGGTCAAATTGTGCGGAGGCGAGAATGAAACTGACAGCATATTTACTATGCGGGTGTTTGCTGATGACCATTAACGCTCTGACAACGAATGCGGGGGCCGCACAAGGCAACCAGACGCCCGACGCGATGCGCCGCATGGCGGATGATTACTACAAGTGGCGCAACGTGAACTATCCGGTCTTGAGCAGTGATGACGGCCTGCACGATTGGGACGACAGGTTGACGGATTACAGGGGCGTCGCCATCAAGAGACGTAAAGATCACGTCAAGGAGTTGCTGGACCAATTAAACGTGATGCGAACCGATTCCTGGTCCAAAGACGACCGCATTGACTGGCTGCTCTTTCGCGCCCAGCTTGAGGGCGTCAACTTTTACGACCGCGTCATGCAGTTCGAGGCCACCAACCCGCAGACGTACGTTGACGAATGCAGCAACGGCATCTTCTCGCTGCTCAAGAAGGAGTACGCCGCGCCGCGCACGCGCGCGCTCGCAGCCACGGCCCGTCTCAAGGGGATGCCAGCGATGTTGGAAGAAGGCAAGAAGAACCTGACGAAGCCCGTCCGGCTCTACGCCCAACTGGCGATAGATTCCGCGCGCTCCATTGACAGCCTCTTGACAGACAGCCTGATGACGCTCGCGCGCGACCTCTCACTGGGCGAAAAGGATGAACTGATAGGCGCGCGCGACGCGGCCATCAAGGCGATACACGCTTTCGCAGACGAGATGGAAAAGCGTCTGCCGCAGATGGTCGCCTTCGCGCCGATGGGCGAGGCGAATTATAACTACATGCTCAAGCACATCTACCTGCTTCCGCTAGACGCGAAGCAGGTCGAGATGTTGGGCCAATCCGAACTCGCAAGGTATCGCGCCCTCGAATCTCTCCTGCCCGACCCGAACCTGGCTAACCCGGACCCTTTGCGCAGCCAGAACATCCCGCAGGACCAGGAATCATTTCTCAAGGCTTACGAGAGGCGACAGGCCGAGATGATTGACTTTCTCAAAAGCAATCATCTCATCACGCTCCCGCAGTACTTGGGCACGTTCTATATCCGGCAGTTGCCGGAGGCTTTCAAGCCGACCAGCCCCGGCGGCTTCATGAACCCGCCCGGCAAGTACGATAAGGATTCGAGCGGCTTCTACTTCATCCCGACCTATAACCCGCAATCGAAAAATTTCTACATCCGCGCCGCCATAGAAGACCCGCGACCCATCCTCGGCCACGAGGGCATCCCCGGTCACTTCCTGCAACTCTCCATCGCCAACCAACTCAAGGATGAGATTCGCAGGCAACATCAGGACACTATCCTGGTCGAAGGCTGGGCGCTCTACACCGAAGAGATGCTGATGCGAACCGGCCTCTACCCGAACAACTCCGCCTCGCAAGGGCAAATCCTCCGCCTCTCTCGTTATCGCGCCGCGCGCATCGGCGTGGATGTCAACCTGCACACGGGCAAGTGGACCTTTGAACAGGCGGTCCAATATTTTATGGAAGCGGGCGGGCTGGACCGCGAAGCCGCCGAAGGCGAGGCCGCAGGGGCCGCTTCGAGTCCTACGCAAAAGATAAGCTACATCACAGGCAAGTGGCAGATTATGCGGCTCCTGGGCCGCTACAGGGATAAGCAGGGCGCGAACTTCCGGCTGGGCCAATTCCACGACGACCTCTTGAAGAACGGCAGCCTCCCCCTCTCCATCATCGAATGGAATATGCTGGACGACCCCTCCTCGCTGGAACAAGCCCTGCGCTAAAACTGTTTGAGAGAGACGAAGGAGGCCCGAAGAGAGATGACAAAAATTGAGTTCACCGCCAGGCTGGAAACAGTGGAACAAGGCGGCGTCTACTTCACCCTCCCGCGCCAGGAGAGCGAGAAATTCGGAACGCGCGGGCGCGTCCCCGTGAAGGGCACATTGAACGGCTACCCCTTCCGCTCTTCAATCTTCCCCACGGGCGATGGTGGCCACTTCATGGGCGTCAACAAGGAGGTCCGCGACGGGGCCAAAGTCAACGCAGGCGAGCGCGTCCGTCTCGTCATGGAAACAGACGCCGCGCCCCGCACCGTCACCCTCCCGCCCGACCTGGACCAGGCTCTCGGCAAATCCACGCACACCCGCGCCAGCTTCGACAAACTCTCCTACACACACCGCAAAGAGTACGTCCAATGGGTCGAGGCCGCCAAACGCCCCGAAACCCGCGCCCGCCGCATCGCCCAAGTCCTCGCTCGCCTGTCAGCAGAGATGGATTGAGCGGCTGCTGGCAAAACTATAACTGATAAACTTTGGACGGGTTATGTGCTACGATTATTTCCGTGGAGAGGGGTTGAAATGATTAAGTCAGTACATTTCAAAAACTTCAAGGTGTTGCAAAACGTCGTCCTTCCGCTAAGTCCATTTACGCTGATTGTCGGGCCAAACGGAAGCGGCAAGACTACTGCTATGCAGGCACTTCAGATGGCCCGCACTCCAAAACACTATGCATTTAGTCAAGTCGTAACTGCCGGAGTGCAATATGATATTGATGCAGTAGTTGAAATTAAAATAGACTGGCACGTAGATAACACAGAATTCATTGGTAAGGTAACGTGGCTACGTGCCCCGCGCTCTATTGATCTTGTTTATGGCCCAACATATTCCTGGGTTGCAGGTGAAGACTGGTCAGAGAAGTATGCCGCGTTTGCTAATGAGCAATTAAAAAATTTTAAAATTTTTGCCTTTGATGCGAAGGCTATATCCGCGCCTGTTACGCTCCACTCCAATCTGGAATTACAACCTGACGGGACCAATCTTGCAGGGGTTCTGGATAATATTCGTGATGTTGACCCGGAAAGATTCGAGGAATTGAATAATGAGTTAGGGAGATGGCTGCCCGAATTTGACCGTATTTTATTTGAAAGTCCGTTAGAAGGAAAGCGGGCGTTGATGCTGCGGACGCGTATTGGTAAGCACCGAATCAGGGCTTCGGAGCTTTCTCAAGGGACGTTATTTGCATTAGCCTTTCTCACGCTGGCTTATCTGCCACAGCCTCCATCAATCGTATGTTTCGAGGAGGCTGAGCACGGGATACATCCACGACTACTTGTGGAGATACGAGATGCCATGTATCGGTTGTGTTACCCGAAAGACTATGGTGAGAAGCGTGACCCGGTACAGGTTATAGCGACAACTCATTCACCTTATCTGCTGGACCTTTACAAGGACCATCCAGAAGAGATTGTCATTGCAAACAAAGACGCGCAGGGGATTCAATTCGAGCGTCTGTCTGAAAAGCCTGACATCAGCGAATTCTTACAAGATGCTCCTCTCAGTGAAGTATGGTATAGCGGTGTGCTGGGAGGAGTTCCGCTCAAGCCATGAAGGTAGCCGTGCTCAGTGAATCCTCAGCAGATGAGGCGGCAATTAGAATACTCGTTAATGGGCTAGTTGGGAGGGAGACGGAAGATATATCCTCGC
>JAXDFO010000294.1:0-32849 GCA_034665545.1 Blastocatellia bacterium
TGGGATGAGAGCTATCTATTAAAAGTTCTATATGGTTAAGATGCTCTCGCCCTAATCGAATGGGCACGAGATTGCTTTCAGAAAGAGAAGATATATGCTAAGTACTGGAATTTAGTCATAAGAGCCGCTTTAAGTTATAGTATGGTAGCGGTCCCAGAGGTTCGGACCGCTATTGAAGCCGCTGTGTTAAGCCTAAGTCCATTGAATACTGAAGGCAGCATCAAGAAGACTTGAAAGGTTATCAACTTTATTTCCACAGCTAAGTATTCTGTAATTTAAGTTTCTTTGTATCTGATGTTTTCCGCTTGAACTTGCTCGTAATGCCGGTTTAACTTCGTTCGGGCCGAGGTGATTGAAAACTGCCACTCGACCTTGATCGCTTTTCCTGCTCGTTCTTTGACAATCGCTTGCACCTCTCGCTCAAGTTCTGCTTTCGTAGCAATGCGCCGATGTAAACACTGCCGCGCGATGGCTGAGAACTCGATTTCGATCATGTTCAACCAAGAAGCCTTCTTCGGCGTGTAGTAGAACTCGAAGCGTTGCCCGAGCCGGAAGGCTTCTTCCGCCGTGAAGGTTTCATACAACGAACTCAGATTGTGCGTGTTCAAGGTGTCTTGCACAAGCCGGATTTTCTCTGCCCTTGGGTACTGCGCGGCCAACTCTCTGAGAAACAGGGCGTACTCACGCTGACGTCGCTGGTCGAAGACTTGTGCCACACGTTGGCCCGTCTTCGGTTCGATGGCCGCCAGCAGCGCGCACGACCCTTTCTTCTCATACTCATAATGCTCTTTGAGCACACTGCCCGCTTTCAGTGCCAGGGCGGCAACTGTGCTGCCGCTTAAGAAACAGGGCCGCTCATCGAAACAAACCACCGGGAAACGAGAATCTACGGGCAATGAGTAGAGCCACAAGAGGCGCTGCCTCTGCGCGAGAAAAGCGGCATTGATAGTGCCAATGCACCAGGTCTTTTTCAGATGCGGCTGGAGTTCGTTTTTTTCAGTATCTCTTTGACAGCATTATGCGAGACGGTTTCGCAGTACTTCAATTCGACGGCTTTGTCAGCCAACAGACGCAGACTCCAACGCGCATGTCCCTCTGGCGGAGCGTAACAAGCGAGGGCGGTAATCTTCGCTCGTTGCGGGCCGTCAATCCTGATGGGTCGTCCAGAGCGTGCCCTGTCGAACCAGGCGGCGTCAAACCCTGCGCTCAGGTAACGGCGCTTGAGGTTGAAGACGGTCTGTAGAGAAACCTGCAAGAGGGCGGCAATCTGGTCCGGGTGCTGGCGGCGATGTAGGAGGTCGAGAATGCGAGCACGGGTCTGCGTTCTGGCGGTCGTCGTCCCGCGTTTGATGATGGTTGTCAAAGAGCGCAGTTCGTTTTTGCGTAGTTTGATTGGTTGTGCTGTTCTTGCCATCTTCAAAAGATACAGCAAGAGAGCATGTTTACCAATTAACTTAAATTACAGAGTACTTAGTTTGAAACGAGCAAATGCTCAACGAATAGTTACCAACTTTATCCAAAAATGGTGATGTCACTTCAACGTAGAATCAACAACTTAGAGATAAGTTAGTTACCACCTTTAATCCGACGGGACAGAATCATGAAAGGGAAGCACGGCCCGCGTGGGTCTTGCTTCCCTTTCATGATATGCGGAAGCGATGAGCGAAAGAGATTTAGCGATTACGTTCGCGGGCGGCGGAAATCGTGCCTTCTATGAACTGGGCTTGATGCATGTCTGGCGCGCGCAGTTGTTGCCGCGCGTGGGTTGCCTGGCGACGTGCAGCGCGGGGGCTTGCGTGGCGGCGTTGATGTTAAGCGGCAGAGAGGAAGAGGTTGGCGAGCACTGGCGAGAGCGTTGCCGCGATGTGAAGAAGAATTTCGAGTGGCGAAGGCTCTTGTCCGGCAAGCGTCCGACGCCGCACGAACCTCTCTACAGGGACATGCTGCTCCACGCCTTCAAGGAGGGCGGCCTTGAACGCATACGCTCGCAGCCCTTTCCCGTGATGGTGTTGACGACAGGCTTGCCGGGTCGTCTGCCAGCCTTCGCCGCAGTCTTGCTCGCCCTCTGTAGTTACAAATTGGAAAACCGCTTGCGTGAAGGAATGATTCATCCGACCTACGGGCGGCGCGTGGGTTTTACGGCGCAGGTCTTCGACGCCAGAGATTGCGAGACGCCGGAAGAGTTGGCCGACCTTATCATCGCTTCGTCTGCGACGCCGCCCTTCACTTCCGTCGGCAAATTCGGCGGGCGACGCCTGCTCGATGGCGGGGTGATTGATAACGTGCCCGCTTTCCTGGCGGATGAAACGCCAGGCATCAAGCGCAACCTGGTGATGCTGACGAAGCCTTACCCGCAGGGCGTGATTGGCAGACAAGGAGCGCGCCTCTACATCGCGCCGCGCGAAGCCCTGCCGATAGAGCGTTGGGATTTCACCCGCCCCGATTTACTGGAAGCCACGGTTGCCATCGGTGAACGCGATGCGTTAGAGCATCAAGTTATGCTCACAGAATTTCTTCAATAGCCGAAGCGGCGAAGTCATAAGGTTTTCAGAAACTCTATGAGAGCCTTCTTGTCATCATCCGAGAGGTTCGTGCCGAAGTAGTGGCCGCGATCTTCTACGAAGTCCGGGCAGTTGCTGACCCTGAGCAGCGCGGGCGCGACCTCCCTTTTCAACAGAGCGGTAGCCGCCGCGTCGTCCAGCTTATCCTGTTCGATTTTACGCAGCGCGCTTCTGGTCTTGAGAATGACATTGAGCAGGTCTTTGCGTTCCGCTTCGGAGTTGATACTACCGAGCAGATTGACGGGCGTGCCTTTCGGAATTGGACCAATAACAAGATCGCCCTTCTCACCCGCGAGAAAGTAACTGACCATCAACAGACCGGCGGCCAGCAGGATTGACGCGACGCCGAGAAGGCGCAAGACCCTGCCGCCGTTCTTGCGTAGACCGCGTATGAACAACGCGATGCCGATGATGCACAGGACGAGCGGGAGCAGCCACGGGTAGACTAGAATGATGCGGCTGCGATAGTCGAGTGTGGCTTGAAAGGCTTCGGGCAGATAGGCGGCTGGAATGCGCAGGTAGCTTTTCTGTTGTGTTATCCAGATGGACTTTTTATCGTCGCGCTTTTCGGGCCAGAGCATCTTTGTGATGGCGTCGTCGAAAGCTTCCATGCGTCCCTTGACGGAAGGGTCGCCGGTGTATTTGCCGAGCGCGTTGTTGTGAAAGAAGGGGGCCGTGGCCCAGATGCTGACGAGCGTCGGGACGCGATAGTAGCCCGGACCACCGGCGGGCATCTCAAACTTGTTGGTCGAGCCGTCGAAGGGATTATAAACATCTATCGCGCCGACGCTCGGAGAGTTCTTATAGTTTTCGGAAGAGAAGTTGTCCCAGACGTGGCCGCGCGTGGCGTTGGTGGCGAGAGCGCGCGCGGCGTTGGTTTGAATCATGGTGACGGGCAGGCGTTGGTCTATCGAAAGATAATTCTGGTCCAGAAAATCCGGCTTCATCACTTCCGCGCGCGCCCACTGTTTATATTCTTCGGAGAAGCGTCCGCTCGTGTCGTAGTCTGCGGGCTGCTTGCTCGAATGGCACATCATGCAGTTCTCCGCGAAGACTCTCTTGCCGCGCGTGAGAATTGATTCGTTCTTCGTTTGAAAATCTTTCCCGCCCGGCGCGTCCGACAGATGCATTGGACCAGTCGTCTTCAAAAAGAACCTGGCGAGATTATCCATGCGCGGCTCGGTCGCTTGCCAGAAGACGGAATCCTTTTGCGCCTTCGTAATCTCGATGGGCGTTTGCCTGCGCAGGCCGATGAGTAGGTTGTGATGCTGCAACCATTCCTGATGATACTCCCCTATGTTGACGTAAACGCGGTCGAGCGCGCCGATGATGCCTATGGAATCCGCGCCGTCCATGAGTATGTGCGGGACGCTTCTCTGCTCATCGCGCGGCGGCAGATAGAGCGCGCCGCCCGCCATCTTCTCCTCTGTGCCTTCGGCGAGGCGCGCCCCGACGTTGAAGAGAGGATTCATGGCGTTCGGATTATTAACTCCGTCTGTGGCGATGAGCGATGTATCGAGCGTGCCGCGCGGCGTCTGGTCCAGTAATTGATAGACGAAGCTTTCGGGCTTTAACCCGGCTCCGAAAATCTGGTTGACCTTGAAATACTGGTTGCCGATGTTCGACGAGAGATTTTCCCAGCGCGGATTTTCCGGGTCGTCAGGCGGATGCAAAGGATGCATCTGGACGTGGCAGAAAGCGCAACTCATGCCGACGCGATAGGGACGCACGAGTTTCGTGTCGTTGAAGTAAGAGGGGTCCGTGTAGTATCTCTCCGCGTTCCAATGTTGCCGCGCGGTCTCATCGAAAGCGGGGTTCGGAAAGAGCCTCAAGCCGACGACGCCGGAAGACTTTCCGTAAACATTCTCATCAACAGTTTCAGTCTCCGTTCCGTCACTTTCATCAAGCCACAATCCATACTGGTCCTGCTTCGTCGCCTGTCTAAAGCCGGGTTCGTTGACGAGGCCCATCTCTTTGAAGCGGGTCGCGCGCCTTCTTGAATCCAGCGTCTTCAAGAGGTCCGAGAGGCCGTAGCTGTGTTGCGACATGTAATCCCAGAAGGCTTCGTTGCCGCCCGTCCAGAGCAGCCAGGTGTTGCGCCCCTTAATCTCTTCCGTCGTGAGAGGCGTTTTGTTATCCATGCCCTTGAAAATGTCCTCGGCAATCTCAGGGTAATCTTTAACGGTCTTGCCGCGCGCTTTGGCTTCATCCGGGTTCTCCTTTTGAACTTCACTTAGGCGGCAACCGGAAGTGATAAGTATGAACAACAGCGCGACAGTGAAGATGATGAAGATGATGCTCTTGATGAGTCTGAGGATGGGCCAAGTTCTGCTCTTATCCATTTGAAGACCTCACGGAAAGTAATGACCGTTTGCTTCCTCTGGACACCGATTTTGCATGCGCTCCGAAAGGTGAGAGTGGCGCGCAGGGGTAATTCATGAACGTCAGGTGAATACCATTTTTCGCGGGCGAGAGCAACGAAAATTTTTTCGCGGAAAGCGTATTGACAGCATATCTTTATGCTGTTAGGATGCGCGCCAGTTTGAACCGGGACCAAAGGCATAACACACAGTCATTCATCAACTTTCACGCCTGTGGAACGATGAGCGAGCCGCTACCGGCGGCCTCTTTGCAAAAGATTAACTCCAACACTGCGATTAAGAGTGTACAAAAGGGAGGCAAAACCTCTTGGCCGACCATAATGACCCCAACGCGGTCAACTCCATCTTCTCGGATATAGATGTCAGCGCGGCTGACCTTTACGACCTGTTCGGGTTCCCCAGCGACGATAAGGACGGCGGCGAGAAGGTCGTCATCGCCCTGACCTTCGCCTCTGTGCCGGAGGCTGGCGTCTTCGACACGGACATGCTCTACAGGATTCTCATCAATCCCGCGTCGCGCGTCGTGAATCCCACAGGAGGCGACCACAGCCTCGAAGGCTTGCTCAAGTATTTCGACGCGCTCAAGGATAAATACTTGGGCGCGTTCGTCGCATCCGAAATTCGCGTCACCGTTGACGAGTCTCAGAGGGCCACTGTCAGGTTTATAAATTTTCCCGGCGGCAGTTTTCAGAAAGTCGTTGACCTCAACCAGGTCTTGAACATAGACACGCCCGACGGCCATTCTATCAAGACCTTCATCGGCGGGCGCGACGATGCTTTCTTCAACGACCTGACGGGCTTCTTCCGCTCCATCAACTACGCGCCGCAGTTCTATCATGTGCCGCACACGATGGCCAACGCGCGCGAACTGAAGATTCCGAAGACGCTCCTCGAACTCGAAGGCAACGACCTCTTCAACTTCGACCCGAACAATCCGCGCTGGGGTTATCACGACGGCCCCAAGAAAGACCTGCCGCCCGGACCTCTTGTCTGGAACGGCGACAAGTTTCGCAAGGATGAGAACGGCAACTATCGCTTCGTCTACACGGGCGAGGATTGCCAGGCGGGAAAGAATATCAACGGGATAATTCTTGAGATACCGCTCGCCTTTCTCACGAAGTCGCCGAACGATGACAGGGTCGTCAACTGTTGGGGCGAGAGTTGGGTTCTCAAGGCCGCGAACAAGATAGAGACGATACCGGACCATCCGTTCTGGCTAGAGCATCCACTGGCGTTGCTCGATGCGATTAAGCTCGATGAGGAACTCAAGAAGTACAAGCTCGTTGACACGGACGGCCAGCCCTTCGCGGATGCCGCCTTGAGCGAGCGCGAGGACAATCGCCAACTCGGCGCGAATAACTTCTGGCTCGCCCCGCACTTCATCAAGAGGTTGGCCCATCTAGGTTGGGGCTTCGGGCCGTCCATCAGCGCGCTCGGCCTCAAAACATCCTTCGACCACGACAACTCGCCCGTCTCCATTCACAGGACATACATCAGCGCGCTAGAGGCTTTCCCGCGCGCCAAGAAGACTCTTTTTCAAGTATTGAACATGCCGGATGATTCATGGAACCCGAAGGGCTTGAACATCCCCTTGCGGCGTCCGTTTGAAATCTTCGTCCCGAACGTCTGCGCCATAGACATGGATACGACCGGCACATGGCCCTTCGGACGGCGGCTCGAAGACCAGGTCGCCACCAGATTTCTCTCTATGTTCCTCGACATGGAAGCGGAGTTTAACGGCAAGAAGTATCACATCGAATTGCTCAACGACCAATCATTGTGGGCCAACGCGCCGATTGAGCCGAAGACGCCGCCCAACCCGCTCAAGAATGACAGGGAATTTCTGGACCATTTTCCATACCTTGCGGAACCGCATTCTTAAATTCAAGGATGAACAAACGAGACGACTTCTCGCTCGACCTGGAACGGCTTGACCAAGAGATAGCGGAACTGAAAGACAACGCGCTCGCCGTTCCCGTTGATAGCGAAAAAGCCACCAGATACGTGTACCGTCTTTATCAACGCGCCTCGCTCACGGGAGACCTGACCGAGTTTGATGTTGTGTTGCAGACGCTCGACCGCGCCATCGGCAAAATTGGTCCAGCGCCGGACCTCTATTTCGTCAAGGCCAATATTGATTTTAAACTGCATCGTCTGGCGGAGACCCTGCGCGACCTTGAAACGGTTCCCGACCTGCTCGAAAGTTTTCAAGGCAGGGTGTTGCTCGCGGACCTGGATTTTCAGTCGGGCCGCTACGATGATGCCAGGCGCGGTTATGAATCGCTCCTCGATGAAGAGCGAACCTGGGACAATCTAGCGCGCCTGGCCCATCTCAATTTGAAGATGGGAGACGCTGAGGCGGCAGAGCGTTTGTATCTCGAAGCCGAGGACGAACTCACCGCCAAAGAGATGCGTTCCTTCGCCTGGGTCGAACTGCAAAGAGGCTTGCTGGCTCTCACGCACGGTCGCTATCAGGATGCCTGGTCCAATTACAAGCGGGCCGGACTCGCGTACACGGGTTACTGGCTCGTTGATGAACACGTCGCGGAGTTGTTGGGGGCCGAAGGGAAGCACGAAGAATCAATCGCGCTCTATCTTAAGGTGGTTGAGCGCGTGCCCAAGCCGGAGCTACAACAGGCGCTCGGTGAGCTTTACGCCCTCGTGGGCCAACCCGTCGAGGCCGAAGCCTGGCACGAACGCGCGCTCGCCGCTTACATGAGGTCCGCAGAGCGCGGCGACGTGCATTACTATCATCATCTGGTTGACTTCTACGCGGACGTGCGCGGTGATGGCGCGTTGGCCGTCCGGTGGGCGCGCAAGGATTTGGAGTTGCGCCCGAACTTTTCCACACAGTCCGCGCTGGCGTGGGCCTTGTATCTGGACGGCCAGTTGGATGAGGCGCGCGACATGATGACGCTCGCGCTCCGGTCCGGCGCGAGGGACGCGCAGATGTTCTATCACGCGGCGATGATTCAAGAGGCTCTGGGGCAGACGGACGAGGCCAGGCGTTATACGCAGATGGCCTCTGAGATAAACCCGCACTACATGAATTTTCATGTGCATCACTGAGACCATTTGAGCATCAGTTTACAGGTGGAGCCTTCCCCGGTCAGTGGCCCGACCTGCAACTTTATGCTCTCGACTTTCAACAACTAAACGGAGGCCAAAAGTTATGTTAAAAGCACTTGGTGCGTTGTTATGTTTGGGATGGGTTATCTGCTGGGTCATCGTGCTTATCAAACAGTTTAAGGATGGTGGAGTTGTCCAGGGGATTATCGGCCTCATTTGTAGTCTCTGGGCTTTCATCTGGGGATGGATGAATTCGAGCCGCTTGGGAATCAGGAATATCATGATAGCTTGGACTATCATCATCGTTCTACTGGTACTTCTCAGCGCGACAGGCAATCTTAACTTTAGTTACAGTGTCGGAACACCAGTCACCCCATAGTAGGCGACAGGCCCGGTTCGCAGCTTTCACATCATTTTCTATGATTCTTTGATACGCGCCGGAAGAGCGGCGTAATGGCTGGAGGTGTGTTAAAATGGAGGCATGCTGCTCGAATCTCTTGAGGTCCATAATTTCAGGAACTTGAGCGGCAAAGTCTCTTGGGGACAGGGTCTCAACATTCTCTACGGCGATAACGGGCAGGGCAAAACCAACTGGCTCGAATCCATCTACCTGCTCGCCACCAGCAAATCATTTCGCACGCAACGCCCGCACGAGACTATCCGCTTCGATGAAGATTTGGCGGTCGTGCGCGGTCTCGTCGGGCGCAGCCAGGATGTCCACAGGGAACTTCAGATAGCCATCCAGGGCAACACGAAATCCATCTCCGTCAACGGCAAGCGCGAATCGGTCGCGCGTTACCTGGGCCAACTTCAGACCGTCGCCTTCACCGCAGACGAACTGGAAATCGTGCGCGGCCTGCCCGACGCGCGACGCCGCTTTCTAGACCGTGGCGTCGTCTCGCTGCATCCCGCCTACGTGCAGACGCTGGCCGACTATAATCGCGTCATCAAGCAGAAAAATCGGCTCCTGCAAGACGCCGCAGATTCGGAGATGAGCGTCGAGCAGATAAAGGAAATCATCGCGCCGTGGAACGAGCAACTCGTCACCTTGAGCGCGCAGATTCATCGCGCGCGAATTGATTACGTGGAGCGTCTCGGCGCGGCCCTCGAAAGCCGTCTTTTTGAGCGCGAAGAGATAACGATTCGTTACATCTCTTCGCTCGAAGGCAAGGGCGATTTGAGCGACTATGAATCGCTCATGGCCGAGCGTTTGCAGTTTCGCCTGACAGCAGAAATCAGCAGCGGATACTCCCTGATAGGACCACACAGAGACGACCTTGAAATCCTGTTTGACGGACGGGACATACGGACTTATGGAAGCTCCGGCCAGCAGCGTAGCGCGTTGATAATACTTGACTTAGCGGTCATTTCGGTGTATTATTCATGGTACAACGAGTATCCGCTTTTCCTCATTGATGACGTGGATGCGGAGCTTGATCGGAAGCGTATCAGTTACTTGCTGGAATACCTGGAAGGGCGTACCCAGACGTTCATTACGACCTCTAAGGAGAGCCTCGTGGAACAGTTCGTCAGCCGGGCCAATGTCTACCGCGTGAGTAACGGAACGGTGGAAGGAAATGTGCCCGCTTCGGAGTTGATTTCGTCAACCACGAAGGGCACAAAAAGCATCTAACCAACAAGGCTGATAACGCTTCTCTGTGGGAAGAAGCGGGCGGTTTTTCCGACCAAGTAAAGAAGAAAATTTATGACCAGCATATTTGAAGAGGAGAGCAGTTTGGCAACAGCATCATCAACATTACCGAAGAAGAAGAGTGAGGCGTATGGCGCGGCTCAAATCACGGTCCTGGAGGGCCGTGAGGCCGTGCGCAAACGCCCCGCCATGTATATCGGTTCGACCGGCGACCTGGGCCTGCATCACCTGGTCTATGAAGTCGTGGACAATTCCATAGACGAAGCGCTCGCGGGCTATTGCGACACGGTCGAAGTCACGATTCATTTGGACAATTCTATTACCGTCGTGGATAACGGGCGCGGCATTCCCGTTGACTATCACAAGGGCGAGAAGAAGTCAGCCGCAGAGGTCGTGATGACCAAGCTCCACGCGGGCGGCAAGTTCGACTCCAACGCTTACAAGGTCTCCGGCGGACTGCACGGCGTCGGCGTCTCCTGCGTCAACTTTCTTTCCGAAACTCTCCGGCTGGAAATCTGGAGAGACGGCAAGACCTACGAGCAGGAGTATGAACGCGGCATCGCCATCAACAAGTTGGAGCAGACGGGCAAGACACGCAAGCGCGGCACGAAGGTCACGTTCAAGCCCGACCCGACAATCTTCGACACGACCGAGTTCAGCTTTGACAAGTTAAGCGAGCGTCTGCGTGAGAAGGCTTTTCTCAACAAGGGCATTCGCATCACCATCAAGGATGAGAGGGGAGAGACCGAGCGTTCGCACGAGTTCTATTACAAGGGCGGCATCGCGGAGTTCGTCAAGCACCTGAACAAGAACAAGAGCGTCCTGCATGACAAGGCTCTCTATTTCGAGAAGCAGGCGGACGCGCTCTCTATTGAAGTCGCTATTCAATATAACGACGGCTACGATGAAAAGGTCTACTCGTTCGCCAACAACATCAACACGGTGGACGGCGGCTCGCACCTCTCAGGTTTTCGCTCGGCCTTCACACGCACCATCAACGCCTACGCGCAAAGCTCCGGCCTGGCGAAGAATTTCAAGACTTCCCTGACCGGCGATGATGTGCGCGAAGGACTGGTGGCCGTCATCTCCGTCAAACTGCCGCAGCCGCAGTTTGAAGGACAGACTAAAGGCAAACTCAATTCCGATGTCAAGGGCGCGGTCGAATCGTTTCTCAACGAACGCCTGACGGAGTTCTTTGAACAGAATCCTTCGGTCGCCAAGAAGATCGTCGGCAAAGCCGTGGACGCGGCCCGCGCGCGCGAGGCCGCACGCAAGGCGCGCGAGATAGTGCGCAAGGGTGCGATGGGTTCGACCATGTTGCCGGGCAAACTGGCGGACTGTCAGGAACGCGACCCGGCCCTCTGCGAGATTTACATCGTCGAGGGAGATTCCGCCGGTGGCTCCGCCAAGCAGGGGCGCGACCGTAAGAATCAAGCTATTCTCCCGTTGAAAGGTAAAATCCTGAACGTCGAGAAGGCGCGCGTTGATAAGATGCTCGGACACGGCGAGATTAAGACTTTGATAACTGCGCTCGGCGCGGGCATCGGCCAGGACATGGACATCAGCAAGCTTCGTTATCACAAGATTATCCTGATGACGGACGCGGACGTTGACGGCTCGCACATACGCACGTTGCTGCTCACCTTCTTCTATCGTCAGATGATGGACCTCGTCGTGAAGGGCCACGTCTACATCGCGCAGCCGCCGTTGTTCAAAGTGAAACGCGGGAAGAAAGAGGAGTACATCAAGGACGAACGTTCGATGGTGCGCTTCATGATGCGGCAGGCGACGAGCGACATGAAGATTAAGTGCGGCGATTCTAAGACGGTCACGGAAGGCAAGGAACTGGCGAAGATGTTGGAGCAGATGGTCGAGTTCAAACGTCTCTGCGAGAAGACGACGCGCAGGCTCGGCGGCGACAGTCATCTCATGGACACGCTGCTCAATGCCGTCGCGGGTCGCAAGGGCGTCTTGCGCGAGCCCGGCATGAACCTGCGCACAATCTTTCAGGACGGTGGACTGATGGAGCGCGTCGCGGATGTGCTGCGCGTCGAAGGCTATGACACGGAACTCTCCACGGACGAGGAGCACGGGCTGTGGGAAGTCAAGACGACGGCACAGACGGGCGTCAGCGTCTGCATAGACTGGAACTTTGCGAGCTACGTGGAATTTCAGAAGGCTGTCGAATTGTACACGATGCTCGAAGAACGCCTTCCCGCTCCCTTCATCGCCGGAGAGAACGGTTCAAGCGAGAAAATCCCGACGCGCGAAGCCTTGCTCGAACGCGTGCTCGCTTCAGCCAAGAAAGACCTCACCATTCAGCGTTACAAGGGGCTGGGCGAGATGAACCCGGAGCAACTCTGGGAGACGACCATGAACCCTGAGAAGCGCACGCTCTTACAGGTCAAGGTGGACGATGCTGTGGAGACCGATCAGATTTTCACGGTGCTGATGGGTGACGCCGTCGAGCCGCGCAGACGCTTCATTGAAGACAACGCGCTCGATGTCAAGAACCTTGACGTTTAGTTCATCGCCCCCTCGCGTATACGGAAAAAACCGTCGCGGACGAATGCGGCTGAGTTTGACACTCAGCCGCATTCGTTTTGTGGGGTGAGTTTGATGTGTGAGGAAGCCTGAACTTTAAACGGCGGGGGAAGGGAAAGGCGCGAACATCTGTTAGCCCAAACCCCTGGCTCGAAACGGAAGCCATCCGAAAATGCGCCTCCATCTATTAATGCACGTTGAGCGCAAAACATTTCATCCTCCGCCGAAAAAAAATTCACTTCTTCACGACTCGAAAATTATAATCGGCGATGGTCTCCGTCTTTTGACCTGCGGTGACGCCGCCGAGCCGCAACTGGTAATCTCCTGCGGCCAAAAGTTGCGCGGGTATCTTCAAGACCAACGCCCTCTCGCCCGCATCCGTCGCCTGGGATTCCACCAAGCCGTCTTTCAACAGGGGGACGGCGTGCCCCCCTACCCTCTTAATCTCCGCGCGGTAGAGCTTGTACGAATCCTCTTCGAGAATAATCTGAACCGTCGCCTGTTCCGCATCCGTTGGGATTGATAAAGTGTTCGCCGTGCCCACGCTTCTGACGGAACCGGGGACGAGCAAGAGCGTCGCGGGGGGGCGTCCCTGCGAGTTCTGCTTCGGCCTCACGTTGGCTGGCGGCGGCTCTCTGTTTTCTTGCTGTTGCGCCAGCGATTGAGAAGGCCCGCTCTGCTGTCGCCATCGCACGAGGCTGAACAAGGCCAGCGCGATGAGTAGGAGCAAAGCGAGCGGCGCGAATTGGATGATAGGATTTTGCGCGCGCAGAAACCCGAACCCCGAACGCCACCAACTGACAGGCTCAGGTGCTGGCGTCCCCGTTCTGTCAGCCGCCGTCGCGGGCGTCTGTGATTTGTTGAGCAGCCTGGCGAACGCGAGCCTCTGATGATGTTTTTCGGAGAGGCTGAAACGCTTCTCGAAAAGCTCACGCTCGCGCGCCGAAAGCTCTCCGCCCACATAAGCGTCTATCAGTTCGTCTTCGACGACCAGCACCTGCTCGAAAAATTCATCGTCGCCGAAATATTTTTCCTCAAGCCTGACCTGCTCTTCATCGGACAACTCTCCAAGAAGATAACGAACTACAACTCTGTCTTTGTCTAAATTTTGGTCCACTGAAAATCCCTGCCCCTTTATGTGTGTCGGAAAGCGCGTTTCTATTTCATCTCGCCGACGGGATGGCCCATGCACTTCTCCACACACTGCTCAAGCTCGTTTCTGATTCGATGCACGATAATCCGCAACGCATTGAGCGAGACTTTCAGACCTTCCCCCAGCGCCTTCCGTCTTTCTATCCGCGCGCGCCCTTGGCCCTCGAAATACTCCAGGATTAAGCGGCGGTTTTCTTCCGGCAAACTGCCCAGGCAGGAATCAAAGCAGACGATGCGCGCTTCCGTTTCCGTCCGCTCCTCGACGAACGGGACGGAGAGCGATAAATGGTCCAACGCCTGACGCTGCTTCTCCTGCTCCTTGAGCGTCTCCATAAAGAGCATGCGAGCGACGCCGTAAAAATAGCTTTGCAGGTTCTGTATGCTTTCGCCCTCGGAGATTTTTCTGGTGACGCGGTTGATGGTTTCGTCCGCCAACTCATCTTGCGTCAGGCAGCCGCGCCACTCGAAATACTTGACGAGCCGCGCGCGGATAGTGACGTACAACTCGGCGGCGCGCTCGCGGTCTTCGTCAAGACAGGCCAGCAGGCTATCGAAAGATTCTTTATTCGGAACCCAGTCCTTCTTCAGATGAGGAGTATCATTCGTCATGCCTCGTCCCCCGCGCAATCAAGACCCTCATCTCGTCGCATAAGATTCATCTTCACCACGCTCTTCTCCGAGCCTCATTTCCACTCGCCCTGGATGACGAAGGCGGCCCAGTAATAGGGCGCGCGCCAGCGTTTCTGTCGCCACATGTTGACCTGCGCCGCGCGCAAAGCGGACGCGGGCGGCAATCCTTCCGCCAGCATGCCGCGATAGAAGCCGCGCATCAACTCGGCTGTCGCCACATCGTCCACCTTCCACAAACTCGCCGTCACACGCGCCGCGCCCGCGTACATAAAGCCGCGCGTCAGCCCGACCAACCCTTCGCCCTTAATCTCCTTGCCGAGGCCCGTCTGGCACGCGCTCAGGACCACCATGTCCGCGGGCAAGTTGAGATTATAAATCTCTTGCAACTGTAGAAAGCCCTCCTGCGGTCGCCCCGCTCTATCAACGAGCGAGAGCAAGATGCCCGACAACTCCGGGTGCTCGCTGTTCAAGAGGCCATGCGTGGCGAAATGAACGATGCGATACTGGCCCAACTGCGGGTCCAGCGCGGCCCTCATGTTCGCATCAAAATCCAGAGCCTCCATACGGTTCCTGGCCGGGACCAGCGCGAGAATAGACTTCGCCTCGTCGCGCGAGAAGGGAAGCCGCGCGATTACTGGTCCATCATCCGTCAATCCCGGTTGATTGATGGAGCGTTCCGTCTCCGAGCCTGATACTGGTCCAGCCGAAGCATGATGAGATGAAAAGCTCTCAGCATGGATGGTCCGGGAAAAGTTTTTCTGACGCCCTCTCCTTCCCGTTCCAACGCGGCTGTCCTCTTTATCAAAGACGGGGTCCGCGAAGACTGCCAGTTGACGGGCGGCGGGCACTCGCTCGCGCAACTCTCTTCTGAGCGCGGCGAGGACGGAGACCGAAGGCAGGCTCACGATTTCATGTTGGACCACGAGAGGCCCCATCGCATCGCCGCTCTCAATAGCATCACTCTCATCATGGGCCAACTCATCAACGCCCCCGTCCGGCGCGGGCGCGGGCAACGCCGCGAACGGAACATACTGCAACGCGCCGTCGCTGACGACCAGGATTCTCTTATGTTCCAGCAGCGAAGAGACAGGTCCAAGCAGCATGCGGCTGAGTTCCGCAGCAGCTTGAGGATACTCTTCCTCTGCCAGCCGCCAACGGTTCATGCGCTCTTTGATGCTCTCGCCCGCGACGCGACGATTGCGCGCGATGAGTAACTCGTAAACGCGGCGCGCGCTCTCTTCGACAGACGCGCGGGCAGGCAGCGTGTAACCCTTGATAGCGTTCTGCGTGACGGCCCACAGGTAGCTGCGCTCGTCACCCAGAGAGTATTCGAGCAACAAGGTCTGCTCATCAAGCTCTGTTTGCATCTCCGCGAGCGTGAGCGGTTGCGGCTGCGTCAACGTCGCGTAGTGCGGGCTTCTGGCCCTTATCTCCGATTCGACCTCGTCGTAACTGATGGTCAACTCTCGAATCCGCTCGGCTATTCCGGCGGACTGCTCCTGCGTCTCCTCTTGATTGAGCAGGTTCATCTGACGCTGCGACTGGTCCTTGAGCGATTGCTTTAAAGCGCGCTCGCGTTCGAGCAGCGAAGGGTCCGCGCCCTGGCGTATGTTTGCGTGGGCCTGCGCCAGAAGTTCGAGCAGCGAACGCGCCCGCCCGCGCTCGCTTGCTTGCAGCGCGGCAGCCGCGAAGTCGCCCGACGGATTCTGTGCATGAAGGCGCATCAGCAGGTCCGTGTAAAGTTCATAATGCTGGTGGACGGATGCCAGGTACGATGAACGCAAGTCTTCGCTGGCAAGATTGGTGCGCAGCGATTCGATGATGCCGATGGATGATTCTATGTGAGCGCGGGCCGCGACGAGATTGCCGCTATCACGCTCGACGTGCGCGAGATGATAAAGCGTCAGAGCCTCTCTGCCTCTATCCTGCGCCGCGCGACTCAAGAGCAGAGCCTCTTGATAACAATCGAGCGCGCACTCGCTCTCGCCGCCTCTCTCGTAGAGAGTGCCTATGCCGTTAAGCGCGGAGACGATGCCGCGTTTGTCCGCGACGCTCCTGCCGAGCGCGAGCGCGCGTTCGTAAAAGGAGAGCGCGGTCTCCTTCTCTTCATCGAAATAGAGGTCGCCGATGCGTTTGAGGTCATAACCTTCCGTGCGCGGGTCGAGGCTTTCCTGGTCCAGCTTGAGTTCCTGCTGATAATAGTCCAGGGCCTTTTCCCTCTCGCCGAGAGAGGCGTAAATATCACCGATGCGGCCCAGTTCTATCGCTTCACCCTGACGATAACCGACCTCGCGCGAGATTTGCAGCGCGCGCGTATAGATGTCGAGAGCCTTCGTCTGCTCGCCCGCGTCCAGGTAAGCGAAGCCGATTCCGTTGAGCGCGCGCGCTTCGCCGTTGCGGTCGCCCATCGTCTGGAAAATCCGCCACGCGCGATTGTGAACATCCAACGCCTTCTGCTTTTCGCCCAGGATAGAGTAGACGATGCCCGTGGCCGTGAGGGTCTCGGCCTGTCCTCGCAAGTCGCCCAGAGATTGCCAGAGCGGGAGCGCGCGGTTCTGTTGATAATCGAAAGACTTCTGCATCTCGCCCAGGTCGTAATAGGTATAGCCCAGATTATTCAACGCCTGTGCCTGCCCTCTCTCATCTCCGAGGTCGCGGGCGAGGTCGAGCGCGCGGTTGGAATGGTCCAGAGACTTTTGTTCTTCGCTGAGGTTGTAGTAAGCCTCGCCGAGATTGTTGAGGGCTTGCGCCTCGCCGCGCCTGTCCGCTTCGGCCCTGCTCAGTTGCAGAGCCTGCGTGCAGTAATCAATCGCGCAACGGTTGTCTCCGAGATAAGCATGAGCATAGCCGATGTTGTTGAGCAGTTCGATTTCCGTCGCGCGGTCTCCCGCTTCGCGGCTCAGTCCCAGACCCAACTCGTAAATTATGAGAGCTTCCTTGCGCGCCCCACGGCGGTCATAAACTTCGCCTATGCAAGCCAACGTGCGCGCCTCTTCTGACTTGTTCCCCGTGACCTGCCAGATCATCACGGCCTCTTCATATTTTCCGAGAGCGCGCCGGAAAGAGTCGGGCTTCCATTCGGAGCCGAGTCGTGCAGCTTCAGCGAGGGCGCGTTCGGCGGCGATGCGTTTTGCATCATCGCCGGTCGCGGGCCTCAACTCTTCGACGCGCAAACTATAACTCGCAGCCCCCGCGCCCTGCTCCTTCGCATTCTTCGGCTTCACCTCCAGCCTGTAAGAGCCGGAAGACTTCGCCAGCAGCGAGAAGGAAGAGCGTCCATGCCAGTGCGTCTCGGAGAGAGGCAGCCTGCGCCCTCCTGGTCCAAATAAGGCGAGAGTTAAACTAGTGCCCCGGCCTTCCATCGTGAGGCGAAGGAAGGAGCGCGAGTTGAGCTTGATGCGATAAACGTGAACCTCTCTTCCCGATATCTCTCGTTCGATTGCTCCGGGCGAAGCCGGAAGACCTGGCGGCGTATCGCGCGCCGCGCGGGCGCGAGGAACGGCGGCGAGAGTCGTTGACCAGACGAGGGCGACGGTCAACAAAGCCAGCCGCAGCAAGACGCGCGTGCGGCGTAACCCACACGCGTTTGAGCGTTGTTCCATCCGCCGAATCATGTAAGTAGTGACCTCTACTGAAAAACCATCGCAACGCACGGACCAAGAGGCAAAGGTAACGGATGAGGAAGGACGCAAGGCTCATCTATCAGCCTGTCAGCTGAACGGCGCTTGCGTTTCGGGGATGGTCCCCATATCTTGCGCACCGCACTATCTAACATGAATTCTTGCGGGCGCACAAGATTTCACCAGCATGCTGGACCTTTAATCTCTCATCATCCCAAGCTGCTGCTCACGCCTTCTTGCCTTCATCAAACAAGAGAGAAGGATGGCCCGGTTGGACCATCCTTCTCTCTTCGGCGCTTAAGCATGACCGGTTAGTTGAGTTCTAAGACGCGCCTCGCTTAAAAGGCCGTCTCCCCTTCCTGCTGCTACTCAGAGTATGCATTGCTCGCTTCGCTGGCCGCGCCGCCCGGCATCTTTCCATCTGGCGAACCGCCGATGAGTTGCGGCAAGTGTTCGGAGGGAGGCGTCGGCACTTTGTTGGGGTCTCCGGCTTTGCCCTTGTTGGGGTCTCCGGCTTTACCCTTGAGATTGTTGCTGGTCGGCGCGTTCCCTGTGGGCGTCTTGGGCGGGTCATCTGGTCCAGGGAAGCCCAGGACGAATTCCGTGAGGAAGTCGTTCCAGGTGGTCTCGTCTTCGGTCTCCTTATTGCGGTTAAAGTCCAGGTCGGCGTAACCGGGTTCTATCCGGTCGCACGGAAAATAGATGGAGACGCCGTTGGAGTCTCTCAAGGGAAATCCGTAGAAGCCGTAATCGTAGACGAAGCCGACGCTCTGGTCCCTGCCCTGATGATACGCTTGAGCGCGAATGACATTGAGAATCTCTGCGCAGTTCTCGCGGACATACAAGAGCCGCTCCGATGGCTCGCCCATGCGCTTGAACTTCGCTCCCCCGCCCTCGCAGATTTTCAACAACTGGTCGCAGAAATGATGGAGGTCTATGAACTCTTTCATGTAATAGGATTGGGCCATGCTGCGCGCCATCATGACGGCGTACATCACCTGCTCATCATTGGCCGCGAAGGCGTTCTTGAGCACCCTCGCCAGTTCTTTGAGTTTATGAAGTAGCTCATTCGCGCGGCTCAGATTACAGACGGACTGCGTGATGAACTTGCCCTCTTTCTGAAAATAGAGGATGTACTTGCGCGCGATTCTGACGGCCAGGTCGTCCGGCGCGAGGTCCGGCCTCTCATGGAGGTCCGAGAGGATGCTGGCATAGGGCCAACTTTCGGCTGGCTCGGCTTCCTCCGACGCGACCATGAAATCAACGCTCTCTCGCACCTGATAGCCGACCTCCGCCATCGCCATCAAGCAGATGTCCATGCCCAGAATATCTATCTTGCGCGCCGCGCCGTTAGTCGAAGAGATGCCAGCCTTCTCGTTAATCTTGACCTTGATTTTGGCGAGCGCGTCACGCAAGTTATCGCTGTCTAGAAAGTCAGGCGGCGAGGTCTCCGGCTCTTCATCTATGACCGCAACAGCCGCAGCCCCCGGCCCTTGCATACCCATCGTGCGAGCCACGGGCGCAGTCTGCATCATGCGGTCAAGTGTTCGCCGCTTGCCGACGTTCAGAATTTTATCCGCCGCATTCATCTTGCGGCCCGTCGTGTTCTTCGGGTCAATCGGATGCAACTCATGCCCTTCCCATCCGAGGCCGTGACCCCACAGGACGACCATGTAACGCCTGGCGGGATACTCGTCTATCGCCCAGCAGACGAAGTCTGATAGTGATGCTGGCGGGTGGTCTAAATTGGGTTCGAGTAGTTGCCGTATATCTTCTTCCAGAAACGTTCCCTTGCGCAGACGATAGCGGGCGGTCAGTCCTGTGGCGGGAACGATGTTCTGCGCGATGACATGGACCTCTTTGTTTGAGCCTATCTCCTTAATCTCCGCAAGGTCTGCGGCGGCAGCCGGAATCAGGTCGTTATCGGCGGCGAAGTAAATCATCACGGTCCACTCGCTCAACTCTTGATTAGTCGCTAAATTTTTAGTTGGGTCTATCATTGAAGGAGGTCTCCTTATCTGAGTCTGATTTAGAGGTTAGAACATGGCGGCATCTGTAAAGACGCTGACGCGGAAGGCTAATGACGAAGGTTGTGTGGGTGAGGGAGACTTTCGATGCTTATCTCTCTCTCGGTGGAGTTCCAACGGGCTATGCGGCGGATAATCTGAAAAGCCCGGCTTGCGACATCTTCTGGCTGTGACACTATAAGCCGCTTTCGCCCAACTTCAAAGCTTTTGTTTCAAGCCTCAACAAACATTCGCTTCCGACCTTCTACTGATTACTGGCAAAGTAGAGGAAAGTATTTCAGGCGGGAGATAAAACGGTGAGCATTGGAGAGTGAAAAAAAGCGGACGGCGTTCAGAAAAGATAGCTTGCTTTTCATCTTCACCGTCCACCATCCAACGATTATTTGACAGGCCGCGCGCTGGCCTTTAGAATGTAGTTCCTTTTCCTCCTGTGGATTAAACCGCTGCATGCATCTCGCGTATGCAGCGGCTTTTTTTGTGTCCGGGCGGCGCAGAAGAGGCGCGCGTTTTGAATTTCAGGAACCTTCGAGCGGGTCGAACGCCTCTATATGATGGCCTCCGATGGACTGTAAGAGCTTGATGAGGCGCGCGACATCCCGCTCCCTGACGCGCGCGACGAGCAAGGACTCGCCCCGCCGCAAATCATTCTTATAAAGACGCGCCTGTATGCTCGTCACATCATGAAGCGCGGAATCGAAAGCGGGCACGGCGGTGCGTGCCGGTTCGATGACCGAGAAAAGGTGCGAGTCGAAACCGTCTGAGACGATAGAATTGAGAACCTGTGCCGCTGCCTCCGAACTGTGGAAGGCAGAGACGATGGTTTTAGCCATGACCTTAACCTCCTTTTGCATCATGCGAGGACGGCATTGCTTGCTATCCGGATTAATCATCCTTCTTGCCTGCGGGAAACTGCTCATCCAGGTCAATCCTGTCGGGTTTATTCACACCCTGCTGGTTATAATATCCGCCGGGCGCGAACTGTCCGGACTCGCCTATATCGAGCGAGCGTTCGTCGTTGGCCGGATTGAGTTTCTCAACCGGGTCGGGCGTCGTATCCGGTCTCAATTCCGGGTCGGCGGAAGTGTCTTTCAAAGTTGATTTAGTCTGCTCGTCGTTTGCCATCAATCTTCTCCTTAGAGTTCTGTTGATTTAAGTTGACTACTATTGCGGCTCTCGCCTTTTACGCCGCCTCACGAAAACGCTCGACGCGAAAACGCCACAGCCGGAGCGGCGTGCCCTGAGGAATGCCAGCCTTGCGCGCCGCTATCTCAACCTGCTGCCGGGCCGTCTCGACGCCCTTCAGGTCCGGCAGGAGCAGCCCGCGATAGACGCCCGCCTCATCTTCCACTATGACGCCGTAATTCTTCGGGTCAAGCTGGTCAAACTTCGCCTCTTCGGGTTCGTGCAAGACATCAACGGAGTAAACCAGGTCCGGCAACTCTTCAGCCTCGACAGGCGCAAAGCGCGGGTCGCGCGTGGCCGCGCTCACGGCATTGGCTATCAACTCTTCTGCGAGCGACGCCTTCAAAGGCTGAATCGTCCCTATGCACCCGCGCAACTCTCCCGCATGAGTCTTGAGCGAGACGAAGCAAGCGGCGCGTTGGCCCAACATTCCAAACAGCGCGGACGGCTTCTCTAAAACTTTCCCCTCGTCCACGAAAGTCTCCACCGCGCGACGCGCCAACGCGGGCAATTCGGTCCCGCGCTCCTCATTCTCTTCCAACTCCCGCTTCTGCTCCTCCGGCTCCTCCTGCGCGAGCACGATTTGCGCCGTCAAATAGCCGACGCCGAATGGCGCTTCATAATGCAGCACTTCGCACGCCGACATCGCGCCCTCCGCGACGCCGAGCGCGACGAGCAGAGAGCGATAGCCGCACTCGCCCGCCAGCTTTCGCAAATTCTGGTCAATATCAATGATGCGTTCGGGCATGCCTTTGCGCACGCTCTCGACTATCTCTTCGTCGAAGAGGTGCGCCTGCGGTTGATATCCTGCGGGCGCATCCGGCTTCAGCCTGTGACTCAAATCGCCACTGGCGACAAAGGCCACGCGCCGCCCCGTTCGCTCAGCCGCGCGCCTGATGCAATTGCCGAAATGCAGGTGGGCTTCGTTTGAAAGGAAAGTATAGCCGAGCGCGACGATGGGCCCACGCCAGCCGTTGCGCTGAAGAAAGTAGAGCGGCACTGCCGTCCCGTGGTCCAACTCCTGGCCGCGCAAGCCCACGACCTCCAATGACTCAGACGCGGCGGCGCGCGCAATCTCCTTCAACAACTCTTCATCGAGCGGCGCGGCGACGCTCGCTTCCGGCGCGCGAAAGTTTGCGAAGTTGCCGCACAATTCCTCTTCCTGGTAAGCCACAAACGCGCGCGCATCAAGCGGCGCGTGCGGCGAGATGATAACGACCGTCTCCGCGCCACTCGCAATGATGCGCGCGGTGAATTCCCGCATCGCCTCAATCGAGCCGCGCACATCCGCAATCGCCTCGCGGCCCACCTCCGGGACCATGATCGGCGGATGCGGCGCGATGCCCGCGAAGACTATCGGATTCGTGCTCATCTCTTTCACAAATAACTGACGCGCTCGTTGTAGAGCAACAACAATTCAAGACCGCTCATTCCTTTCAAGAACGCGCGGCAGGGAATTGAACGACAAACTGATTCGAGGAACGGATGCATTTTAACATACAGGGCGCGCCACACGGCAACCCTGATTGCGCTCTCAGGCGAAAGCCAATTATGATGTCTCGCGCGTGAGCGAAAGAGGCGAACGAGAGCGAGCGTTGCTTACGTTCCGAAGAGTTAGAAGAAGAGAGAGCGATGGCGAGCCAAGAGTTTGATGTCTTGATTGTCGGCGCGGGTCCGGCGGGTTCATTCGCGGCTGAGCGGTTGGCGCGCGCAGGGGTGCGCGTCGCGCTCTTCGACGGCAGGCCCGGAGATGAACCGAAGGCTTGCGGCGGCGGCGTCACTTCCAAAGCTCTCAAAGCCTGGCCCTATCTCAACGAAGCCATCGGTCGCACGGTTGACGAACTCTTGATGTACTCGCCCGCCGGACGCAAGCTCCATCTCAAACTCGAAGAGCCTTTCGCCATCTACTCGCGCCGCACCTTCGATACTTTTCTACGCACGCGCGCCGCACAGGCCGGGGCGCACATCTTCACCGAACGCGTCTCGTTTCAACAGCGTGCCTCTCATCAAGAACCCTGGACCGTGCGCGCCGTCGCGCCGCAACGCCGCCTCGAATGGCGCGCGCCCCTCCTCGTCGCCGCCGACGGCGCGAATAGCCGCATCGCCAGAACGCTCGCCGGTTCGCTTCCGAATTCCGAGATGGAAGTCGCCTTCGGCTATCGCACGCCCCTCCCCACTCAAGAAAGCGCACCGACCGTCGTCGCCTTCCTCCCCGGCTGGGCCGGTTATGCCTGGGCCTTCCCGCGCCTGGACCACATCTCATTCGGCATCGCCACCTCGCAGGATGCCTTCGACCACAACGCGCTCGACCGCCTGCTCTGGGATTTCATGCTCGGCTACTATCGCCAGCGCGAAGACGCGGGCGCGCATATCTGGACCAGTAAAGCGAAGGACGCCGCGCGCGATGAACGCATCGAAAAGGATTTGCGACGGCGGGCCGAACGCTATGCCGCGCGCATCCCCGGCCTCGCCCCCGCGACCTGGGACACGCGGCGCGCGTGCGGCGATGGTTGGGCTCTTCTCGGAGACGCGGCGGGCTTCGCAGACCCCGTGACGGGCGAGGGCATCTACTATGCGTTGCGCTCCGCCGAACTCTTCGCGGAAGCTTACCTGGCGGGCGACCCCGCCGCTTATGAAGAACGCTGGCGCGCCGATTTCGGCGGCGAGTTGCGACGCGCCGCCGAGATGCGACGACGTTTTTACGGAACCTTCTGGGGCGCGCCCTTCACCGAACGCATGATCGAATTCGCGCGCGGCCATCGCGGCATTCAAAGAATCCTCGGCAAACTCATCGCCGGAGATCAAGGCTATCAAAACCTCAAACGCCAACTCGCCCGCAGCGTCATCAAACCGATTTGACAGCAAGTAGGAAGTAGGAAGGATGAAGGATGAGAGAAATACTATTCAACCGTTCAATAGCTCGTCTCTCATCCTTCATCCTTCCTACTTCCTACTTGCTCTTGCGTATATGGTGCGAGGCGGTCTCTGATTTCCTGGGGGACGGGGACGGATTCAAAGGTGTGGCGGCGGACGGAGACGAGGACGAAGTGTGCTTCGGCGATGATGGTTTCTTCGTCCTTGCGGCGGACCTCGAAATTGAGTCTGAGAGATTTCGTGCCGATGCGTCCGACGTAGACGCTGACTTCGAGCATGTCATCCAGTTGGGCTGCGTGATGAAAGTCGCATTCGAGATGCGCGCGGGGCAGCCAGATGTCCAGTTCATCGAACATCACGCTGTAGGGCAGGCCGACGGCGCGGAAGAGTTCGGTTTCCGCGAACTCGAAAAAGCGTATGTAAGCTCCGTAGAAGATGATGCGCGCGGCATCCACATCGCCCCAGCGCACGCGCTCTTCAATCTTGTACTTTAAAAATTGGTCCAATTATCTTCTTCCCTCAAGGTTGCAGCGCGTCCAGAAAATCCTTGAGCGCGTAGTTGAATTGCATGGGTCGTTCGAGGTTCGAGACGTGGCCCGCTCCCTCTATCACTTCCAGGCGCGAGCCGCGTATTTCGCGCCGCAACAGTTCGGCATCTTCCAGGGGCGTAATGCGGTCCTCGCTGCCGACGATGATGAGCGTCGGCGCGAGTATGTCGGGCAGAAAAAATGTGCGGTCGCTGCGCAGGGCCATTCCGCGCAGGGCCGCCGCCGCGCCCGCCGCGCCGGTCCCGGTCATCATCTCGCGCAGTCGTTCAACTATCGAAGGTTGTTCGTTGATGGTCGAGGGCGCGAGCAGTTTGGGCAGCATCGCTTCTACCAGAGCATCCATGCCTTCGTCTAAAACTTTGCGGGCCTGTTGCTCACGATTGGCGCGCGCTTCATCCGTGTCTGCCTGCGGCCTCGTGTCGGCCAGTATCAACGCTCGCACGCGCAGGCGAAATTTATGGACCAGCGCGAGCGCGACATAGCCTCCCATCGAGATGCCGCCGATGGCGGCGCGCGAGATTCTCAATTGGTCCATTAAATCCGCGACATCCTGCGCCATCATGTTCATAGTGGCTGGCTCATCGCCAACACTTGCGACGGCGGCGGTCGTCTCTCCCATCCCGCGCAGGTCCGGCGTGATGACGCGGTATCTCTCGCTCAACGCTTCGGCCTGCTCGCGCCACATCGAGCGATTGAAGGGAAAGCCGTGAAGCAGGATGAGCGGCGGACCACTGCCCGCATCATCGTAAGCCATCTCGATATCACGCACGCGCGCTGTACTCATCTTGCGTTCCTCCCGCTCTCGGAAAAGAAATTCTATAGCGCAAACTTTATCACGGCTTACTCTTCTTCAAGCGAGAAATGCTTCATTAACTACCCGCCGTTTCGCTTGTTTCCATTCTCATTTCCGGCGGCAAGCTGGACCAGGACTCTGAAGAGTTCGGCGGGCTCGACGGGCTTCGAGAGATGGACTTGATAACCTGCGTCCATAGAGCGTCGGCGGTCATCGTCTCTGGCGTAGGCCGTGAGGGCCACCGCCGGAATCGCGCCGCCGCGCGCCGCATCCATCGCCCGGATGCGCCTTATCAACTCGTAGCCGTCCTGGTCCGGCATGCCTATGTCCGAGACGAGCACGTCCGGCCTGGATAGCTCAAGAGCCTTGAGGGCTTCACTCGCGCTGGATGCGGCGGTCACTATCACCTGCCTCTGCTCAAGAATCACCCGCAGCATGGCGAGAGTATCCTTCTCATCATCAACCAGCAGAACGTGTAGGCCCGCGAGCGAGTGTGGACCATCCGTTGGCCCATCATCGCTGGCGATAATTGGACCAGCAATTGGACCAGCCCCGCTCGCCTGCGTTTCGGAGAGCGTGCCCATCAAAGGCAGGCTCACCGTGAAGGTCGCGCCCGCGCCCTGGCCCGCGCTCTCGGCCTGGGCCGTGCCGCCGTGCAGTTCTACGAGGTGGCGCACGATAGCTAGTCCGAGGCCGAGGCCGCCGTGCTGTCTGGTGGTCGTGCTGTCTGCTTGCCGGAAACGCTCGAAGACATGCGGGAGAAAATCCGGGCTGATGCCCTGGCCCGTGTCCTTGATGCTAATCAAGACATCGGTGGCGGAATGTTGCAGACGAATCTGCACGCGCCCGCCCTGCGGCGTGAACTTGACCGCGTTGGAGAGCAGGTTCCAGACCACCTGCTGCAAGCGGTTGGCATCGCCGCGCACGAAGCCGGTCGGCGTGTCGAAGAGGGTCTCTATCTGTATGTTCTTCGCGCTGGCGGCGGGAGAGGCGGCGTTGACCGCCGCTTCGATGATGTTGATGAGTTCGACGGGTTTGGCATCAATGTTGAGCTTGCCCGTGATGATGCGCGAGACATCTAGTATGTCGTCTATAATCTGCGACTGCGCCCGCGCATTGCGCTCTATGGTTTCGAGCGCGAGCGCGGAGACCGTCTCCTCAAGCTGGCCGCCGCGCAGCATCTGCGACCAGCCGAGGATAGAGGTCAAGGGCGTGCGCAGTTCATGCGAGACGGTGGCGAGAAACTCGTCCTTCATGCGATTGGACTCTTCCGCACTGGCGCGCGCGCGGCTCTCATGTTCGAGCAGGCGCACGTTCTCGATGGCGATGGCGACGAGGTTGGCGGCCATTCGCATCGCCGTCGCGTGATGCTCCGTGTAAGCGTTGCGCGCGTATGATTGAACCTCAAGCGTCCCGACGATGCGACGCCTGAAGGCCATCGGGACCGCCATCGAAGACTGCGGGCGCAGTCCGTTGTCTGGACCAATAAGCACGCTCGGATGTCCTCTCGTCGCCGTCATATAATCATCCGTGATGACTATCTCGCCGGTCTTGACAGCGCGGCTATTCGGGCCGTCTGTGCTGATAGGCATCGGCGGCAGTGCGGAGACATCCGCCTCCTCATCATCGCCCCATGCATAAGCGGCAGTGCGCCACTCTTTCTGCGGGTCATACAGCGAGATGAAGATACCGACGCAAGGCACAGAGACGACCGCGAAATCTCTTAAAGCCCTGTAGACTGTGAGCAGGTCGCGCGCCGTGCCGAGCGCCTGGGCCAGCACAGCGATTCTCTCAAGCAGGCGTTCGTATTCGACGAGCGCGCGTTGGTCCGCCTCATGCAAAGCCTGTTCGACGCGCTTGCGCTCCGTGATGTCGCGCGCGGTTCCCTGAATGCCAATTGGCCCATCATCGCCATAGATGAGACGGCTGCTGACTTCTATTCTTACCTGGCGGCCATCTTTGGCAATCATCTCAAGCTCGTAGTTGGTCCGGGCCTCGCCCGCGATTTTGCGATTACGCATGCCCCACATCACCTCTACGCTCTCAGGCGTGAGGATGCGCGTAATGCTCTGGCCCAGGAATTCTTCGCGGGTATAGCCGGAGACCTGTGCGCCCGCCTTGTTGAGCGAAGTCAGGTTGCCTTCGAGGTCGAGCGTGAAGACGATGTCGTTGGCATTCTCGAACAACTCACGGTAACGCTCTTCGCTTCCGCGCAAGGCTTCGTCAATCTGCTTGCGCTCTGCGAGTGAGCGGTTCAACTCGGAAGCGGACCTTTCGGCTGCGGTTCGCGCGCGCGTCTGCAAGAGCGTGACGCCGAACAGCAACAGGCTGACGAGGACGCCTCCGGCGAGGGTGAAGGGCGCAAGGTTCATCCCCGAAGCCGCGTCGAATTCCGGGCGCGTGATGAAGGACATGCTCCATGTGCGTCCGGCAACTTCGAGCCGGTTGTTGGCCGTGAAGCGCGGGCTGTAGGACGCGTTGCCCTGCTCGCCCGCGTGTTGATAATCGTAGAGCAGCCCGCCGCCCGTCGCTTCGTTTGCATCGTTGATGCGAAAATCAACCTGGCGGTGAAGCTCGTTGCCGAAGATGCCTCTGAGCAAATCGCCCGTGCGAAAAGGGCTATAGACGAATCCTTCCAGAGCCTCACGCCTGGCCTCTACTGTTTCGGGCAGACCCTCGCCGCGATAAACCGGAACGTAGATGAGAAACCCTGTCTGCTTGTCCGCATCTATTTCCTGAAGCAGCGTGACCGGACCCGAAGCCGCCGGAAGGCCCGTATCGCGCGCGCGTTCCATCGCCGCGCGCCGCGTCGGCTCCGTGAACATGTCGAAGCCGAGCGCGACCGCGTTGCGCTTATCCATCGGCTCAAGATAAATAATCGCGTGATATTCGGAGCGCGGTTCATCCGGGCGAATTTGAAAGTCAGTCAAGCCCTGTTGCCGCATGCGCGCCACGAGCGCGTCTTTCTCTTCGGCACGAACGCGCTCCGAGTAACCCATGCCCTGCACGCCCGGATAATTCGCGCGCAGGTCCAGGCGGCCCACGTATTCACGAAACTCATCGCGCGTGACATTCTCATCAACGACGAAGAGCGCGTTGCCCGCGCGCAAGAGGGCTATGTAAGTGTCCAGACGATTCTTGATGACATCCGAGCTATCCTGAATCGCGTTCTGGAACCTGAGACGGTCGCGCGCTTCAGCCGTCAACGCGACGTAATAAGTGGCGAGCAGCGTGAGCAACAGTGCCACCAGCAGGACGAAGTAGGGAACCCACAGGCGCGTTGATGGAAAGGATTTTTTGTACGAATCGAAATTCATACAACGTTCGCATGAGAAGCAGGAGCCGGGAGCCAGGAGTCAGAAGTCAGGAGAAAGACGGTTCGCTTGCTTTTCATTCTGGCTTCTGGCTTCTGACTGCTGGCTCCTGCTTTGATTCATCTGACCCGGCTTTTTTTCCGTCGCAGAAAGTCTATCAGGACAAACTGCGAGAGATTTTCCGGGTTGGCAAAATAGGCTTTGCCGTTGGTCATGGCCGTCATCTGTTTGACGAATTCGACGAGGTGATAATCGCTTGCCAGCATGAAGGTGTTAATCATGATGCCAGCCTTGCGGCACGCCTGGACCTCCTTGAAGGTCTCGGCCATGACGAAAGGGTCCAGGCTCATGGGGTTCTTGTAGAGTCTGCGCGTGGTGGTTGAAGCGCCGCCGCCTTGCTTCGCGCTGGCGTTGCCGCCCTGTTCCAGAAAGCAGGCGGTCGGCTTCCCGTCCGTGACCATCACGATCTGTTTCATCTCCTTGCGCTGGGCCTGTAGGATGCGCCGCGCGAGCCGCAAGCCTTCGGCTGTGTTCGTGTGGTATGGGCCAACCTGCGTCGCCGCGAGGCGCGCCATCGGCAGTTCTTCCGCAGAGTCATGAAAGAGCACTATCTTGAGCGAGTCGCCCGGATACTGCGTGCGAATCAGGTGGGCCAACGCCAACGCCACCTTCTTCGCGGGCGTGAAGCGGTCCTCGCCGTAGAGAATCATGGAGTGCGAACAGTCGAGCATGACGACGGTCGCGCACGATGATTGATAGTCGCATTGATGAACATGAAGGTCGCTGTATTCCAGATTGAGCGGCACGCCCAGACCCTCGCGCTGAATCGCCGAGAGCAGCGTCGCGTTCACGTCCAGATTAATCGTGTCGCCGAACTCGTAGAGCTTTGAAGCCTGCGCCGCTTCAACGCCCGTCGAAAGATGCGGCGTATCGTGACGCCCTACGGAACTCTTCCCCAGACTGCCGAGCAGATTACGCAATGTTTTGTAACCAAGAAAATCCAGCCCCTTCTCCGTCACCTCAAAATGAACGTTGCGCGGCAAAGGCTCGCCCTCGCTCCCGCCCTCGCCCCTGCGCCGCTCTCTCTGTTGACGAGAATTCGGCTGCTCCTCCTTTAAATTCAGATAACCCTCCTCGACCAGCCGCTCTATAAGCTGGTTGAGCATCTCCTCCAGGAGCGAGCCTTTAAACTTCCCCTCATTATCGGCCAGCATCTCTCTAATCTGTTGCTCGTCAATCACCCCCTGGTCCAGTAATGCCTTGAGCAGCGCGCGCCTCAAAGCATCCAACGATGTGTCCTGCTCCCGTCGCTGCCTGGTCCAGTAATAATCATCGTCATACCCCGATTGCAACAGCGAATCAGAGAGCGCCTCCATCAACTCGCCGAGGTTCAAAGACGAGACATCGAAGCCCTTGAATTTAGAATAACGTGTGAACTTCATTTTATTACCACTTATGTTCTAACGATGACTAAGACGATTTTGGAAATCCGTCCCCAAATGAAACTTACTCCATTATCAACTATAACGCCCCGTTTCGGTCAGGTCATCGTAGATCATGCCGCGCCGGTCCTTTTTGGCTTTGGTGGCGGCGGTGTAGCCGCCCTCTTCGTTACGGCTAATTTTGTTCTGGGCGTAGAGACCTTCGAGGACGAACTCGCAGGCGGAGACGAGGATGGCTTCGTCGGCGCGGTTGAAGTCGAAGGGAACCTGGGCTGTGTCTATCAGGTCCGGGACGGCGTCGAGGAGCCGCATGCACTCTTCGGCGGAGGCCGTGTCGGCGAGGCGAATGGTGTTGCCCGCGTCGAACCAGCGCGTCGTGGCGGAGAAGTCTATGCCGACGAAGTAGCCTTCAAAGATTTCACCGGCGGCGCGCTTGATTAAGTCCTTAGCTATCTTTTGTGGTCCAATCTGTTCGCCTTCGTATTCGAGTTCCATCTTGCCGGTCATGGAGGGAACAGAAGCGTAGATGTCTGAGATGCGGGGCACGACCTCTGCTTCACCTGTGACGAGCATGCGCCGCTCTGCGTTGGAGACGACGGATTCCATGACGGTGATGGGCAGGCGTTGCGAGACGCCGGAGCGTTTGTCTATGCGCTGGTCGTCGCGGGCCTCGAAGGCTATCTGTTCGATGAGGTCGCGTATGAAGTCCGGGATGTGTAGAGAGCCGTTGAGTTCTTCTCGATTGGTCCAGGCTTCCTGACGCGTGATTTCGACGCCGAGTTGCAAATCCGTCGGATAGTGCGTGGAGATTTCCGCGCCGATGCGGTCCTTCAAGGGCGTGATGATTTTGCCGCGCGCGGTGTAGTCTTCGGGGTTGGCCGAGAAGACGAGCATCACGTCGAGCGGCAGGCGCACCGGATAGCCTTTAATCTGCACGTCGCCTTCCTGCATGATGTTGAAGAGGCCGACCTGAATTTTTCCGGCGAGGTCCGGCAGTTCGTTGATGGCGAAGATGCCGCGATTGGCGCGCGGCAAGAGGCCGTAGTGAATCGTCAGTTCATCGCTCAGGAGATGGCCGCCCTTCGCTGCTTTGATAGGGTCCACGTCGCCTATGATGTCGGCGATGGTGACATCGGGCGTGGCGAGCTTTTCGACAAAGCGCGCGTCGCGCTCAACCCAACTGATTTGCGTGCTGTCGCCGTGCGCTTCTATCATCTGCCGCCCGTAGGCGGAGATGGGATGAAACGGGTCATCGTTGATTTCGGAACCGGCGATGATGGGCATCTGCTGGTCCAGTAATTCCGCGAGTTGACGAATGATGCGGCTCTTGGCCTGCCCGCGCAGGCCGAGCAGAATCAGGTTGTGGCGCGAGAGGACGGCGTTGACTATCTGCGGGACGACCGTCTCATCATAGCCGACGATGCCCGGAAAAAGTTTTTCGCCCGCGCGAATTTTTTTGATGAGGTTGGCGCGCAGTTCGTCCTTGACGCTCGCGCCGCGATAACCGCTCTCTTTGAGTTCACCTAAGGTTCTTGCTAATGCCATGATTCTCTTTCCAGTGATGAATAACAGGTGACAGGTAATTGGACCATAAAAGCTGTGCGTGCGACCCGTTAATTGTTACCTGTCACCTGTCACTTGATGATTGTTATTTTGCTGCGATTTAATCAAGGAAGCGAGCGCTTCGGCGAAGGTGCGGGAGGTCCGCATGCCCGTCAGGTCCACGCCGAGGCGAACGAGCGTCTGTGAAGCGTGCGCGCCGACGCCCGTGACGATTGTTTCCGCGCCGATTAGTTTGAGCGCGAGCACCAGGTTGCCGAGGTTGGCGACCGCGTGAGAGTCAACGATGCGTGCGCCCGTAATGTCTATGATGATGGCGTTGGCTCCCATGCGCGTGACCGCGCTGAGGGCGGCTTCGGTGGCGCGCTGCATGCGAAGGCTGTCGAGCGAGCCGATGAGCGGGAGCGCGAGCACGCCGCGCCAGACGGGCACGACCGGAGTCGAGACCTCTTCGAGCATCTGCTCGCGCTGGCGACTAAGCTCGGCCAGCCTCTCCTCCAAACTCTTCTGCTCTTCTATATCCGTGTTCGTGCCGAACCACCTGGTAATCTGCCCGCCGGAATCGAGCATGGGCAGGGCGCGGCCCAGATGCCAACGGTAGCTCTCATCGGAAGCCCTGCGCAAGCGAAACTCTATAGAGTAAATCTCTCCAGTCTTCAGCGACCTGGTCCAACGCTCGTTGCAGTTTTGCAAATCATCCGGGTGGACCATCTCCTGCCATCCCCAACCGAGTATCTGTTCCTCCGTGCGGTCGAAGTAATCGAGCACGCGCTGGTTGACGTAATCGAGCGTGCCGTCGGGCCTTGCCGTCCAGACCTGCTGCGGGATGGCCTCTGCGAGAAAACGATAAAGCTGCTCGCTTTGCTGCAAGGCGGCCTGGGCGCGCTTGCGCTCCGTGATATCACGGAAGGAGAGGACCGCGCCGACTATCTCGCCGTCCATCTTGATGGGCGCAGAGGTGTAGGCGACGGGAAACATAGTGCCGTCTTTGCGCGTGAACACGTCGTCTTCATTGCTGACCGTCTTCTCGGAATCCATCACGTCCAACAACGGGCACTCTTCTGCGCTGGCAGGCGTGCCGTCGGCGCGTTGAAAGTGAATCGCCTCGTGCATGTTGTGGTCCAGTAATTCTTCCTGTTGCCAGCCGAGCATTCTCTGAGCCGCAGGGTTCATGTAGATGAGCAGCCCCTCGCGGTCGAGCGCGTAGACGCCCTCACCCAGGTTGTTGGCGAGCACCGTCGTGAAGTCAATATTCGGGCGAGGCTTTCTCACAACGCCATCCCTTCTTGAGCCGCATAGTAGTCGTTATCCAGGCGCGTGGCTAGACGGTCGTCCAACAGCTTTTCCAGATGAGCGATGACGGCGCGTTGGGCCATCGCGTGGGCCTTCGGATGCACGTCCGTGTAAACGCGCGCGACGATCTCTGCGGGGTTACGCGCGCCCTCGCGCAGGGCCGCGAGAATGCTCGCTTCGCGTGCAAGGCGATGCGAAATGTACTCTT
>JAXDFO010000295.1:0-12625 GCA_034665545.1 Blastocatellia bacterium
CTGAGGGATTCGATGGGGTCCAGGCGGGCGGCCTTCCAGGCGGGCCAGAGGCCGAAGATGAGGCCGATGCCGACCGATGCGACGAAGCCGCCGATGGGAGCCCAGAGGGGCACATAAGAGGGCACGAAGAGGCGTATGAGAAGGGTCGTCGCCCAGCCGACGAGCAGACCTATGAGACCTCCCATGCCCGTCAAGGTCATCGCTTCAATCAGAAACTGCCAGAGAATATCCGCGCGTCGCGCGCCTATGGCCTTGCGCACGCCTATCTCTCTCGTGCGCTCTGTGACCGACACCAGCATGATATTCATGACCCCGATGCCGCCCACCATGAGGCCCACAGAAGAGATGACGACCATCCCTATCGCCACGCCTGCGGTGATGGAACGAAACGTATCAAGGAGGCTTTCCGATGTCTCTATGCCGAAGCTGTCGGGCTGTCCGAAGGGCACTTGACGACGCACGCGCAAAGTGTCCACCACCTGGTCCATCGCTTCCTTCATGAGGCCCGGACGCGCGACCGCCAGAAGATAGATGTCTTCAGAATTTGGCTTCAGCTTGCGCGCCACATTGAAGGGCAGGTAGACAACGTTGTTCTGGTCGTCCGAGCCGCCGCTCATAAGAAACTGCTCGCGCTTTTGCAACATCCCGACGACGCGAAACTCCTGCTCGCCGATCTTGAGTGTCTGGCCCACGGGCGAGCCGAAGGGGAAGAAGTCATCCGCGACTTTAGAGCCGACGATGCAGACGTTCTCGTTATTATCATTCTCGAACTGAGAAAAGAAACGTCCCTCCGCGACCGTCTGCGTCCCGGCCCACTCAAACTCCGGCAGCGTGCCTTCCAGGTTGACGGCGGCGGAAGTCTTCCCGCCACCCGAGACCATAATCTTCTGCCCGAACCAATTGTTGGTAATCTCAATGAAGGGCACGGCCAGTTCGACCGTCGGCAACTTGGAAAGCGCGGTCGCGTCATCGTAGGTCAAGGGCTTGCGCATACGTTCTTCGCGCGACATGCGCCCGACGTGAATGCCCGGATTCATCTTCGTGATGTACATAGAGCGCGTGCCGAAGGACTCGACCTCCTTCGTCACGGCCATGTCTATGCCACTGATGATCGAAGCAATCGCCATCACCGTCCAGACGCCTATGACCACCCCGACCACCGTCAGCACGGACCTCAGCTTGTTGGCCCTTAAGGTAGCCAGCGCCATCTTCAAGTTTTCGTAAATGTCACTGCGTAGTAATTTCATAGCTCCTGCTCTTAATCCGCCCGCAAAGCCTCTATCGGGTCGAGGCGCGCGGCCTTCCAGGCGGGGATGATTCCGGCGAGAACGCCTATGCCGCCTGAGATGCCGACGGCGATGATGACCGCGCCGATGGAGAGATAGGTCTTGAAAAAGACTGCGGTCATGATGCGCCCGACTATCCACGCGATGAGCACGCCGGTCGCTCCGCCGATGGCCGAGAGCGTCACGGCCTCCACTAGAAACTGCTTGAGAATGTCCGCGCGTCGCGCGCCCAAGGATTTCCTGATGCCGATCTCTTTGGTCCTCTCAGTGACGGAGACGAGCATGATGTTCATGATGACGATGCCGCCGACCAGCAGGGCGATGCCGGGCACGGCGACGGCCACGATGAAGACTTGCCCGAAGATGCGGTCGCGCAATCCGGTGATGGCGTCCGGCGTGACGATGCCGAAGTTGTCAGTCTCCTGTGTGCCGAGATGGCGGCGCAAGCGCATCAGGAATCTTGCCTCTTCGACGGCGTCGCTGAACTGGTTATCCTGCTTCGCGGTGGCGACGAAATAGAGCGAGCGTTGGCGTATCAGCCCGCCGAAGTTGTTGGCGTAAGTCTTCAGAGGAACGGTCACGAAGTTGTCCTGCGGAATGCCGAAGACAGTGCCCTTCGCGGCAGCCACGCCGACGACCCTGTAGGGTAAGCCCGCGATATAAATCTCCTCGTTAAGCGGGCTGATGGCGGGAAAGAGTTTGCTCGCCACGTCCGCGCCCAGAAAGGCTATGCGTGCGCCCGCGTCGTTCTCCGTGTCGGTGAAGAAACGCCCGTCCGCGATGTCAGTGTTCTGGATGTCTGCCATGTTGGGCGTGAGGCCCGACACGCTCACGTCTTCCAGAATCTGCGCGCCGCGCTTGACCTGCGAGGGAGTCCCGCGCGCCGCCGCGCCGAGTCGCCCGATGAGCGTCGCGCGCTCGCGCAGGTACTCGTAATCCTCCATCGTGAGGTCTTTGTTACGTCGTTGCGCGGCGGCGATGGTGTCCGTGTCCTTGAAATCTCTGAACGGGTCGAAGCGTTGGACGGTGAAAGACTTGGTCCCGATGCCCGCTATCTTCTCGTCTATGTAAACGTTAAAGCCCTGAATCATCGAATACACGATGACTACCGCCGCCACGCCGATGATCATTCCCAACAACGTCAAGACCGAACGCAGCTTATGCGCCCAGATTGCCGCCAACGCTAATTTTAAAGTCTCTATAAATTTCACGATGCTCTTATTACGCTCCAACATCCGACAGGGTTGCAAGACTACAGGAGACAGGAGCCAGAAGCCAGAAGCCAGGAGTCAGAACAAACGCAATAGCATGCACTTCATGCACAACGCTCTTCTCTTCATTCCGGCTTCTGGCTTCTGGCTCCTGTCTCCTGTCTCCTGACTTTATCTGATTCGTTCGTCCTTTTCGATCTGTCCGTCGCGGATGGAGATGACGCGATGGGCGCGTTCGGCGATGTCGTGTTCGTGCGTCACGACGATGATCGTGTTGCCTTCGGCGTGGAGTCGCTCGAAGAGGTTCATGATCTCGTAGCTGGTGGCCGTGTCGAGCGCGCCCGTCGGCTCGTCCGCGAGCAGGATGGAGGGGTGGTTGACGAGGGCGCGGGCGATGGCGACGCGCTGCCGTTGTCCGCCGGAAAGCTCGTTGGGCCTGTGCATCATGCGGTCCGTGAGTTCGACGGAAGCGAGGGCTTGCTTGGCCTTCTCATGACGTTCGGCTGAACCGATGCCCGCATAGATGAGCGGCAACTCGACGTTGTGCAAACTCGTCGCGCGGGCCAGCAGGTTGAAGGTCTGAAAGACGAAGCCGACCTCCTTATTGCGTATGCGCGCGAGTTCGTCGTCCTCCATCTCGGAGACGACCTTGCCGTTAATCCAGTACTCGCCTTGCGTCGGCGTGTCCAGGCAGCCGATGAGGTTCATGAGCGTGGATTTGCCGGAGCCGGATGGTCCAATAATCGCCAGGTACTCGCCGCGCTGCACGTCGAAGGAGACGCCGTGCAGCGCGTGGACCTCTTCGGAACCCATTACGTAGGTCTTCCAGATATTGCGCATCGAGATGAGCGCGGAAGGCACATCATCCATGCGTCCCAAAAGCGCGCCAGGTACGTATTCCTCTTCTTCTTCCATCGGCAGTGTCATGGTCGCGTCGCTCATCGCTATTTGCCCTCGTTGGCGTTGGCGTTGGCGCCGGGTTTGTTGGTCTGTCGCTTAACGGTCTGATTCTCCTTCAAGGTCTTGAGAATCCGGCTTGGCCCAGTGATGATTTCCATGTCGGGTTGGAGCCCGCTCGTAATCTCTATGTCGGACTCGCCCGTGATGCCCGTCTCGACTTCGACGAACTTGGGCTTGTTATTGGCTTGCAGGACGTAGACGCCCTTCATATCTTTCGGCTTCTCGGTCGGAGAAGGATTCGGCGTCGGCGCACCGCCCTTCGGCGTCGCGCCGGGCGAGCCAGCCGGTGTCGGCTGCTTCTCCACGATGGCCTGAAGCGGAACGGCGATAACGTTGTTCTTGACCTTCGTCGTGACGGTCGCCGTCGCGCTCATGCCCGGACGCAGGCCGTTGCGCACGTCGTCGGGCACTTCCTTCAACTCTATCACGACCTTGAACTCTTTCGCCTCTTGCACGTTGACGCGGGTGGTCAGGCCGCCGCCCGTCGTATCAGACTTGCCGACGGCGAGAGGATTCTTCTGCGTGACGACGCCCTGAATCTCCTTCTCACCGAAAGCATCAACCTTGATTTTAGCCGGTTGGCCCACTTCGACGCTATAAATCTCTGTCTCGTCCACGTTGACCTCCACGTTAATCGTGGACATGTCAGCGATGGTCATGAGAGGAGTCGTAGCGAGGCCCGCCACGGCGAACTCACCCTGGCGCGCGGTGATGTCAGCGACGACGCCCGTGATGGGCGAGAGCGTGGTGGCTTTGGAGCGTTGGCTGGACTGGCCGCGCAAGAGCGCCTGTTGCTGGTTGGCTCTCGATTCGCTGGCGGTGACGCTCGACTGCGCGCGCACGACGCCCGTTCGCGCATCCTTCACGGCGACGCGCTGCTGGTTGACACGCGCGATGGATTCCTGGACAGATATCTTCTGCGCTTCGAGATTGGCCTGGGCCGTGCGCAGCGCGACCTGCGTCTGTTCCAGGCGGTCGCGCGCCGCGTCATACTCTGAGCGGGAAGCGACGCCGGATTCGACCAATTCGGTCGTGCGTTTCAACTCACGCTGGGCGGTGTTAAGGTCAACCTGCGCGCGGTCCACGTTGGTCTGCGAGGAGATGACCTGCTGGCGCGACTGCGCGACGCCCGCCTCCGACACCGTCAAGGCTTGCTGGGCCTGCGCGACCTGATTCTCTGCGGCCATGACCTGCGTGCGCGCGTTCTGCACGTCGCTGATGGCGACCTGCACGCCCGCCGCCTGCGCTTCCTGGCTCGACTGTAACTGCGTCGGGTCAATGCGCACGAGCGGCTTGCCCTGCGTCACCTGGTCGCCTGGGTTGACGTAAATCTCGTCAATGCGTCCGGGGACTTCGCTCGTCAGCTTGATATAACGAACGGGGCGGACTTCACCCGAAGCCGTCACGGTCTGCCGTAGTTCGGGACGCACGGAGACCTTGACGGTCGTCACCTCCGGCTCGTCCTTACGGCTGGCGAAAACACTGATGATGACAATCAAGCCGAGGACGGCCACCGCCGCCACGCTGATGATAATCTTTCTTTTGCGGCTCAGAGCCATGATATTTAATCCTTATAAATTGAAGAGGGAATCGGGCGTGCGCTTCGGGCCAAAACTACGAAACCGCACAGTACTCACCACGCGATTCTCAAACAGTTTCGCGCTAGAGTAGCTCTTACGTCAAATGCGGGCAAACAGTTTCAACTAAAGCATCGAAGACGGTTTAGGGTTTCAAGTTTAAGATTTAAAGTTGAAAGCAGTTAGCTTTAACTTGCAACCTCAAACCTCAAACCTGAAACTCCGTCTTTGACACTTTATTTGGCGCGCACTTTCATTTCGCGCTACAATGGTTTGGTTTCTCGCGCGAGCAGTGGCGGCGCTTGAATTCTGGCAGGAGAGAAGGGCGCATCGTCTCCCACTTGAAAGCTCTATCGCACGAGGGGAAATCTTTTATGACAACCTGCGAGAGATGCAATACAGACAACTTGGACGGCTCACAATATTGCGACGAGTGCGGTGCGGCGCTCGGCGGCGCGGCGTCCAGTAGAAAGAACTCCGTGGGAACTGGAAACTCCGGCGGCCCGACCAATAGCAAGCCTCTCGCAGAGGTCCAACCCGTCGTCGCGGCCTCCGAATCCGCCGGGCACAGGACTTCAACGGCCTTCGCCGTTTCCGCGAGCGCGGTCACGTCTATGGACGGCGCGCACGCCAACTTGATTATCGAGCGCGGGCGTTCAGCCGGAAAACAGTTCGCCCTGTGCGAAGAAGAATCGCAGATCGGAAGATGGGACGCGGACGGCGGCATCTTCCCGGATGTGGACCTGGATTCGGACGACCCGGAGGCGAAGGTCTCGCGTCGCCACGCGCGCATCATGCGCAAGGGCGGTCAGTATTTTATAGAGGACTTGGGTTCTACCAACGGAACTTTTATCAATCGCGGTCGTAGGCTCTTGCCGGGCGACCGCCAGCCCCTGCGCGACGGCGACGAGATTATCGTCGGCAAGACTTTTTTGCGGTTTCATATCATTAAATAAACGGCCCTGGAAAGCGTTGGGCCAATTCGCGTTTTAAGTAAGTGGTTTTCAATCGAGACGAAGAACAGCCGGGATAGATGTCTGTCTGCCATTCATGCGGCGCACAGGTTGCGCCAGAAGATCCATATTGCGGCAATTGCGGCGCACCGCAGCGTCGTGCCCAGCCGGACCAGAATAAAGTCGCCGGGAACGAAAGGGCCGCGAATGAGCCTGCTGCGAGTGAACATGCTGCGAGTGAACATGCTGCGAGCGATGCTGCCGCCGCCGTCGCGCCCGCACACGTCGCGGACCCTCTGGCCGTGACCGCCGCAGACCCGCCGCCGGAGGCAGCCGCCACTCCGCCTGAGAAGCCGCCCGCGCCGGTCGAAGTCAGTTCGCGCCAGACCGTCATTTCCTCCGCGCTCCATGAAGAGATAGCGAAAGCGGACATCACGACGGGCGAGGTTCCCGTGCGCGAGGAAGAGGTCCAGTCAACTGTTCGCGCCGGAGCGACCGGAGGCCGACAGCCGACTTCAAAACAGCTTGACCCAGGAACGCTGCTCAACGGTCGTTATGAGATAGTCCGTCGCATCGGCGGCGGCGGCATGGGCGCAGTATATCTCGCAAAGGACCGCAACCTCGGAGATGCTCCGCGCGCCGTCAAGGAGATGGTCCAATCGCACCTTGACGAGTCGCAGCAGGAGAAGGCGATTAACGATTTCAAGCGCGAGTCCATGCTGCTCAGTTCGCTTGAGCATCCCTCGATTCCGACCATCTACGATTATTTCTACGACGAAGCGGCGTGCCGTTTTTATCTCGTCATGAAATATATCTCCGGCGGCGACTTCGCCTCGCGTCTGCGGAACGCCACCGGCGGGCGCATAGATGAGAAGACCGTCACGGACTGGTCCGTGCAAGTGGCGGACGTGCTCAACTACCTGCACAACAGGCCCAAGCCTATCATCTACCGCGACCTCAAACCCGCGAACCTCATGATTGACGGCAACACTGGCCGCGTGATGTTGATTGACTTCGGCATCGCGCGCTGGGTCGCGCCGCAGGAGAAGGGCGTGACGGCGGTGGGAACGATGGGATACGCGCCCCCAGAACTTTTCAGCGGCAAGGTCGAGCCGCGCTCGGACATCTACTCTCTGGGCGCGACGATGTTTCACCTGCTGACGGGCGGCGACCCGCAGGACAACCCGCTCCTCATCTTCGATTTCACCAAGAACCCGCGCCCGCGCCAAATCAATCCGGCCATCTCGAACGAGATGGAGCGCATACTCATGCGCGCCGTCGAATATAAACCCGAAGGGCGTTTTCGTTCGGCCTTGGAGATGAGAGACATGCTGGCCGGGCATCTGGACAGGCTGCGCGCGGGCGAGGTCACATACGGGACCGCTTCGGGCGCGCAGGCGGGCGGCGAAACGATTCAGGTCGAGATGGTCTATTGCGGTTTTTGCGGCGGGCGCATCGCGGCGGACGACCTCTTCTGCGCGCACTGCGGGCAGCGTCAACCGCTCGTCGGGACGAGCGCGGCCCTGCGCACGGCGCGCGCTACGGCCAAGCTCATCGTCGCCGGAACGACCGAGCTTGATGCGCAGTTTCAGTTGCAGAAGGAGAGCAACCTCGTCGGTCGCAGCGACCCGCACTCAAATATTTTCCCGGAGGTTGACCTCTCGAAATTCGACCCGGAGACGAAGGTCTCGCGTCGCCACGCGCGTATCTGGCGCAGGGGCGAATCGTTCTTGATAGAGGATCTCGGCTCCGTCAACGGCACGGTCGTGATGGGACGCGACAACGACACAGTGCGGCTCGCGCCCGGCCAGCCGCGCGTCCTCGAAAGCGGAGACAAACTGCGCCTCGGCGAAACCATGCTTCATTTTCTGGTAGGATAACGAAAGGCAGAAGCCAGGAGCCAGGAGCCAGTAGTCAGAAGAAAAGCGATAGCCTGCTCTTCATTCTGGCTCCTGGCTCCTGGCTCCTGACTCCTGATTTTATGACTGCGCGAATCGAACAAACAGGATTGGTCCAGGGTGAGGCCGGGGGCAGCAGCGCGCGCTCGCAAGCCCAGGCTCATGCCGAGAGGTATCGCGCGCCCTTCTCTCTGCGCTGCGGCGCGCTCTTGATTGATTACATCCTGATGATTATCGTCGTGGCCTTCAGCACTATCTGGGGGCGCGTGATCGGCGGTGGGGCGCGCATGGCGGGCGGGACGACGGAGACCATCGGACTCCTGATCGCGGTCGGGGTGGCCGCGCTGAATTTCATAGTCCTGGCGGGACTGCGCGGGCAGACCCTGGGCAAGTGGGCGACGGGGCTGCGCATCGAGCGCAGGGACGGCAGGCCCGTCGTCATCGGACATATTCTAGTGCGTCATCTCATCGGGTATCCGCTTTCATTCATCATCTTTGGTCTGGGCTTTCTCCTCGCCGCTCTAGACTCGCAGGGGCGTGCGCTGCATGACCTGCTCGCGGGCACGCTGGTCGTGCGCAGCGATGCGCGCCGCGTGCGCCCCGGCAATGTTCGCTGACTTCCTCGTTGGTGGTTAAAAAACCTCGCTGGTCCAATAAAGGGAAGACTGAAGTATATGGGCAAGGCTTGTTCAAGTTGCGGAGCGATGGCCGCGCCGGAAGCGCGCTTTTGTCGTCTGTGCGGCGCGCCCTTGAGATATGCGGACTCGGACGGCGACATCGTCTCGCCGCTCGCGCAAACCGTGCCGCTCTCCGGCGAAGGACGCCCGACCGACGGCTTTACGCCCGGCGACCCGAAACGCTCCACAGAGACCAGCAGGGTCAAGCGCGAAGAGATAGAGAGACTTCTTCACCGCTCATCAATCGAGACAGCGCACGACGCTGACCATGATGGTCCAATAATCATCCCCGTCTCGAAAGACTTCGTCGCGCCGAACACCTCAGAGCTTGCGCCCTTGCACGCCGTTGAAAAAGCGAACGCTCCATCAACGCCGCGCCCGCATCGTTCAAGACGGCGTCTCATGATTACCACCGCGCTATGCGTGCTGCTGGTTGCGGTCGCCGCTTCGACTCTCTTCTTCTGGTCTCGCAGCCGCGCGGGTGAGAAAGCGAACGACGCTTCAAGGAATTTGAACGGCGAGCCGCAAGTCTCCGTTGAAGCGCAGTTGACAGAGGCTCAATCTCTGCTCGCTTCCGGCGAGACGGGCGTTGCGCTCACGCGCCTGCGTGCGCTGGTCCAGCGCGAGCCGTCGAATCCGCTCGCTCACAGGCTGCTCGGAGATGCCTTGTTGCGAAGCGGCGCGCGTGGCGAGGCGATTGCGGAATACAGCGCGGCGACGCGCCTTGATGCGAAGGACGTGGCGGCCTGGCGCGCGCTGGCGTCCGCGCAATTCGCGGAGTCGCTTTACGCGGATGCGGTCGAGAGCTATCGTCGGTTGATTGCGCTGGCGGGCGAAGACGGCATTGATGATAACGCGCGGCTGGAATATGCGGACGCCCTGCGACTGGCCGGTTATACGGATGATGCGCGCGCCGTTTATCAGAAGATGGAATCAAGCGCGCCCCCTGATTTGGCGCGGGCAGCGACGAAGCATCTCTCCGAACTAACGCCCGCGAAGCAGACCAACATCGCCGCCAACATAGAGCCTGCGCGCGCCGTTGAATCACCCGCGCGCGACATGCGCACGGAGGTCGCGCGCAGTCGCCCTCTGGAATCGCCGACGCCGCTCGCTTCGCCCTCGCCTTCGCCCGCGCTCGCTTCGTCCGTGCCGCAGGAGCAGCGTGTGCCCGAGACGCCGCCTAGAAATAGTGTTGCGCAAACGGACGCGGATGCTTACTATTTCCAGGCGTTGAGCATCGTCAATGGTCGTGAGCCGAAAAAATTGCCGCGCCCTGAATTACTGCGGGCCTTGCAGTTGTTTCAGAACGCCGCCAACACAAAGGGAGGCGCGCACCGCGAACAGGCCCAGAAATACGCGGACCAGCTTGGCAGAGAATTCGACCGCCGACCGCGACAGAAATAAGCGTCGTTGACTTTAATAATTCATCCTTATAAATCGTCATGCCTGATTTGATAGTCAAGTATCCAGACCGCGCGACGGACACCTTCGCGTTGGGCCGCCTGCGTATCACGATTGGCCGCTCTGCGCGCAACGACCTCTGCATCCCTGACCCCTTCGCCTCTCGCGTCCACGCCGAAGTGCGCCGCGAGGGCGACCAGTATTTCTTACAGGACTTGGGCTCCGCCAACGGCACGCTCTACAACGGCGAGGGCGTTCAAGGCTCTATCCCTTTAACGAGCGGCGGGCGCATTCAGATCGGCGAGACCGAGATCGTCTTCGACGATGGCGGCGGTGGCGGCGGCGCGACGATGATTCAAGACCCCGCCTCCACGCCCGTGCCCGAAGCGACCATTGCGCTCAATTCCGTGGACCACACGACCTCCGGCCTGCTCGAAGCGATTGAGGGCGCGCGGACCAATCCGGGCGAAGCCCCCAAACGAAGCGTGCGCCAGAGCGACCTGCTGGCTCTCATCAGCAAAGTCGGCGTCACGCTCCTGGCCTCTGCCACCTTGAGCGAGACGCTGCAACAGGTCGTCTCGCTCGTCTTCGAGGCCGTGCCCGCAGACCGTTGCCTCATCATGATGCGCGACGAGAGCGGCGAAGAGTTGAAGGTCAGAGTGGCTCGCTTGCGTGACCGCGATGGCGGCGTCGGAGAGATACGCGTCAGCCGCACTATCATGGAAGAGGTGGTGGGCCAGGGCAAATCCGTGCTCACGGCGGACGCGCAGCACGACCCGCGATTGATGAGCAGCACGATGACCTTGCAGGGCATACGCTCTGTACTGGCCGTGCCCTTGAGCGTGGGCCAGAAAGTGCTCGGCATCATCTACGCGGATTCGCCCATTGGCGAGGGCCGGTTCACGAAAGAGCATCTGGAAGTCTTGACGATGCTGGCTTCGGTCGCGGCCATCAGGGTCGAGAACGCGCGCCTCGCTGAAGAACGCATGGAGCGCGAACGGCTCGAACATGAACTGCAACTGGCGAGCGAAATTCAGCAACGCTTTCAACCGACCGTCGCTCCGCAAGTCAAAGGTTATGAATTGCAGGGCATCAGCTTTCCCTGTTACGAAATCGGCGGCGATTACTACGACTTCATAGAACGCAAGGACGGGCGACTCATCATCGCGCTCGGAGACGTGTCGGGCAAGGGGACTGCCGCCGCGTTGCTCATGTCATCTTTGCACGCGGCGATTCACGCGCAGGCCGCCTTTAACCATTCGATAGTTGACACCATCAAGGCCGTCAACGAATACCTCGCGGAGAACATTCCCTCGAATCGCTTCATCACGCTCTTCTACGCGGAGTTGGACCCGGAGACAGGCTCGCTCGCGTTTCTCAACGCGGGACACAACCCGCCGCTCATCGTCCACGCGGCGGGCACAATCGAACAACTAGATTCCGGCGGCTTGCCGCTCGGCATCAATCCTACGGCGGAGTTCCGCGAAGGCCGCACCCAACTCAACACGGGCGATGTCCTGGTCATCTACTCGGACGGCGTTTCCGAATCTTATAACCCCGAAGGCGAAGAGTTCGGCACGGCGCGTCTCTGGGAAGTCGTCTCTCGCAATATGGAAGCCTCCGCCGCCGGAATCCGCGACCGCATCGAATCAGCCCTCACCAAATTTTCGCAAGGCACACCCGCCGCCGACGACATCACCCTCGTCATCGTCAAACGCCAGGCCGCCAGCGTCGCCGCAGCATTCAAGTAGAAAGGATGAATTCACGGACCTGGAATCCCAGTGTTGCCGGGAGACGAGCCGTGGACAGCCAGGCACGCACGCGCTGCTCACAAACTTTGCGGGCGAGCACACGAGCGTTGAATTCAACGGCTATATGGAGGGCGCGGTCTAGACGGGCCAACGCGCGGCGCGGGAAGTGTGGGCCAGACTCCACGGCAAAAAGAGGCGAGCCGCAAAGGCCGCATGAAATCATGTGAGAGCTACTTTCTGATATTCATCCCAGGCATGTCCGCGTCTCTGGCCCTGAAGCCATACTTCTCGTAAAAGGGCGCGACCCCCTGGTTAGCCATCAGGCAGACGATGGAAGTGGGCCGCGCGTGCGAGTTGATATAACTCATCAGAGCGTCCATCAACATCCCGCCGACGCCCTTCCCCTGATGTTCTGTGACGACCGCGACATCAACTATGTCATAGAACAAACCGCCGTCACCTATCACGCGACCGATGCCGATAGCAATTCTCTCATGCTCCACGCAGACGCCGTAGAGAGTGTTAGACAAACCCGCCTGCGCGGCCAAAGTATCCTTCACGCTGAGGCCCGCCAGCCCGCGCACGCGGTTGTATTCCTCGACCGAAGGGACGCGTTCGACTACAAGATAGCTATCGGTCATGAGCGATTGATTCTTATCGTCGGACATCCGTTGTAAACTGGACCTATAATCGTCCGAGACTGGACGCGATTCTCTCCGCGCTCTTTTCGCCGATGCCGTCAACCATTTCGAGGCCGCCGCCCGCGACGAACTGCTTGAGGTCTTCGAGCGATGAGATTTTGAATTGTTGATGAAGCGTCGCAGCCGTCTTGAGGCCGACGCCGCTCACCTTTAAAAGGTCCAGGACCGTTTCCGGCGTCTCCGCCTTGAGCTTTTCCCAGGCATCGAACG
>JAXDFO010000296.1:0-10719 GCA_034665545.1 Blastocatellia bacterium
CCACAATACCGAAAGGGCGTCATCAGCCCTGTGCAATGCCTGCAAGAGGGCTGGTTGTTGATTAAGGACCAGTACTGGCTCTTTCTCGGCATCACTGCTGTAGGAATATTGATCGCCAGCGCGGTCCCGATGGGCATCATTCTTGGACCAATGATGTGCGGCATCTACCTCTGCCTGTTACGTCGCAGGCGCGGTGAGACCGTCACCTTCGAGATGCTCTTCAAGGGCTTTGACTATTTCGTTCAAAGCCTCATCGCCACGCTCTTTCAGATACTGCCCGCGATGCTCCTGTTGTTTGTCTTCTACATCTTTTTTTTCGTGGGGATGATGACCAGCATGAGTATGGCGGGTCGGGCGGGCGGCCCACCGGCTGGTCCGCCCTTGATGTTTTTCATTACGATGGCCTTGCTCTTCGCGGGCATGATGGTAGTGCTCATCGCAATCGGGGCGGTCTTCGTCTTCGCGTTCCCGTTGATTGTGGACCGGAAACTCTCAGGCGTTGAGGCCGTCAAGGCGAGCATTCAAGCCGTCCTGGGAAACCTGGGCGGCGTTATCGGGCTCCTGTTGTTGAACCTCGCGCTCGGCATCCTCGGTATGCTCATGTGTTACGTCGGGGCGTTCCTGTTCATGCCGGTCGGGATGGCCGCGTGGACCATCGCCTACGACCGTGTGTTCGGCATTAGGGGCGACTCTCCGGCCTGAAGCCCTCTGTGCAGAAGTAGGGAGGAGTTCGCGTAGATGACTTCTCAATCGCTGAGGTCTGCTATTGAGTGGTTGGACCAACGCATCTCGGACGAGCAAGGGATTGGTCCAGAATTGTTCGCGCGCCTCTTTGCAGCGCAACGCGAATTGGGACTGGTCCACGGCGACCGCCCGTACTGTCCCTTCCTGCGCCCGTACCTGTTGACGCGCTCGCGCTATGCAGAGATAGCGCGGGCCGCCGAGACTCTGGCGATGGCCTTCGAGCGATTGGCGGCGGGCGCGCTTGCAGATGATGCGCTGTTGGAACTGCTCGGTTTGACGGAGCGCGAGGAGAGGATGGCGCGGATTGACCCCGGCTATTCGCGCCTCTGCGTAACGAGTCGCCTGGATGCTTTTCTCTCGGATGAAGGGTTCAAGTTTCTTGAGTATAACGCGGAGAGTCCGGCGGGCCTCGTGGACCAGATACAGATAGAGAAGACCATCTTCGGGCTGCCGCACATGCGCGAATTTCTGGACCAGTATCCACACTGGCTGCCGAGACCGCACGAGCGATTGCTGACCGCCTTGCTTGAGGCTTACAAGGAATGGGGCGGCGCGGAGGAACTCCCGCACATCGCCATCGTGGATTGGGAGGGCGTCTCGACGGCGAGCGAGTTTTACGTCCTCAAAGAATTTTTTGAGGGTGAGGGCTATCCGACCGTCGTCGCGGCCCCGCGCGAGTTGGCTTACGACGGCGAGCATTTGACCGCCCGTGATTTTCGCGTTGACATCTTCTACAAGCGCGTCATCATTCACGAATTTCTGCAAAGACATGATGAGACGCACCCGCTCGTGCGCGCCTACGCAGATGGCAAGGTCTGCATGGCGAACTCGTTTCGCACTAAGGTCGCACACAAGAAGGCGGGCTTTGCCATCCTGAGCGACCCGCGCTATGAGTATCTCTTCGACGCGGAGCAGTTGGAGTTGATACGGCGACACATTCCCTGGACGCGCGTGGTGCGAGAGGGGCGCACGACATTCTCTGACGGCGAAGATGATTTATTGGACCTGATTAGAAGAGAGCGCGAGCGTCTCGTCTTGAAACCCAATGACGATTACGGCGGCGGCGGCGTGCGTATCGGGTGGGAGACAAGCCCGGACGAATGGGAACAGGCCATCAAGCACGCGCTGCTCAGCCCTTACGTCGTGCAGGAACGCGCGCCGGTCCAGAAAGTTTCCCTGCCGATGTTCGATGCTATGAAGATGAGCAGGGAGGAGATGCTGGTTGACTTTGACCCGTTCCTCTTTCTCAACCGCGTCGAAGGCGGACTGGTGCGTCTCTCGGCTTCGTCGCTCTGCAACGTCTCATCGGGCGGCGGCGAGACCGCGCTGCTGGTCCTGGAGGATACTTAAAATTTTTATTCGGAGCCGATAGCATGAGTGTTGAAAAAGAGTGGTGGGAGGATTTCTTCGAGGGCGTCGCGCTGGACCTCTGGCGCGGCGCGATGACGGAAGAGCAGACGCGCGTTGAAGCGGATTTCATACAGGCCAGCTTGCGTCTCTCGCCCGGCGACGAAATCCTGGACGTGCCGAGCGGCAATGGTCGTCTCTCTCTTGAACTCGCGGCGCGCGGCTACGCGCTGACCGGAGTTGACTTCGCCGCAGACTTTATCAAGGAAGCGCGCGCGCGGGCAAAGGAACGAAAGCTGAAGGTCGCTTTTGAGCAGAGCGATATGCGCGAGTTGCCGTGGACGGCGCGGTTCGATGGCGCGTTCTGCTTCGGCAATAGCTTCGGCTATCTGACGGATGAAGGCAACGCCGATTACGTGAAGGCGGTCGCGCGCGCCTTGAAGCCCGGCGCGAGGTTCATCATTGACACGCACAATATCACGGAGACCGCGCTTCTGAAATTCCACGAGCGCGAGTGGTTTGAAATAGAGGACATCACGCTCCTCATAGAAAACAAGTATGACCATGTGACGAGCCGTCTGCACACCGGCTATACCTTTGTGCGCGACGGCAAGACGGACAAGCGCGCCTCTTCGCAACGCCTCTACACTTACGGCGAGCTTTGCCGCATGCTCTCCGACGCGGGCTTTGAAGATTGCGAAGGGTACGGCGTATTGGACCAGGAACCCTTCAACCTTGATTCGGATCGTCTGCTCATGGTGACGACGAGAAAGAGCGGCTGACCGTTATCTCATCCCTCAATTTCAGGTCCAATTATCAATTCTTTTGGCCCACGCGGTCCCGGCGGGCTTTTCTTTTGGCCCCTCGAATTCTATTATTAGCACTCAAAATCCCCTGTCCCCCGAAGAAGAGAGCGAGCGCGCCGCAGGGATGCGACGCCCGGCTTCTTTATCTTAACGTTTCTTGAAGAGGAGAATGACCTCCATGAGTTGGAAAAATGCACGCTATGTTGCGGGCGCGTGCGTCGCGCTGGCGGCGCTGGTCGTCGTCGCGCTTCCCTCGCTGCTGCCGCCCGCGAGCGCAGAAGAAGTCAAAGCTGAAGGAGACACAACCGCTGTGCAGAGTGAGCAATTGCCCATGGGCGTCACGTTCGTGACGGAAGCCGACGGGGTTAGGGAATACAAACTGGCGAATGGGATGAAGGTCTTGCTGGTGGAGAATCGCGTCGCGCCTGTCGCCACTGTCCTGGTGGTCTACAAGGTCGGCTCGCGCAACGAGGCGGTCGGCTATACTGGTTCGACGCACCTGCTTGAGCACATGATGTTCAAGGGCACGCCGACCTTCAACCGCGAAAAGAACACGCAAATCTCCGCCACGCTGCAAAAGGTCGGCGCGGATTTCAATGCCACGACCTGGTATGACAGGACCAATTATTTCGAGACCGTGCCATCGGACCAGATAGAGCTTGCCATCAAGCTCGAAGCCGACCGCATGCGCAACTCTCTAATCGCCGACGCTGACCGTCAATCGGAGATGACGGTCGTGCGCAACGAGCTTGAGCGCGGGCAGAACGAGCCTTCCGAAGTCCTCGATGAAGCCGTCCACGCGGCGGCCTTCCGCGAGCATCCTTATCATCATCCGACCATCGGATGGCGCACGGATGTCGAAGGCGTGCCGACCGTGCGGCTCAAGGCTTTCTACGATACCTTCTATCATCCGAACAACTCGACCGCCGTCATCGTCGGAGACTTTGAACGCGGCCACACGCTCGAACTGGTCCACAAATATTTCGGCGCGTACCCGGCCTCCGCGAATCCCATCCCGCAAGTCTATACGGAAGAGCCGCCGCAACAGGGCGAGCGCAGGCTGGTCATTCGACGCGCGGGCGAACTCGCCATCGTCCAGATAGCTTTTCACACGCCGGGCGTGCTGGGCCAGAACAACGTGCTCTCGAACGAAGACCTCGCCAGGCGCGCGATGAACCCGCCCGCGCAGAACGACATCTACCCGCTCGTCGTGCTCTCGAACGCGCTCTCAAGGGGCGTCACCAGTCGCCTTTATCAAGCCCTCGTCGAAAAACAGTTGGCCGTCAACGTCAACTCCAACGCGGACCAGCATAGAGACCCCGGCCTCTTCAACATCTCCGCGACGGTGAGGCCCGGCGTCGAGCCGAAGCAGGTCGAGGAGACTATCCTTTCAGAATTGCGTCGCGCGGGCGAACAGGGATTGACCGGGGCCGAGGTGGAAAAAGCCAAGCAGCAAATATTGGCCCAGGTCGCTTACGACCGCGACGGCACTTTCAATATCGCGGAGCAGATGTCCGAGGCTGAAGCCGTCGCGGACTGGCGTTTCTATAAAGACTACGCCGCGAATATCTCTCGCGTGCAGCCCGCAGATGTCCAGCGCGTCGCGCGCCTCTACTTTACGGAAGACAATCGCACCGTCGGCCACTTCATCCCGAAGGGCGCGGGGCAGACCGCGCTGGCGGGCGAGACTGGTCCAGTAATTGATGCGGCGGGCGGCGCTGGTCCAACTGGTCCGATTGCCGGAGGGCCGTCCGGTCTCTTCCGTCGCGGCGTGCAGTTTTATAGAGAGCCGGGCGTGACGGTCGAGCCTTTCGAGACGAAAGCGAAGGAAGCGAGTGATAGTGGCGGCGACGTGGTGGAGCAGAACAAGAGCGCGGCGCAGACGGCGAGCAAGAGCGCGTCGGATTTCGCGTCGCGCACCGTGCGCTCCCAACTGCCGAACGGTTCGACCTTGCTCGTGCTGGAGAATCACGCCACGCCGACCATCGCCGTGCGCGGCTCTTTCCGCGCCGGTTCATATTTCGAGCCGCGCGACAAACCCGGCCTCGCGCGTATCACGGCGGAGATGCTCGAACGCGGGACCAAGCGGCGCAACAAGCTTGAGATAGCATCCGCGCTCGAATCGGTCGGCGCGAACATTGATTTTTCGACGGACCCCTTCACCGTCAACATCATCGCGCGTTCGCTCTCGAAAGATTTGTCGCTTCTCATGCACACGCTCTCGGAAGAACTGCGCGAGCCAGCCTTTCCGCAGGATGAACTGGACAAGCTCAAGCAACAAACAATCGCGGAGATTCAGGAGCAACAGGCGAGCACCGGCTTTCGCGCTTACGAACGCTTCACGCAGTTGGCCTTCGACCCGGCGAACCCTTTTTATCTGCCACCGGGGCAGAAGCTCATCAGCAGCATCAACTCGATAACGGTGGACGACGTGCGCCGCTTCTACGCGGAGCAGTACGGCGGGCGTTCCTTGATTCTCTCCATCGCGGGCGATGTCAACGCGGGCGAAGTTCGCAAACAGTTTGAAGAATCCTTCGGCTCTTTCGCTGGTCCAAGAAACGTTGACATCAACGTCACGGACCCGGCGCAGGTCACAACCGCGCGCCGCGAGGCCGTCCTCATCAAAGACAAGGCCAGCGTTGACATCTATCTAGGCTCAGCCGCGCCCCTGCGTCGCAACGCGAAGGATTACTACGCCGCGCTGCTGGCGAACAGCGCGCTCGGCGAATCAACTCTTTCATCGCGCCTCGGCCTGCAAGTGCGCGACAAGGAGGGTCTGACCTACGGCATCAACTCGCGCTTCCGCTCGCCGGGCCTCGCCGCCGGGCCGTGGTTGATAGGCGTTTCCGTCAACCCGCAGAATGTTGAGAAGGCGATTAACTCGACCGTCGGGGTGCTGCGCGATTACGTCCAGAACGGCATTCGCGCCGAAGAACTCGCGGACGAAAAATCATCCGCCATAGGCTCCTTCAAAGTCAGCCTGGCGAGCAACGCGGGCCTCGCTCGCGCGCTCTGGAACGCGGAGTTTTATAACCTCGGCGCTGATTACCTGGACCGCTACCCGCAACTCATACAGGCGGTTACGGTCGAAGAGGTCAACGCCGCCATCCGCAAGTATTTTCGCCCGGACCAATTAACCGTGGTGCTCGCGGGAGACTATCAGGCGTCAATGCCAGGCAGTGCGCCTCTTAAGTAAACGAAGGCGAGCAAACTTTATCGGTGACACCGAACGCCAGGGTCATCGGTCGGGCTGAGTTCAATCACGACCCCCTCGCAGATGAGATCGGTTGACGGGCCTGATTTGTGAAGGGTGACGATGAGAGCAACCGCCGCCAACGCGCTGCTAATCGCTATCACCAGCCCGGTCAACTTGCCGCCGCCTGCGCGTTGAGAATTTTGCGGCTGGTTGATGAGAGATGTCGTGTCTTTGATGTTGACACCGGCCAACGCTTCATGATCGGCTGTTATCTGCTGCGTGTCTTCACTGGAGCGCAATTCTACGCGTCCGGCTTGAGCCGCAACGCGAGTCATGCCGTCCGTGACTTCAACGGTGAAGAGGGCCGCCGATTCTTCATCATGCGCGATGACGAGGCCGTCGCGTGTGTGGATACTGGCGCGGGCTTGCGGCGGCAGCGAGACGCGCAGGCGGCCCGTCTCAAGTTGGCCCATGAAGCCAGCGCGGTCGAAGTCCAACCGGAGGCTGGCTCCAGGCGATAGCTCCATGCGACCGAGTTGGCCCAGGCTGATAATCGCGCCCGACTTCTCTTCGGTCCTGATGCTGCTGCCGGAAAGAATCGTCGCGCCCGATACCATCAGCACTCCATCAACTCTGACTTGGCCCATCGCCGCCAACTCGCCCGCAGGATTCGGGCTTGCGTCCTTCAGAGGCGCGGCGAGCGAGACGTTAGAGTAGAGATTCAGAAGCGCGGCGATGAAGAGGAATGCGAGAGTTCTCTTTCCGCGATTTTTTAACTTCATATAGTTGTCCTCCCGTGAGCCGGAGTTTAAGAGGGAAGCATCGCGCGGCGCGCTTGAAGGGCCGCGCGATGCCTGTTATTGCATGGCGTTGATGATGGCGTCGGCGAACTCCGCCGTCTTGGCTTCGCCGCCGATGTCGCGCGTGCGGACTTTCCCTTCCTCGAAAACTTTGAGGAGCGCGCTTTCCAGTCTTTGTGCGGCGTCGCGTTCGCCTATGTGGCGCAGCATCAGTATGCCCGATTGGAGAAGGGCCGTCGGGTTGGCGATGCCCTGCCCGGCGATGTCCGGCGCGGAGCCGTGGACGGCCTCGAAGACCGCGCCCTGCTCACCTATGTTCGCGCCGGGCACCAGGCCGAGGCCGCCTATCAGGCCCGCACACAAATCCGAGACGATGTCGCCGTAAAGATTTTCGAGCAGCATAATATCAAACTGCTCAGGCCGCATGACCAGTTGCATACAGGCGTTGTCAACAATCTTATCGTCCGCTTCTATCTCCGGATAATCGAGCGAGACCTTGCGGAAGCAGTCAAGGAAGAGACCGTCCGACAACTTCATGATGTTCGCCTTGTGGACAGCCGTGACCTTCTTGCGTCCTTCGCGCCGCGCGTAGTCGAAGGCGAAGCGAGAAACGCGCGTCGAGGCTTTCTCAGTAATAATCTTAATGCTCTCGACGACGCCCGGCACGACCACATGCTCTATGCCCGAATAGAGGTCTTCCGTGTTTTCGCGGACGACGACCAGGTCAAGCTCAGGATAACGACAGGGCACGTTAGGCAGCGCGCGCACGGGGCGCAGGTTAGCGTAAAGGTCGAGGGCTTTGCGCAGGCCGACGTTGACGGAAGTGAAGCCTTTGCCGACGGGCGTCGTAATTGGTCCTTTTAACGCGACCTTGTTGCGCTTGATTGATTCGAGCAGGTCTGCGGGCAGCGTCTCACCGAATTTTTCCAAAGCCTGCGCGCCCGCGTAATGCGTCTCCCATTCGATGGATGCGCCCGCCGCCTCTATCAAGCGAACCACCGCCGCAGAGACTTCAGGCCCGATGCCGTCGCCAGGTATGAGTGTGATAGTATGTTTCATAAAAATAGAAGTCAGGAGTCAGAATTCAGAAGCCGTCATGAACGCTTAGGCCAGCCGTCAGGAATGTGGAAAGAAGAGAGACGCACGGGCCGCGCTTCCTTCTGAATTTCGGACTCTAGGACTTTCGGACTTCTGTAGTTCGACATCATACCAGCAAGTTATTCTCAATGCGAAGTCAAGAGTTATACGGTGTGGGCAGCGCGGGGACGGCGGATGTCTTGATTGTGGGCGGCGGCGTCATAGGGCTGGCAATCGCGCGCGCTCTGGCGCGCAAGGGTGCGGGCCGCGTCGCGCTCATAGAGCGCGCGGGCTTTGGGGTGGAAGCTTCGTCGGCAGCCGGAGGCATGCTCGCCGCGCAGGCGGAGGCCGACCGCGCGGACGCCTTCCTCGAACTGGCCTGCGCGAGCCGCGATGTATATCCTTCGTTCGCCCTTGAGTTAAAGGAAGAGACTGGCGTTGATATTGAACTTGAAAGAACAGGGACGCTCTACCTGGGCTTGACGGAAGATGATGAAGCGGAGATGGCGCGCCGCTATAACTGGCAAACGCGCGCGGGATTAATGGTCCAGAAATTGACCGTCGCAGAGGCGCGCGAGATGGAGCCTTGCATCTCGACCTTCGTGCGCAGCGCGCTTCGTTTCCCCCTTGACGCGCAGGTGGAAAATCGTCGCCTCGTGGCCGCGCTCGTCCGCGCAACAGAAGAGTACGGCGTGCGATTGATGACGGGCACAGAAGCTCTCAACATCATCATAGAGCGCGGCGCGGTGCGCGGCGTCGAAACGTCTCTGGGCACTGTGAGCGCGCCCGTCATCATCATCGCGGGCGGCGCATGGTCCTCGCTTATCGGCTCGAACATCAGTGGCAATAGGGGCGCGGTCGCGAGCGATGATGGCAGCACGTTTATCGCTCCGCGCATCGAACCCGTGCGAGGGCAGATGCTCTGTTTCGACGCGCGGCAACGATTCGCGCGCCATGTCATCTATAGCCCGCGCGGCTATCTGGTCCCGCGCGTGGACGGGCGACTTCTCGCCGGTTCGACGACCGAACGCGCGGGCTTTGACAAGCGCGTGACGGGCACGGGCATTCATGCGATTATGACGCACGCGATGGAGATCGCGCCGTCTGTGGGCGCGCTCGCGCTCGTTGATTCCTGGTCCGGCTTGCGCCCGCGCGCGGAGGATGAGTTGCCGGTCCTCGGCGCGTGCGCGTCTGTGCGCGGGCTGGTCTATGCGACCGGGCATTATCGCAACGGCATCCTGCTCGCGCCCATCACGGGCGAGTTAATCGCGGACCTTGTGACGCGAGGCATCACGCCGCCAATGATGATGGCTTTCACGCCAAACCGTTTTCAATACGCCAGTATGGATTGATTCGTCAGGGAAGATTTCGCATGAAAAGTTTTATCGCTTCAATCTTCACGTTCTGCCTGGGCCTCGCCCTGCTCTCGTTCGCGTCGCCCACTGGCTTCGCGCAGGAAACGCGCGAAGCCAGTGGCGGCAGCAGTAATAGTAGTAACGGCGCGGTGAAGGTCTCTAATCAATCGCCGCAGATGAACCCGGAGACGGCCACGGCCCTGGACCTTTATACACAGGCGAGCGGCTACCTGCATAAGAAGTACGAGGAGTTTAACCGGCAGCATCTTCCATACGACCCCAAGTTGGCCCAGCAAACGGCGCAGGAGCAACGCAACATGGCCGCGCGTCATGCCGCGCTGCTCGCCGCGCGTAAAGGTTTAGCGGGCGCGGACCTTTATTACATGGGCCAACTCTATTTGCTGGCGAATGATGAAGAGAATGCTATCGCAGCGTTGCGACGTTACCTGTCGAATAAAGAGGGCGGCACGAAGGACCAGATGCAGTCGGCTCGTCTGACCGTCGCACGGCTCGCGGCGAAGGCCGGACTCTTTGAAGAAGCGGAGAAGGCTCGCGCCGATTATTTGAGCGCGGGAAGTGACAACCTTGAGCGACGCGCGCAGGTTGACATAGACCTCGCTTCGGCTTATCGCAAGGGCAAAAATTACGAGCGCGCGCTTACGCAGGGACGCGACGCGCTCGATGTCGTCAAGCAACTCAAGCCGCGCACGGCGGTCGAAAAGCGCGCCTTCTCTGACTTGCTCAACGGGACCGTCAACGTCCTCGTAGAAACTTACGTCCAGATGAAAAAGCCGGATGAGGCGGCGCGCGTTCTGGAAGAGATGCGCGGCCTGAGCCTGAGCTTACCTTCTCCGATGCTCTACGCGCAGGCCGGAAAGTTGATGACGGCGATGGGCCGTCCCGTTGATGCCGCGAGCTTGAACGGCGCGGGCGTGAACAAAACGCTCGCGCCCGAACTCAACGTGACCCAGTGGATAGACCAGCGTCCGGTTCGTCTCGCTGATTTACGCGGGCGCGTCGTGCTGCTGGATTTCTGGGCCACTTGGTGCGGGCCATGCCAGCGAACACTTCCTATACTCAAAAGCTGGCACGAAAAATATCAGGAGCGCGGGTTGACCATCCTCGGCGTGACGCAGTATTACGGGAAAGACGGAGCGGGCAACGCGGCGACGCCCGCCGAAGAGTTGGCCTACCTGCGACAATTCAAGAAGGAACATCACCTGCCTTACGGCTTCGCCATCTCCGATACGGAAGAGAACGAAGAGACCTACAACGTTAATGCTATCCCGACCGCCTTCCTCATTGACCGCCACGGCGTCGTGCGCTTCATCACGCTCGGAGCCAGCCCGCAAGAGACAGACTCTCTCGGCGCGATGATAGAAAAGCTACTCCAG
>JAXDFO010000297.1:0-8937 GCA_034665545.1 Blastocatellia bacterium
GCCGAGGCTCCCGGCGCGCACAGTGGCCGAGCGAGGCGCGGGGTCGAGCACCGCTAACTCGCCTATGAAGCCGCCCGCCCGCTCGCTGTTGACGATTCTCTCAACCTCGTTCGTATCCTTAATCAAGACCCTGACATCGCCGGTCAGTAGAATAAAGACTTCGTTGCCCTGCTCGCCCTCCACACACAAATTCTCATCGGGCGCGTATGCCTCTTCACGGCAGGCGCGCGCCAGTTGGGCCAACCCTTCGGGCGCGAGGCGCGAAAAGATAGGAGCAGAGCGCAGGGCTATCATCTTTTCGATAGTGATGAGGCCCGCGTGCGTGGCCGTCCCTTCTGCTTTCTGTCCTTCGCGCTCCATCAAGTGCGAGGCCGTTTCGCGCACGATGGCGTGCTCGTCCAGATTCAACATCTCAAGCGTCTTCTGGTCAGCCGCGCCGCGTTCGCCCAGCGCATAGAGAGCGGCGGCGCGCACGTACGGGTCCGGGTTCTGCAAACGCGCGTAGAGCATATCCGTGAGAGTCGGCAGGGAGGCTTCGCTCTGGACCGTCTCGCGGTAAGCGTTGACGAGTTGCTCCGCAATCGCCGGAGGCAGGATGGCGCGCATCTTTTCGACGACTGATTCGCGCAAAGATTCGTCCGCCCCGCAGAGCGCGTCTCGCACGATAGCTTGTCTCTCATCTTCGAGCGTAAAACTGAGGCCGCGCAGCAGGCTCTCGACGGCGCGCGCCTGCCTGCGCCGCAAGAGGCCCGCCAGAAAATCGTGAGTCGGCGAGGGACTGAGTTCGAGCGCGATGTTGGTCTGCGCGGAACGCGCGATAGTGCGCAACTCTTCCGCGAGGCGCGCGGCCATGCCCCCCGTCTGGTCCAATAATTGGTCCAGCACCGCCGCGTGCTCATCCTTCGTCACGCCATACTCGGCGCGCAACTGCACTATAAAACTCTCGTCCGGGTTTCCTTCAGCGTCCAGCACTTCTTCCAGATATTTCTTCAGCGCGTGCGAGTAGGTTTCAAGTTGCAGACGCTTCTCCGCCGAAATCTGTTTCGACGGGTCGCTCATCATGGCGCGTTCTTCTTCGGCCAGCGCGGCCATCACCTTCTCGTGGTCTGCGGGCTTGATTTGCAGTTGGTTGCGCAAGGATTCCAGAAGGTGCATCTCGTCGCGCGTGACGAAGCCGTTGGCGAGCGTTTCGCGCACCGCGTCCTTGTAAATCAGAAGCCCTTGCGCGGAGCCTCTCGCGCTCTCGCGCGAGCGTATGGTGTGAATCAGGAATGCTTCATGCAAGTCCTTCGGCGGCTGCATGTCGGTCCATTCCCAACGCTTGACGATATTGCGCGCGAGCGACTCTTCCGCGAAGGTTTTCGGCGTGCGATGCAGGCGGCGTATGAGAAAGAGCGTGGCCGTGAAGACGACAACGACGAGTATCAAATGCGGCGCGGGGAAGAGCCTGATTTTTCTCAGGGAGGGCTGGCCCGCGAAACTGTAGAAGGTGACGAAGGCCGTGAAGGCCGCCAGGCTGAGCATGACGTGACGCACGCGCGATGCGTCCGCTTCCACATCGCGCCGCCGCAAGAGTTTGCCGACAACCGGTTCGAGCAGCGAGCAGAATACGTAACTCGCCAACGCGAAAGTTGCGAGCGTCAGTATCGCGGCCACAGCGCGCGGAACTTCGGGCAGGAAAAAGAATCCGGCGGTGGGCCCATCGTGGCCCGGCAGGAAGGCAGTGCGAAACATGCCCGGCTGGTTGGTCCAACTTCCGCCGAAGTAGTAATCCCACGACCCGGCCTGTAGGTAGTAATAAAAATAGAAGCCGAAGACGAGGCCCGGAAAGAGATAGTAAACGGCCCTCTTCGGGCGCGCTTCTATCTCCTTCCAATAGCCGTTCTCCTCGTTGATGTCAGGGCAAAACTTTTTGCACGCGCTACATTTTTCGCACTGCGAATTTTCCGTCTCGCGCAGGCCGTGCGGCTCCGTGTAAATCTTTTCGATGAAGGAGACCGGGCAGATATAGTTGCACCAGGTCTTGCCCGTGTAGGTCGCGCCGAAGACGAAGGCCGAGAGCGTGAGCAGGATGAAGAAGAGCGCGATGGCCGCTCCGTCGCCGTTGGTGGCGATGAGCCGCAGCCAGAGCGAGACGAAGAAGACAGCGCAGGCGACCCGGTAGTAATTCTTTTCGAGCCAGGGCGAAGCCTTGCGCGTGCCCGGCCTTCGCAGCCGCACGGGAATCTGCGCGAAGAAGGCCAGAGGACAGATGCGCCGCCAGCGATGATAACCGACGAGCACGATGAAGAGAGGCAAGGCCGCGACCACGATGGTCCATACCACGCGCCCCGCGAGCGGCTGGACCAATAATGAGAAGACCGGGACCGCGACGAAGACCGCGAGCGCGCCCCACTTGAGAATTTCCACCCACCACTCCGCACCCACTTCCGCCGCAGAGCTTGAGACGGGCGACGAATGAGCGGCCCGGTTCAATGGCGCGGCGGGAGGTCTGGGCGATGCGACGGACATACGATTCAAGGTTTCATGTTCGGAGTTGAAGGTTTAAGTTGGACCATTCATAGAACCTTAAACTCGAAACATGAAACCGGCTTTCGCTTTAGCTTCTTCCGGTCCTGGTATTGAACGGCCATTCGAGGGTAAAGGGTGATTTCAAATTCGCTTTGACGCCCAGATAATCGCGCATCACGCCGATGAGATTGCCGACCTGTTCCTCTTCGTTGCGGCGCAGGAATTCGCTGCGTCCCTCGTCCGGTGTGATGATGAAGAAGAGGCGCGGGATGTCGCGCGTCTCGGCGGGCGCGGGCAACGCATCGCTTTTCGTCGTCGCGGCAGCCTCGCTCATCTTCACATCGCTGACGGCCTTGCTGAGATAGTCGCCCTCGTCGAAGTTGCGGACGTGGCATTGGATGCAGGTCATGCCGCGCTCTTCAAAGAGACGGCGGCGCGCGTCACGGAGAGGCGTCTCCTCGACCATGTACTTCTCTTTGAAGACGCGCGAGATTGACGATGCATCAATCGTGCTCGGCTTGACCTCCGTGACTTCGCCATGCTCATCGGGAATGGCCGTGAAGCCTAAAGAGTCAACGAGAGTTTCCAGTCCTTTGAAGCGCAAAGGGTTCGTCGGGTCAAAGCGCGGAGCGGCTGCCGCCTTGAAGGCTTTGCCGTCAGGCGCGCGCTTGATGCTCGCGGCGAAACCGTCTATCGGAAGATTGGCGAAGGCGAGCACCTGCTTGCCCGCGCGGTCTACAGGGACGACCTTCATGACGCCGAGCGCCCAGCCGTTGCCGCGCAAATATCTCCCTTGCTCATCGAGAGTATCGTCGCCGCCGAGGCGCGCGTTGTGCGGCAGCGCGGCGAAGTTCGCCTGCATGCGCGCGTCCCTTTCATCACGATACGAAACCACGCGCCCTATGAAATCAGCGAGCGACGCGCCATAGGCTTTCTTATCTTCCGCGACGAAGGCTTTGAGGTTCGGCCCGTCGAAGAAAGCATCATGCAGGAGGCGCGCGAAGGCTTCGTTATTCTTCTGTCGCAGGTCGTTGTCCTTGAGTATGTCGGGGTCCGTGCCGCGCACGATGCGCAGGCGCGGCATGAGATAGGCAGGCTCCGGCGCGATCACGTTGCGATAGACGAGGCGCAACTCGAAAATCTTCTTGTTGACGCGCGGGCGGACCATCAAGAGCCGCCAGTTCTCGGCGTCCCACTGGTGATTGAACCTGGGGCTGTCAGGGTCAATCTCTTCGTTATGATGAAGCGCGGCCAGGTTGTGCAGTGCATCTCTGAAGAGCGACGCGCCCGTGGCAGGTTGCAGTGTGCTGCCGCTCTTAATCTGTTTGCTCGCTTCGATGGCGGCGATGCGCTCGAAGATGTTGGTGATGGGCCAACGCGCGTTGCTGGCGGCGAGCCGTTCGGGGTCCGTGATGGAGATGAGCGTTTCGACGGCGAGCGGCGCGGGCGCATCCGTTGGAAGGGGAACGGCCTGCGGCCTGACGGCGATGCTGAAAGTCTTAATCTGCGTGCCCGCCTGCTTGCCCGTCTCGCGGTTGAACTCCGTCAGGCGCACGGCGAAATCTCCGCGCGGCGCGTCGGCGGGGCGCGGCGTCCAGTCAACGGTCAGAGTCTTTTCGTTGTATTTGGCGGAAGCGGGTTTCTGGACCAGTTCGACGCGCACGTCGTCGCTCTCCTCGTCTATCACTGCGAGGCCGAAGAAGATACGTTGGCCCACGCCGACTTCCTTAAACCGGACCTCTCCCATCTCCGGCGAATGGTTGGCCGGGGCCGCTTCGCGCATGGATGATGAAACGCGCGGGAAGAGCATGCAGAGGGCGCAGGCAGAGGCGGCGATGAGGGCTATGAGTTTGAACGTCTCTCCGGCGAAGGAGCGCGCACGGGGGTGTTGGCGTTGTTCCATGATTATTGATTAAGGGTACGGAAGCGAATGCTCAACTGTTTCGCCGGTCCAGGTTGTAATCGCGCAGGCGACGATAAAGCGTGGAGGGCGAGATGCCCAGGATTTCGGCGGTCTTGCCGCGATGCCAGCCCGTCTGTTCGAGCGCGGCTAGAATCTGCTGGCGTTCGACCTCGCGCAAGGACGCGGGCGATGAATTGTACGCTCCCGCTTGCGCGCCCCCTGCTGCGGCATCGCCTGTGCCCGGCGACGATGAGGACGACATGACCGCGCCGTTTTGCGCTGAGGTGAATACTGGACCAGTAAAGAGAGACGTGGAGCGCGCGATTTCCGGCGGCAGTTCGGCGGGCGTGATGCGCCCGTTGTTCGAGAGCAGCACGGCGCGCTCTAAGCAATTGCGCAACTGCCGCACGTTGCCGGGCCAACCGTAGGCGCGGAGCGCGTCCATCGTTTCGGGCGACAGTTCCGGGTGTGCCGGTCCCGCCAGCCCTTTTAAGAGATAAGCTGTCAGGGGCGCGATGTCTTCGGGTCTTTCCCTGAGCGGGCTGAGATGAATCTGAAAGCTGTTGATGCGATAGAGAAGGTCTGAACGAAAGCTGCCATCGCCCACAACCTGGTCCAGATTGCGATTGGTCGCCGCGACGATGCGGACGTTGACCTCTACTTTACGCACGCCGCCGACGCGAAAGAAAGTGCGAGTCTCTATCGCGCGCAAGAGTTTGGATTGAAGCTGCGCGGGCAGTTCCGTCACTTCGTCAAGAAAGAGCGTGCCGCCGTCGGCCAGTTCGATAAGGCCGAGCTTGCGATTCTTGGCCCCGGAAAACGCGCCCGCCTCGTAGCCGAAGAGTTCGGATTCGAGCAGCGTTTCTTGAAAGGCGGCGCAGTTGAGGTCTATGAACGAAGCGTCTGCGCGAGACGAGAGACGGTGAATCGCGTGCGCGATGAGTTCCTTGCCCGTGCCCGATTCGCCCGTGATGAGCACGGAGGCTTCGGACGGCGCGACGCGTTCGACGAGGCGCAGGGCTTCGCGCATCTGGTCCGAGACGGAGATGATTTCGGGCATCTGCGATTGACGCGCGAGTTGCTGGCGCAGGCGTTGATTGTCAACGCGCAGGTGACGTTTCTCCGCCGCCTGCTTGACGAGCACATCCAGTTCGGTGATGCGATATGGCTTCGAGAGATAATCGTACGCGCCGAGTTTCATCGCCTCGATGGCGGTCTCGACCGTGGCGTGGCCCGTGAGCATGATGACTTCGGGCGGGTTGGGCCGTTCATGCACGCGGCGCAAGAGTTCCATGCCGTCCATGCGCGGCATGTTGATGTCGCAGAGCAGCACGTCAACGTTGCCCTCTTCTAGACGGCGCAAGGCGGCCTCGCCATCCGGCGCGACATCCACCCTGTAGCCCAGTCGCTGCAATTCTTTCTGTATCACCAGACGCAGGTTGGCTTCGTCTTCCGCGACGAGCAGCCTGGTCGGACGTTGCATCTCGCTCAAACTTATCTAGCCTCCAAATCTTGTGCTTCACGTCAAAGCGGGCAGCGAGATGGTAAACGTCGTTCCCGCCCCAACCGCAGAGCGGACATCCAGACGCCCGCCGTGCTCCGCTACAATACCATAACAGACGGCGAGGCCGAGACCGGTCCCGCGCCCGACCTCCTTCGTCGTGAAGAAGGGGTCGAAGATTTTCGTCAGATTCTCAGGCGCGATGCCGACGCCCGTATCGCTGACTTCGACGAGCACGCGATGCTCTTCGGCACGCGCCTTCAAAGTCAAACGACCGCCCGCAGGCATCGCATCAATCGCATTGGTGGCGAGCGCGATGACGGCCTGCTGCAACTGCCCTTCATCGCCGTTGACGGGAACCAAATCGTCCGCCGCTTCGACGCGAATCTCTATTCCCTCGCCGCGCTTTTGGTGGACCAGTAATCTGGCCGCCGCTTTAATCAATTCGGGGAGATGCACGGGGGCGTGCTGGCCCGCGCGCGTGCGACTGAAATCCAGCAGGCCGTTGGTGATGGCCTTGCAGCGAAAGGCTTCGCTGCGAATCAGTTCTAGATAGTCGCGCAAGTCTTCGACTTCCGGCGATTCGTCAAAGGCTCCTTCGCTGAGGCGCGTTTCGAGAGCCTCGGCGCAGGCCGCGATGGTCGCCAGAGGATTATTTATCTCATGCACGACGCCCGCCGCGAGGCGTCCGACCGCCGCCAGTTTTTCGGCGCGCGCGACGGCGCGGCTCGCTTCGACGCGCGGCGTAATATCTTCGCCGACCGTGATGACGTGAGAGACTTCGCCATGCTCTTCGGCGCGCATCGGAATCTTGCTGACGAGCCAGTGCCTGCTCTTGCCATCGGGCGTCGTGCCCTCCTGCTCGATGCGTTCTATCTCGCCCGTCTCGAAGGCGCGCGAGAATTCCTGTTCGAGCACGGTGCGCTTCTGCCTCGTCAGCACATCGAAGATGTGTCGTCCGAGCGCATCGCGGCGCGGGATGCCCTGCCCGCCGAGTTCACGGTTGCGATTCCAGGCGACGATGCGATAGTCGCGGTCAATCGCGTAGAGCGAGATAGGCAGGCTGTCAATAATCGCTTCGGTGAAACGTCTCTGCGCTTCGGCTGTGGCGGTGTGGCGTTCGACCTCTTTGGCTAAGTTGACTGAAGACTCGCGGGCCGCCGCGTAGAGCGATGAGATGTGCGCGGCGAGAGCCGCCTGCTGCGCCGCCGCATCAACGAGCCTCTGTTCGGTCTCGCCGCAATCCTCACGATTATCGAAACAGGCTATGAGCGCGCCCTGCGTCCGCCCGCCGAAGTTGAGCGGCGCGACGTATTCTATAACATGTCCCTCATCGCGCAGGAATAATTGGTCCTGCGTCTCAAACATCATAGAGCGCGCGGCCATTTGTGAAGCGACCCAAGCATCGAAGCGCGCGGTGTTGACGAGAGACGCGCCCTCCGCGCTGCCCTCTCTATCAAAGGTACAGACGACATGCCCCTTCCCGTCGCTCTTAATCACAACCGCGCAGAGGCTCGCGCCGGTCCCCTCGTAGGTCGCGCCCGCGACGCGACGCACGACCTGCTCTGGCTCCAAAGCTCGAAGGAGTCCGCGCCCCAGGTCCGCTAAGAATTGTAACTCTCGATTACTGCCGAGCAGGGCGCGCGTCGCCCTCGCGCTTTCCAGGTGCGCGTTGACGCGCGAGAGCAGTTCGCGCGGCGTCGAAGGCTTGATGATGTAATCGTCCGCGCCCGCCGCAAACGCTTCGACCTTGCTGTTCTCATCATCGCTCGCGGAGAAGATGACGACCGGCAAGCCCTTCGTCGCCGCCTGCGCGCGCAGCAGACGGCACAAAGAGAGGCCGCTCACGCCGGGCATCTCCACGTCCAGCAAGACGAGGTCGCAGTGTTCGGTGTGAAGCAAGCGCAGGGCGTTGGGCGCGTCTGCGGCGGTGATGGCGCGATGGCCCGCATCCTCGAAGATACGACGCAGAGTGCGGCGCACGCTCGCGTCATCGTCCACGACGAGCAGCGTCACCCCCGTCTGATTGATGGTGTCAGCAGAAGCGGCCATGCTTTCAGGTCCAGAAAAGCGATGGTCGCGCGCAACAGGTCGGGAAGAAGAGTAATTCTTTCGCGCGACTCTCGTGTGCGGGCCAACTCGCCTGAGCGACAATCAACAACAGGCGTGCCCGCCCCACGTCTCTACCTCAAAGATTGAAAGCCAAGCCAGCAGGTTTGTCAACTAAGGGCGAAAGGGAAAAGGTGAAAGTAAAAAGGCAAAGGTAAGAAAGCTGCGAGCCTCTTAACCTTTGCCTTTCATCTTTCGCCTTCTTTAGTTTATAGCCGTCGAGGCCAGCTTGCCTGTGTCAATCTCGACGAGGGATTCGGAGGCGTCGTGCGCGCTGCTGGCGCGGCGTTTCTCTTTGTGGGTTGACTTGGCGCGATACATGGCCTGGTCTGCGGAGATGAGAAGTTGGTCCAGCGTCTCGCCTTCGAGGCCGAAGGTGGCCGTGCCGACGCTGATGCCGACGCGCGCGCGGCGATCCGCCATCACGCGCAGGGAAAATTTCTCGACCGTCTGTTCGATGCGCTGTCGCAACTCTTCCACCTGCTCGCCCATCAAGTCCTGCACGATAGCCACGAACTCGTCGCCCGCATAGCGCGCCAGAAAATCATAATCGCGTAGCTGGCCCTCAAGAATGCGCGCTATCTCGCGCAACATCTGGTCTCCCACCTTATGGCCGTACGTGTCATTGACCTGCTTGAACTCGTCGAGGTCCATCATGATGACCTGAAAGGGATGATGTGTGCGTCGCGCGCGCGAGGCTTCCTGCTCGAAGCGCAGGTACATGGAGCGCGCGTTGGGCAGGCCCGTGAGCGGGTCCGTCATCGCGTTCGATTCGGCTTCGGCGTGATGCATGGCGTTGAAGAGCGCGTCGGACGCGAGGCGCGCGACCATCTCCAGCAGCCGCATGTGGTCGTCCGTGTACTCGTGAAGTTCCAGCGAGTAGACCGAGAGCGCGCCGAGCAGGCGGTCGTCC
>JAXDFO010000298.1:0-3501 GCA_034665545.1 Blastocatellia bacterium
AATAAGAGGAGCCAAAGCCGCCTTATCTGCTTCGATTGTATGTTGCAGATTCCCGCCTGATAGCTTAAATTTATCTGATGTAATATTTGCTGATATCAAGCAGCGCCATCACGAGTGTTATCAGCACTTGAGCGCGTCGGGCAATATCACTTGAAGATATGTCCCTGAATACGCTAATCCGCTTCTGGATTGATGCTCATTGTGGACTCAATAATTGTGTGAATAACCAAACCACTTGGAGGAAATCAAGCACGAATGAATAGAGCTAAAAGGATGAATAGAGCTAAAAGGTTAGAACATGCGGAACCGTTAGAGAGTGAGACTCCAAGATTAGCTCTTTATGAAAGCCTGAAGAGGCAAGGATATGCGCCGAATCGTGCTAGATATATAGTTAATGGCTCGCCCTATGGCAAAAACAGTAAAGCGCTGAAGCGTTGGCTTTTGGAGCAAAAGAATAATTCCAAATAAATTTATTTTCTTGACAAGACGATTTTTTGAGTATATCGTGCTCGCGAACTGTAGGTTTTCGAGATTTGTTGTTATGAATCAACAAGTCCTCACAATTTACCCATAACCTCTGCGTTTGACATCGCAACTCACGCGTCCTCGTATCCCAGGCTTAATCTTAGACAGGCCATGAGAAGCAAAAATTAATTTAAGATAAAAGAGTTACCCCCATGTGTCTCGCTCTCTTCGATTGAAAAGTATCTTTGATGCTTCTGTGGTCGAATTGTATTTGCAAGAGCGGCGTGACCGGAAGAGGAGTTAATTCGCATGTCGCCCACGTAGCTCAAAAGCAGAAGCCTCATTATCACTTGCAGGTGATAATGAGGCTATGTTGACGAAACAGCCCCCGCCACATTTTGCGCCGAAAGGATGTTAGTCAGGCAACCCCATCCTAGCGCAGATTGCAGCGGGAACTCAACCTTATTCTTTGAGTCGCTCAACCTCAAGATGCGCACCATTTTTTCACCGCCATCAAGCCCTCAGGCAGCAAGCCTCAGTAAGTCGCGGTCGAATTCGCAGATGGTCACATCTCTGTTCGCCTGACTAGCAATCAGGGAACCTCCGACTCCCTTTCTTCAGGAGCGCAAGAGATGAATATCATTATTTTGCTCATCCCACCTTAAAGCGAAGGCTCGGTTCGGCCCTCACGGGCAAAACCTCTCTCGCCCAACCAGGTCGAAAGCGCGTCAGCCTGCGGTGTGCTATTGCCCCAGCATCACTTCGGTTGAGCCTCATGGTTGGCTTTGTCAACCGCCCCGAGATTACTTAAGCCGATAAGTTCGATCTCAACTTTCCCAGGAGATAAATCATGAAAGTTCAGATTACGGCAACAGCCAAGTTTGTTTTGTTCAGCATCGCACTGATGCTCAGCCTCACGCTGGCACAGGGCGTCGCGCGGGCAGCCGAGATTACGGTCGCAGGCAGCACGGGCGGATGTTTCAACGCATCCTGCCCGCCATCCCCGCCCGTGACAGGCCAGTCCAACACCGCGTCGCTTCTGGGCCTGACCTACAATGGCTCTGTCTTCAGCGGCACTACGGCAAGCGGATTCCTCGCCATCGGCAACACGGCGACGCCTCCGAACAACGTGGACAACCTAGGCTCCTTCACCCTGAGCGGGGCTACCAGAGATTACGACGGCAACACTTTCACGCTCGTCGTGACCTTCGTGGCTCCTCCCGGAATCACCGGCGGCAACCCGGCCTCCTTCACGGCCATGTTGACGGGACACGTCACGAGCGTGACGGCTGGTGGTGTGCTCATTGATTTCGATAACACGCCGCGACTCTTCACCTTCACGGGTCCGGGCGGAAGCGGCTCCTTCCTGTTCGCAGTTAATGACGTGTCCGTGATAGCGGGCGGGACCAACAACATCTCCGGCCAGATCACACAGGGAAGCCGGACGACAGCGACCCCTGAGCCTGCTTCAATGCTGCTACTAGGCACAGGATTAGTCGGACTCGGTTCGGCTGTGCGCAAGAGAAGAAGAGCAGCGCGTCAAAGCGCGGAAGGATAAAAGAGCCGATGCGCTGCAACTACCCAGTCATCCGAGAGTTGAAAAGACTCTCGGATGGCTGCCATTGAAGTTTCGTTGACATCTTGATGGAAGAGAAAGGAGAACCCACCATGTCAGCCTTTATGAAGCAGCGTCACTGCCCTTCCTCGGAACTCTTGGCCGCGCTGGCTACCTCGAAGCCCTTTTCATACCTCTTAAGAGAGAGCGTCAGCAGACACCTGCGTGCTTGCGACTTTTGTTCTGCGGAGTGGAGCTTCCTCAAGAAGACTCCTCTGTGCGATGAGGACTTAGTAGAGATAGAGGTTCCGCTCGCCCTGCGCCTTGTCGCGGAGAATCTGCTGCCCATACTTCACATGACGGAGATAGAGCAAGAGCGCGCAGCCTAAACGCAAGCTCTTCCTTATCCCACATCGTTCGCCTGCTGTCCCTGGCCCTCTTTACTCTCGCCCGACGCCGAGGGCGTCCGCGACGCGGTTGATGTAGTTGAACCATGAGGCTATGAGAGTGATTTGCAGGATGGCCTGGTCGTCGAAGCCTACGGCGCGCAAGCTCTCGTGGTCCTGCCGCGAGATTTGCGTGGCGTCCTTCGTCAACTTCACGACGAAGTCGAGCATGCGGCGGTCCTGCTCCGTAATCGGAGCCGTGCGGTAGTCGTCCTGTAACGACTGGACCAGTTTTTCATCCAACGTGACTCGACGCAGAAACTCTGCGTGCGATTCGATTCAATAATGACAACGGTTGTTGACGGAAACGACCGTCGTAATCATCTCGTGCTGGCTGCGCGTGAGCGGCAAATCCGGCGACATCAGCGAGCCGAAGGTCGCAAAGGCGTGATAGAGCGCATCCGGTATCAAGCTGTGCGAAGCGACGATGCTTGAGCTTTCGCCGCCCGGCGTCGGATGCACAGGCTCCGCGTATTCCACCGGGTACAACTCGCGTTGCGCCTCCATCGCGCGTCGCAACTTCTCATCCGCTTCCTCGAACGGCACGGTCTTAATCCAAGTCATCTCTTGCCTTCCTCTCAAGCTATCAATTATGGCCCGACAACTCATTATAATCGTCGCTTAACTTTTTGCGAAACAGCAGGTGGTAGACGGGCACGCCCACCGCGACGATGAAGACGCCTAGAACGGCTTGCTTCGGATGATGCCCTGCGAGCAGGACCAGTAATAAAGTAATCAGCGCGAGAAAGAGTAGCGGCGTGAAGGGATAGCCGATGAGGGCGCTGTCTGTTGGGCCAACTTTATCTCTGCGCCGGAAGACGAAGACGGCGGCGACCGTCAGGGCGATGAAGGCGACGGTCACGAAAATAAAGTAGGCGATGATTTGATTGAATGTGCCGAGCGCGATGAGCACGGAGGCCATCAGGGCTTGCAAGGCTATGGCGCGCGCGGGCGTGCCGAATCGCCCGTGAATCGCGGCGACCGCAGACGGAAAGAGCCCGTCGCGCGCCATCGCGTAGTAGACGCGCGGCGCGG
>JAXDFO010000299.1:0-9014 GCA_034665545.1 Blastocatellia bacterium
CGAGACACAGGATGATGTCTGGAACATGTTGAAGAACAATCCGGTCAAATGAGCCTGCTCTAACGTCACGCAGCAAGTTTGGGGGAGCCTTGTCACCAACCAACTTATTATTGGTCCTCTTTATCCCCTCTCTGATTTAATCAACTGTATATATTTCAGGTATGTTCACCCCATAAAAAGAGACTCTCTCATTCAGTCGCTCCCGGTATTCGCCTGCGCGCCAAACGGTCCCTGCGCGCTACCCCTCGCGCCCTCTCATATTGTAGTCTGATACCAATGACCGAACAGACAGAATCACCCCCGCGCACGGCCCTGCAAGATAGCCCCTTTATGCGCGCCTGCCGCCGGGAGCCTACGCCCTACACGCCCATCTGGCTCATGCGACAGGCCGGAAGATACATGCGCGAGTACAGAGAAGTACGAGCGCGCACTTCATTTCTGGACCTCTGCAAGACTCCCGCGCTGGCGGCTGAAGTGACCGTCACGGCAGCAGAGCGTCTGGGCGTTGACGCGGCCATCATCTTCTCGGATATTCTGGTCATCATAGAGCCTATGGGCCTGGACCTGGAATTCGCCAAAGGCGAAGGGCCGACTATTCACAACCCCGTGCGCTCCGGCGACGATGTCAAACGCCTGCGCGAAGTTGAGAAGGTAGATTCGCTTGATTTCGTCTTCGAGGCGATACGAGAAACGCGCCGCGCTCTGCCGCCTGCGCTTCCCCTGATAGGCTTCGCGGGCGCGCCCTTCACGCTCGCCTCGTACATCATCGAAGGCGGCGGGTCGAAAAACTACATCCACACAAAACGATTGATGTACACGGACGGCGGCGCGTGGCACGCAATGATGTCGCTCATCTCTCGCGCGCTGGTCCAATATCTCAACCGTCAGGTTGCGGCTGGCGCGCAAGCCCTCCAACTCTTCGATTCGTGGGTCGGCTGCCTCAGCACGGATGATTACAGGGAGTTCGTCTTGCCGCACACGCGCAGCGTTATTCAAGGCATCGCTTCCGGCACGCCCGTCATACATTTCGGGACGGGCACGACCGCTCTTCTTGAATTGATGCGCGAGGCCGGAGGCGACGTGATCGGCCTGGACTGGCGCGTGGACCTGGGAGAAACCTGGACCAGGCTCGGCGACGACGTGGCCGTAATGGGCAACATGGACCCGGTCGCGCTCTTCGCCGGAGTCGAACACGTCCGCGCGCAGGCCCGCCACATCCTCGAACGCGCAGGAGCGCGCCCCGGCCACATCTTCAACCTCGGCCACGGCATTCTCCCAGAAACTCCCGTCGAGAACGTCATCGCCCTCATTGACGCCGTTCATGAGATGAGCAGTAGATAACTTCAACTCTGGTTTATGAATCAACAGACAACAGACTTCGGACTCTTGACTCAAGACTCTTCCTATGACGCGATTTTAGTCGCCTCTTTCGGCGGGCCGGAAGCGATGGACGAAGTGATGCCGTTTCTGGAAAACGTCCTGCGCGGGAGGAACGTGCCGCGCGAGAGGATGTTGGAAGTGGCCCACCATTACGAACTGTTCGGCGGCGTCAGCCCGATTAACGCGCAGAACCGCGCTTTAATCGCCGCACTGAAAAACGAACTTCATATTAATGGTCCAACGCTGCCTCTCTACTGGGGCAACCGCAACTGGCATCCGATGCTCGCGGAGACCTTGAGCCGTATGGCATCCGACGGCATCAAGCGCGCTCTCGCCTTCGTCACTTCCGCTTACAGTTCCTATTCCGGCTGCCGCCAGTACCGCGAAGACATAGAGCGCGCACGCGAGGAAGTTGGCCCAACCGCGCCGCAACTGGACAAGCTGCGCGTCTTTTATAATCATCCGGGATTTATCGGACCAATTATCGAAAACGTCCGCGCCGCGCTGGACCAAATACCCCTTGAGAGACGCGCGGGCGCGCAGGTGGCCTTCACGGCCCACAGCATCCCGGCCTCCATGGCCGCCAACTGCGATTACGAAGCGCAGCTTCTGGACACTTGCCAACTCGTCGCTGATGGTCTGGGCCATCATCGCTGGCGGCTCGTCTTTCAGAGTCGGAGTGGACCACCGACGCAGCCCTGGCTTGGCCCGGACATCTGCGATTACACGCGCGAATTGAAGGAAGCCGGAACGAGCGACATCGTCATCGCTCCCGTAGGCTTTATCTCCGACCATATGGAAGTCCTCTATGATCTGGACACGGAGGCGCGCGTGCTCTGCGAAGAGCTTGGGATGAACATGGTCCGCGCCGCGACGGTCGGAACGCATCCCGCCTTCATCTCTATGATTCGAGAATTGATGATGGAGCGTCTTAAGCCTGGCACGCCTCGCCGCTTTCTAGGCGCGCGTGGTCCGAATCATGATGTGTGCCCGGTTGACTGTTGCCTGCTCGGCGCGGGTAGACCGACCATCGCCTCTCCCTTAAACTCGGAGCCTGTCATTAAGTGATTGATTGAACTCTTGGCGACATGAAGATTTTGATTATCGGCGGGACGGTCTTTCTCGGTCGGCATCTGGTCCTGGCGGCGTTGGCGCGCGGCCACGAGGTGACGCTCTTCAATCGCGGCCAGCGCGAGCCGTTGCTCTTTCCCGAAGTGGAAAAATTGCGCGGCGACCGCACGGGCCGGATGGAAGCCTTGCGCGGCAGAGGTTGGGATGCCGCGATAGATACATGCGGCTATGTGCCGGGAGTCGTGCGCGCGTCGGCTGAACTGCTCGCGGGTTCCATCGAACACTATACTTTTATTTCGAGCATCTCCGTCTATCACGATTCAACTGCGAGCGTCGTGGATGAAAGCACGCCTGTCAATCCTCTGACGGAGAAAGAGGTCCGGGACGCCGCCGAAATCAAGCCTGCTGGTCCAATTATCGCCGCCAGCTACGGCGAGATGTACGGCGGCTTAAAAGCCCTCTGCGAGCGCGCGGCGGAAGAGGCCATGCCCGGATGCGTGCTCAATGTGCGCGCAGGTCTGATTGTTGGCCCATACGATTACAGCGACCGGTTTACCTACTGGCCCACGCGCCTCTCGCGCGGAGGCGAAACGCTTGCGCCGGGCCAGCCTCTAAGTCCTAAACAGTTGATTGACGTGCGGGATTTATCCGAGTGGATAGTGCGTATGATTGAGACGCGCGGGACGGGAATCTTCAACGCCACCGGGCCGGATTATGAGTTGACGATGAAAGGTGTCCTCGACGAATGCCAGAGGGCGATAGGCAGCGACGCTCGCCTGACCTGGGTGAGCGACGAATTTCTGCTCGAAGCCGAAGTCGCGCCCTGGAGCGAGATGCCATTATGGATGCCTGAGAAATATTCGCGCCCGGCCTTTTCCAGGACCAATTGTGAGAAGGCCGTCGCGGCTGGCCTCGTCTTTCGTCCATTGGCCCAAACCGCGCGAGACACTCTCGCATGGGATGCAGGCCGCCCCGCCAGCGTAAAGCGTCACGCTGGCCTGCAAGTTTTGAAAGAGATTCAACTGCTGCGAGCATGGCACGAGCGGAGCGTCGGTGAGGGATGAAACAGGACCAGGAAAGAACGCGGCGGGTGGTCATCGTCGGCGGCGGTATCAGCGGCTTGGCGGCGGCGCATCATCTACTCGAACAGGTTCAAGCGACTAATCATCAACTCGAACTTCTCATCATTGAAGCGGGGCCGAGACTCGGCGGCGTCATACGCACAGAGGAGCGCGAAGGCTTTCTGCTCGAAGCTGGACCGGATAGTTTCATTTCGGAAAAGCCGGAGGCCGTCCGTCTCGCGCAACGCATCGGCCTCACCTCGCGCCTGATTGAAACCAACTCCGAATATCGCAGGAGCTTTATCGTGCGTGGCGGTCGGCTGCATCCCGTGCCCGAAGGCTTTCAACTGCTCGCGCCGACGCGCCTCTGGCCTTTTGTGACGACGCCGATTTTCAGTTTGAGCGGCAAGGCGCGGATGGCCCTGGACCTTTTATTGCCGAAGCGAGCGGGCGCGAACGGCGTTGATGATGAGAGCCTGGCCCAATTCGTGCGGCGCAGGCTCGGACAGGAAGCTCTTGAGCGGATGGCCCAACCGATGGTCGGCGGCATCTACACGGCTGACCCGGAACGACTGAGCCTGCGCGCGACGATGCCGCGCTTTCTGGAAATGGAGCGCACGCATCGCAGCCTCATCTGGGCCATGTGGAAACAGAGTCGCAAGCAGGGCGCAGCCCTCTCACGCGGCACGAGCGGCGCGCGCTACGGCCTCTTTCTCTCCTTCGACGGCGGCATGCGCGTATTAGTGGACCAGTTAGCCGCGCGCCTGCCGCCAGCTTGCATACGGCTCAACACGCGAGTCGAGGCTCTCTCTTTTGATAAGGGCCAGGAGAGTTGGAAGCTGCGTCTTGGCCCGGATGAAATGCTGAACGCGGATGCAGTCTGCCTGGCACTTCCCGCTTACGCGGCGGCATCGTTGCTGCGCGAGACTGACGCGACAATCGCGTCGGAGTTGGATGCGATTCCCTACGCTTCCACGGCCACGGTCAATCTAGCCTACAGGCGCGCGGACATCCCGCATCCGCTCGACGGCTTCGGTTTCGTCGTGCCTGTCATCGAAGGGCGCACGTTGCTGGCGTGCAGTTTCAGCAGCGTGAAATTTGCAGGGCGTGCGCCCGAAGGCTGCGCGCTGTTGCGCGGCTTCGTCGGCGGCGCGATGCAGCCGGAGAAGTTCGCGCTCGATGAAGCGTGGATGATTGAAGCCGTGCGCGCGGACCTGCGCGAGTTGCTGGGCATAGAGAAGCCGCCGCTCTTCACTCACATAGAGAAGTGGCCGCGCTCGATGGCCCAGTATCACATAGGCCACCTGGAAAGAATCAACCTCATCATGAAGCGGCTGGACCAATTACCGAACCTGCAACTGGCGGGTAACGCCTATCGCGGCGCGGGCATCCCAGACTGCATACGCAGCGGCGAAGCCGCCGCCGACAACATACTCAAGAGCAAGTAGGAAGTGGTTGGGATGAAGGATGAGAGACGAGCTATTCAATGTTGAATAGCCGCTCTCTCATCTTTCATCCTTCCGACTTCCGACTTGCTTGTTGCGGTGAGAGTCTCTATCCAGGCGGCGTTAGCGTCCATGAAGGGGAGGAAGGCTTCGCGGGGCGCGCTGGTTTCGATTCGCATGTTGTCGTCGGTGTTGATGACGGCCCCGGCGACGGCTGGCGTTAATTTTGTTTCGTCGCAAACATACCAGGCTAGAATATCTTCCGGACCTTTAATGTTGATGCGGGCCAACTCTGTCGCCACGCGCGGGTCGCTCATACGCTCGCCCAGTCGTTCGAGCGAGAGCGGGGCGCGGCTGCCGACGAGGATGAGGTCTTTGCCTTTGGCCGCGCCGCCGACGCGAAACATTTGCACATGCGGGAAGACGCTCCCGTAGGTGGCGAGCACGGAGCGCAGGCTCTCCGTTGAGAGTTGATAAATCTGCACCCACTGGACGAAGACTCCATCATCGGTCAAGCGGCTGCGGCCCAGTTCAAAAAACTCTTTCGTGAAAAGGTTGGCGACGCCGGGAACCCACGGATGGCTCGGCTCGCTCACAATCATGTCGTAACGCACGGGAGTGACGCGCAAGTATGTGCGCGCGTCGTCAATAATCAGGCGCAGGCGCGCATCCTCTCGCGGCCTGTGGTTGACGTGGTCGAAGTAGCTGGCGGCCTCTAAGGTCGCAGGCTCAAGCTCTACGCATTCGAGCGACTTGAGCGGCGATTGCAGCAGGCTGCCGACGCTGACGCCCGACGCGAAGCCGACTATCAGAGCGTTATCCATGCGCGGCGCGAAGAGGACAGGCATCTGGCCCAGGATAATCTGCGTCGGCATATCGCCCGTGTCGGAGGCGTTGGTGCGACCGTTAATCGCCAGCGAGCGCGAACCCCAATCCTCTCGCACCGAGACGGTCGCCGTCGTTCCCTCCTTGAACATCAAGAGGCGATGAGTGTCTGGTCCAGAAATTTTGGGTTGCTCGTTGCCCACGTTCAACTGCGGTCTCGCCAGCGCGCTCACCAGATTATCGTAAGCTCCCGCCGCGAGGTCGAAAGCGTTCAAGGGCGGCGCAAAGATGAACATCGAGATGATGAGAGCGACGCTGGCTCCGGCGGCCAGGCTGATGCGCAAATCCTTATCGCCCTTTTCGGCGGCGGGCCTGTAAGCGAGTGCGGCTATCAAGACGCAGAGCGCGGCGGCGAAGAGAATGGTCAGGCGCGTGCCCGCCTTCGGTATCAAGAGAAAGCCGGTCCCGAATGCGCCCGCGATTGCGCCGAGCGTGTTGACGGCGTAACTGCGTCCCACTAAACGGACGGATGCGTTCGCGCCCTCGCGGCTGGCCCAGACGAGCACGAGCGGCATCACCATCCCCATCAGAAACGCCGGAAGCAGAATCAACAAGGCCGCGACGAGGGCTTGCAAAGCGAGCCAGCCCAGCCACGAATTGATGCCGTAATGGGTCGCGTTCTGTATCAGAATGCCCGGCGCTCTGTTTTGCACCCAGAGGCTCATGAAGAGGCCGAGGGCGGTCGCCAATTCTACTTTCAAGACGTTGCGGCGCAACTTGCCGCCGTCCGTCTTCTGCCGCGCGACGATTGACGCGCCGCCCCACAGGCCCAACAGGAATAAGGCGACGACGATGCTGAAGGCATACGTGCTGGAGCCTATGACCATCGTGAGCACGCGCGTCCAGGCGACCTGCGCGCTGAACGTCACGAAGCCTGAGACGAGCGCGCACGATAACCAGAACTTAGTTGGCCCATTAAAGCTCTCTGTCGCGGGTCCAGTTTCTGGACCGGAAATATGTGACCGCTCGTGAGCTTCCCCTTCATCATCTTCAAGCGCACCTTCAGCAGGCACGTTTGCGCTTTGATGGTCCTTTAAATCTGCGATGATGGCCGTGAGACCTATGATGAGATTGATGGTCGCAGCCGTCCAGATGGTGGCGCGCACGCCGAAGGTCGGCAGCAGCAGAAAGCCCGCGACGAGCGTTCCGATAATCGCGCCGAACAGATTGCAGGCGTACAGGCGCGTGACGGCGGAAGTATCAAGCGAAGCGCGCGGGCGTCGCAGGAGCGCAGCCGAGAGCACGGGCAGCGTCGCTCCCATCAACGTCGTCGGAATTAATAGAACCAGGCACGAGAGCAGGAAACGCCAGAGGCTGAAGGCGTAGAAGCCCGGATGAAGTTGTTGCCAGATGAAAGGGTAGAGCGTGTCTATCAGATGAAAGAGGAAGGGCACGGCGAGCGCGTAAAGGGCTATGCAGATTTCGACGATGCCATAGACGCGCAGGGGTCTCAGGAAGCGCGAGGCGAGTCGTCCGCCGCACGCGCTCCCCAACGCCAGCCCGCCCATGAAGGCCGCCAGCACCGCGCTCACCGCGAGCGTCGTCGCGCCGAAGACCAGCCCCAGCATGCGCGCCCAGAGCACTTCGTAAATCAGCCCCGTCGCGCCGGACAAAATGAAGCACACGGCGATGAGCCACAGGCTCTCGCTTGAGTACGCAGTCAGGCGCGCAACCTTGCGCACCCTCTCATCTGTTATCGCAGCCATGAAATTTTAAGTCTCTCCAGGATGATAGAAATCTGCATGAGAGGCGGGGCATGAGATTAATAATATATCACATGAGAGGAACGCCAGATGTGTGAAGGAATCGAGCCGGGCGCGGCGGTCGTCACGAAGATGCCGTAATGACCGTCCATGCCGACGTTGGACCAGTCAACTTCCTGCCAGTCGCTCGCGGTCGAAGCGGCTGCGGTTTGCGCCTCTTTACCTTCAGGCGGCGTGATGTGCGCGAGGCGGCGCAGGCAATCGTAAAGATGCTCAGGGCCAACTCCGTAACGGCCCGCGTCGAGGCCCAGGACCAAACGTACTTCCGCGCGCTCCGCTATGAAGTGCGCGACGAGAGAGGCGGCGGTCGTCACGCCTTCTTCAAAGCGCGCGGCGAAATTTTTCTCCTGTCCCTCGCTGCTGCTTCTGGCGCGCGTGTCGAGCGCGATGGTCACGCGCCGTTCGTCTTCGGCAGTAAACTCGCGCACGGTCAGACGACGCGACTTCGCCGTTGACTTCCAGTCTATGTGGCGCAAGTCGTCCTGCGGCTGGTAATCGCGCAGGGAGAGCAGGTCATGGCCCGCCCCGCGCCGCACGGAGGCGAGGCGTCCGGCGTTCATCGGCAGCAGGTGAAGCTCATCGCCGATGGTCTTCAACTTCGGATAGACGATGATGTCAACGTTGCGCGCGGGCAGGCGACGACGCCTGCGAAAGAAGCCGAAGGGAAAGCGCGTGGAGAGTTCAAAGCCGGTGATGAGAACGTGGCCGCGTTTCTCGAAGAGATGGTCCGTGCGTTGCTCTGCCGCCGCCCGATGCGGCACGTACATGAAATATGCGAGCGAGCGTTTGGCGAACCTTTGACGCCCACGCCCTTCGCGCTTAGCTTTCACTTCATCATCATTGATGGGCCCACGCGCCTCGACCAGAACGGAGAACGAAGGCAACAGCCGTTTCCTGTTCCTCAGCGTGACGATGACGGGCGCAGGCTCTCCCGCGAAAATGTGGTCAGGAAAACGAGCCGAGACGATCAGGTCGCGCAGGCCCACGCGCGCCGCTCCCCAGGAGACGAAGAGCGCGGAGATGAGCAATGAGAGGACCAGGAATAAAAGATTGTTGCCCGTGTTGAGGGCCGCGAACGCGACGACGCCGAGTATCCCAAGATAAATCAGCCCGCCCCTCGTGATGCCGAGCGGCACGTCCAACTGCTTAACTTCCGCACGCGCCGAGCGGGCCAGTGGTGGAACGACCAGGATGAGCAACAACGCCGCGATAATCAGAGAAGCGATGGAGGCCAGGCTCGTCAGCGTCATGTCATCGCGTCGTTGCGCGAAGACGGTCAGGAGCGCGGTCAACACGCCCGCCAGCACCAGCGTCGTCCCTAAAATCGCATTGCGCCACCGGCGAAAGTTTTTCATAAAAACAGGAGCCAGAAGTCAGGAGCCAGGAGCCAGTAGAAAAGAAAGAAGAAG
>JAXDFO010000300.1:0-3207 GCA_034665545.1 Blastocatellia bacterium
AATCCTCCCGGAAAGATAGTCTCCGGCGAGATTATCTTCGACGGTGAAGACATCCTTTCGCTGCCGCAGGCAGATGTGCGCCGGATTCGCGGCAAACGCATAGCGATGATTTTTCAAGACCCGATGACCTCGCTCAACCCCTTCATGCGTATCTCGAAGCAGTTGATGGAACTCACACGACTGCACCTCGGCTATTCAAAAACTCAGGCTTACGAGCATGCCATCAAGATGCTTGAAACGGTCGGGATTCCGGATGCGCGTTCGCGCGTTGACAGTTACCCGCACGAGTTTTCGGGCGGCATGCGCCAGCGCGTGATGATAGCGATGGCCCTCTCCTGCGAGCCGGAACTATTAATCGCGGACGAGCCGACGACCGCCCTCGACGTGACGATTCAGGCCCAGATACTCGAACTCATCAAGCAGTTGAAACAGAAGACGGGCACAAGCGTCATTCTCATCACTCACGACCTGGGCGTGGTTGCGGGGATGACCGACCACATCATTGTGATGTACGCCGGAAAGGTCTTCGAGCAGGCGCGGACTGAAGAGCTTTTTTCCTGTCCCGGCAATCCTTACACGGTGGGCCTGCTGCGTTCAGTGCCGGACCCGACCGCAGAGCAAGGTTCACTCTACCAGATACCGGGCCTGCCGCCGGATGTCGCGCACCTGCCGCCCGGTTGTCCCTTCGCGCCGCGCTGCGAACGCGCGGAGGATATTTGTCGCAGGGAGTTTCCGCCCTTCGTCGAACTGACGCCGGACCATCGTTCGCTCTGTCACTTCGCGGAAGAGGTCTACGCGAAAGCATGCGCCGAGCGCGATGCGAGAGGCGGAATCAAAGCGGCCAGCGTGGGAGAAATTCTGTCGGGGCAGACGGAGGAGGGCGAAGGCCGATGAGCATGGGTGGAGTCAGGCAAGGGGCTGGCGCGCGTGTTGGCGCGAACGGGTCTTCAGTCTCCGCAGATGGCCGCGCGCCTTTAATCGCCATTCGTGATTTGAAGGTCCACTTCGATTTAGGCGGCGGGACGGTCTGGGATAAGTTGAGCGGCGGCAGCGCGGTCAAGCGCGTGGTCAAGGCCGTGGACGGCGTCACGATAGACATCTATCCGGGCGAGACGCTCGGACTGGTCGGGGAATCCGGCTGCGGCAAGTCAACGCTGGGCCGCGCGCTCCTGCGTCTCACAGAACCGACGAGCGGGCAGGTTCTCTATCGCGGTCAGGACTTGGCCCAACTCTCGCAAGGGCAGATACGCGAGCATCGCCGACACCTGCAAATGATTTTCCAAGACCCCTACGCGAGCCTCAACCCGCGCATGACGGTCGGCCAGATTATAGGCGAGCCGCTGGATACATTTAAGCTGGCGCGCGGGCGCGAGGCAGAGCAGCGCGTGCAGGAATTGATGGAGACCGTGGGCCTCAACAAGCGTTTCATCAAACGTTTTCCGCACGAGTTTTCCGGCGGGCAAAGGCAGCGCATAGGCATCGCGCGCGCCCTCGCCGTGGACCCGGATTTCATCGTCGCGGACGAGCCTATCTCGGCCCTGGACGTTTCCATACAGGCCCAGATAATGAACCTCATGGAACGCCTCCAACGTCAGAAGAATCTGACCTATCTTTTTATCTCGCACGACCTGCGCGCGATACGCCATGTCTCTGACCGCGTCGCCGTCATGTACCTCGGCAAACTGGTCGAAATCGCCGACGCGAAGACCATCTATGATGAGCCGCTCATGCCGTACACGAAGGCTCTCATCTCCGCCGTGCCCGTCCCGGACCCGCAGGTTGAGGCGACGCGCCAGCGCATAGTTTTAGAAGGCGATGTCCCTTCGCCGATTAACCCGCCTTCGGGTTGCCGCTTTCACACGCGCTGCCCCTACGCGATAGAAGCTTGCAAGGAGGTCGTCCCGCCGCTCGCGTTGATTAAGCCGGACCACTTCGCTGCCTGCATCCGCATCAGCCCCGAACAACCCGATATAGAAAAGGTCGCCCCCGGTGACGCCCCCGGCCTGCGCGATGCGCAACGCGTCATTGCAACCTGAAATCCGCCCCCTATTAGTGCTTTACAGTAGGAGTAGCAAGGCTGCCCACGTTTTCTCATGAAGGTAGTGGTTCATTATCCACAATGAATCATTACTTTTATGAGAAAACGCTTGTCTGAAAAGGCTCAAGCACTTTATACTGTCGTTTGACGGGAAATCTCCGCTTTTGTTTCCCGATAGCGATACCCCGGATGCTGGTGCGGCAGCGTCCAACAATTTTCACAAAGCGGACCCATAGCCCTCCCAACCCGCTCATCGGATTAGTTACACGTGACTTTTAACATGATGGATGAGATAGCCGCGTCCCAGCACGGCACAGCGCAAGCCCCGCAAGCCCCGCCTGATTGGGCCGACGCGCAAGTATCTCTAGCCGCTGCGTCGGGGCTTTCGCTCCTGCTCGTCTCAGGCCATCAGCCTCCCGCCCTCGTCGTCTCCAACAACAACTCCATCTGCCAGGCTTTCCAGTCCTCCAGCGCGCACGTGCAACTCTGCGACCCCTATTGCGGCCAGGCATACGAACGCGCGCGCGACGCCGGAGCCGTTGCGCATTATCGCTGTCACGCCGGTCTACATTGTTTCGCCATGCCCGTCGAACTCGTCAAGGGAGAAAAGCTCGCCGTCATAGGTGGCCGCACGTTTCTCACGAGCGCGGATTATCGCGCGCTGGCAGAGCGTTTTCGCGTCGGTGATTTACAGGACTTACTGACGAGCGACCTTTTCAGGAACGTGATTTTCGCCGGACGCCGTGACCTGGATGACCTCGCCCGCCGCATCGCCGAAGCCGTCGAGGATTATCAATTCGCGCACCCGCGTCTTGAAGTCGCTCAAGACGAGCGAGGGATGGCGCAAGAGACATCGCAGCCCGCCGTGCCCGCATCGTCCGTGCCTGAGCCGCGCCCTGAGGTTCATGCCGAGCAACATCTGTACTTGCCGCCCGACAGTGAGTTCAGAGAGGTCTGCGGCGCAGCCGTTCAAGCCCTCGCGGAAAAGCACGGCCTCGCGTCGGTCGCGCTGCTCCTGCGCGACAAGACCATGCTCTCGACCATCTATGCGAGCGGGCGTTTCAAACAGTCTGCTATCCACATAGAGATTGGGACGAAGGATTCGCGTATGCTGTTGACGGCGCGGGCGGGTTCATCGCTCCCGCTTCATGAGAGCGCGGAGGGTCTCA
>JAXDFO010000301.1:0-6351 GCA_034665545.1 Blastocatellia bacterium
GCTATCTCATGCGGCTCGAATTGGAGGAGCGCGGTTACAGGGTGATAGAAGCGGAGGATGGCGAAAAGGCCGTCGCGCTGGCCCTGCGCGAGCGACCCGACATCATTCTTATGGACCTCAGCCTGCCCGTCCTTGACGGACTCGCGGCGGCGGAACGCATACGCCAGAACGAGGAACTGCGCGATGTCCCGATGGTCGCCGTCACCGCGCACCAGGAGACGGACTATCGCGCGCACGCTCAACACTCAGGCTTCAACGCCTACGCCACCAAGCCCGTTGACTTCGACTGGTTGAACGATCTGCTCAATAATCTACTCTCTTAACTTTCCCTTCTATGCAGAAATAAAAATGCGGGCTGAAGCTTCCGCTCCAGCCCGCATCGAGTTTTGTGCGAGAAGAGTTCGGGTTAGAACTCGTAACGCAGTGCGAATTGCATAACGCGTCCGGCCTTGTTTTCATTCAAGGGCTTCTGCGTTTCTGTGAACTTGCCGAAGTCCGCGCTCGGAGCCGTCTTGAAGAGGAACGGGTCTTGCGGCAGGCCGTTGTCGGAGATGTTCGCGCCGGAGAATCTTTGCGTGTTGGTGACGTTGTAGACTTCCCAACGGAACGTGATGCGATGATTCTCCCAAGGCAGTTTGAAGGTCTTGTAGAGACCGGAATCGAGCGCGACGTAGCCCGGCGCGCGGAACACGTTGCGGTCGCCCGGCTCGCCCGGACGCGCGTCGCGGAAACTCTGGAAGGCGAAGGTCGGATTGCTGAAAAGATTCGGCTCTCCGTTGACGTTGGCCGACGGCGAAGAAACGATGGGACGCACGCGAACCATGTTCGATTGCGCGTTCCAGTTGGTCGCCCAACGGTCGGCCTCGAAGGGCACGGAGGTCTGCGAGTCAATCGGAGCGCCGGAGTTCCAACGGAAGACGCCGGTCAATTGCCAGCCGCCGAAGATGGCGTCGGCGATCTTGCCCATGCCCCCGAAGAAGTGACGGTTGCGACCGATGGGCAGACCGATGAGCCAGTTGGCGTTGATGATATGGCGCACGTCGAAATCCGAATCAGCATAGCTGAGGTCCGGGTTGAGCGGGTTGAGAATGAACGCGTAGCCGTAAGAAGTAGAGTTCTGCAACCCCGAAGCGTTATCCAGCGAGTGGCCGTAAGTATAGTTGAAGTCAAAGATCAAATCGCTCTTGAACCTCTCGCGGACGCTGAACTGCGCCGAGTTGTAATTAGACTTGGCGATGGTCGAGAAGACGGAGAACGCAGCGTATTGCGGGTGGAAGAACAGGTTATTGAATTTCGCTATCGGCTGGTCATCCCACTGCGCCTGCTTGAAGGTGTAGTCGGTCGAGTTGAGACCGCCGACACTCGGCTGCGCGATACGCATGTAGGCTCTCTGCGTCGCCGTCAGGACCGTCGGCACGCCGTTGACCCTGAACGTCCCGGCGAGGCCGGGCAGCATGTGCTCGAAGAAAGGGAGCGGCGCGACGGACGTTATCGGCACGGCGGCATAACGGAAGTCAACCAGCTTGTTGATGCCTTCGTACCAGGTTTGCCCGGACGCGGGGTCGCGTATGTTGTTGAGGTGCATGATGTCGCGCGTGGCGAGCAGGTTGCGCGCGAAGCGACCGACATAGCTGGCCTCTATGGAGAATCCCTTGCCGAGTTCACGACCGTAAGAGAGATTCACGCTATGGTTGTAGGGCGTGGTGAGAGTATCGTCGAGCGAACTCTCGATGCGCTGGCTCTCGTCGGAAGGAGTCGTGAGCGGGAAGGTCAGCTTGTTGGCAATGGTCACGCCGTTCGCCAGGAGCAGGGCACGAATATCCGCATTCGGTCCGGTATAGAGTGGGCCAAGACGGTCGCTGACGTTGAAGTCGTTGGCGGAGACGCCCGATTGAGAGTGGAAGCCGAGGGTCGAGTTCAAGTCGAACGAGACGGCGAGTTGGCTGCCGATGCGGTCGTAAGTCATGCGATAGCCGCCGCGAATGACGCTCTTGCCGTTGCGCCCGATGAGGCGACCGAAAAGATTATCGCCGAAGTCCGGCGACCAGGCCACGGCCACCGACGGAGCAAAGTTGTTCCAGTCCTGCTTGTAATAACCATCCCTGCCGTTGGCCTTGCCAGCCTTGTCAACGGTAATCGGGTCGTTGAACGGGACGCCCATATTCGCGCTCGCCACGCGCTTCTCGAAGTATGCGCCGAGGCTCTGCGTGGGCTTGACCTGCACGCCGTTGACTTCATAGACGGGCGTGGAAGTGGACCAGCGCAAGCCGTATGAGATGGTCAGGTTATTGCGCAGCCGCCAGCTATCCTGAACGTAGGTCTCATATTCTTGCGTGGCGAAAGTTCTTTGCGACGGCGTTCCGGCGGGCAGCAGGTTGCCCTGCGCGTCATAGTTGATGTTCGTCTCGAATTGCGAGAAACGACCGATGACGGCGGTCAGCGCATCGCGCAGGTCCGTCGCGGAGGAATCAGCGACGTTGCTGAAGATGGGATCGCCCGCGCCGCTATCGCTGAAGAGCACCGCGTCGCCAGAGTTGTCATAGTAAGACGGGTTGGTGATGGCGCGGTCATAGGCTCCGCTAAAACTGGTCCTGGAATTCTTGATTAAACGAACGTTCGCGCCGAAGCCGAAAGTGTGCTTGCCGCGAATGTATGACACGTCGTCCACGAAGTTGTGAACGGGAGTCACGCGGGAGAGCGTGCGCCCGAAATTCGACGGCGAGAAGATGAAACGGAAGCTGATGGAGTTTGCCGAAGAATCGCCGCCGGAGGTGAAGGCCGAGCGCGTCAAGCCGTAGTTGAAGCGGTTGACGAAGTTGCTCGAAGCGGTCCAGGTATGCCCGATGGCGATGCCCTTCGGATGGTTCCAGAACAGAGGGGCTGCCGAGTCTGGGAAGGAACGCACCTGCGTCACCTTGTCATCCTGAAACACGTACTTGGCGAACAGCGTCTGACGGTCAGTCAGGTTAAAGTCGAACTTCGTGTGATAGACATTCAAGTTTGACGGGCGGCTGGCGTTGAAGCGAAAGCCGCCGGTGTTGAGTCCGTCGCCGACGGTCGTATCGTTGGCGTGATACCTGGCGGCGGCGGCGGCCAATGTGGAGAGAGCGATAGGATTCGTGCCGGGGTCTATGCCGTTGGCGGCCAGGTAAGCCGCGCTTATCTGCGAGCGCGTCAGGCAGGTCACGCCCGCCGGTGTGCCAGCAGGGCAAGAGGGGTCGCTTGAGCCGTCAGCCGAACGATAACGCACGATGCCCTGGCCCAATGTTGGCAGAGGCACTTCCTGGACCACCGATTCGCCGGTCGCTTCGCGGAAGCCTTCGTAAGTAAAGAAGAAGAAGGCGCGGTTGCGTTTGATGGGCCCACCGATGGAGCCGCCGAAAATATTACGCAGCAGTTGCGGGCGTTCGACTCCGGCCTTGTTGTTGAAAAAGTCGTTGGCCGTCGTCACAGTGTTGCGGTGATACTCGTAGAGCGAGCCGTGAAAATTATTGGTCCCGGATTTAGTGATGAGCGAGACCTGCGCGCCCGAAGAGCGGCCCTGGTCCGCGTTCGGGTTGGTCGTCGTGACGCGGAATTCCTGCAAAGAATCTGGCGTCGAGCGCAGGACGCTGGCGAAGGCTTCGTTGACGCCGCTCACCTGCTGGCTCTGAATATCCAGGCCGGACTGTTGTTCGTTGACATCCACGCCGTCGAGCGTGATGTTTGACTGGTCGGCGCGCGCGCCGTTGACATAACCATCGCGCGTCACGCCCGGTTGGAGCGAGAGCAGGCCGACGACGTTGCGACCGTTGAGCGGAAGCTCTTCGATGCGCTTGGCCTCGAAGGCGACGCCGATGGTCGCGTCGGAGGTATTGATGGGAGCGTCCGTGGCGGCGGTGACGTTGACGGTCTCAGTGACCGCGCCGACCTCCAGCTTCACGTCCACGTCAACGGGCGTATCCACCAGCGCCTTGACATCCGCGACGGCGGTCTTCTTAAAGCCGGTGGCTTCGGCTTCGACCCGATAGGGGCCGGGCGGGACGGAGTTGAAAGAATAAGCGCCGTTCTCGCTGGTGGTTTGGGTGCGAGAGAAATTCTTTTCGGCGTTGGTGAGCGTCACGGTCGCGCCCGCGACGCCCGCTCCTTGCGTGTCCATCACGGTCCCGCGCACGGTGGACGTGCCGGTTTGCGCGAAGGCCGCAGCAGAGCAGAAGAACAGGGAAAGAAGAAGCCCACAGAGCCAGCGCGCCGTGCGACTTCTGAGCAAGTGTAATCTTTTCATCAGACCCTCCAAGATTAATTGAGCGTGCTGTGCTGAAGAGCCGGAAGAGCAATTTTGGACGGCCCTTCAAAAAATCATTCGGAAGATTGTGCGGTTGTCGGGTGTGCCTTTCATCCCGCCTGACCGGAGTCAACGCAGCGTTGAAAAACCCTTTGGTAGCGTTGCGCTCAATAACAAATGAACAGGAAAACAAAAACGGAGGCCGGAAAGCTCTCTTCTTAAATTGAATGTTCGCCTGAGCGGTGAAGCTTATAAGTTGCGCTCTTGTGGCAAACCGAAGTCAGACAGTCTTCCGTCATAACTCTTTATCATGCAGTTCGCGTTCCATCCTCCGCCCGCCCTGCTTAAGACAATTGATGTCAGCATGTTAGATGGACTAAAGGAGACCCGCGCGCTCTTTCACTTATCCGAAACTTCAAGTCGGGCCTTCAAAATTTTGGATAAGGAGGAGCGGGGCCTTATGAGGATGCCTAAAGCCTATGGCGCATGTCAATAAAAAGATTTCAAGCGACGCATCTTTTTATAGCCCCTTGCTGTTATAGTTGGCCCGGTTCTCAAAACTTAACCGCGCCGGTTGGGCCGGAAAATTTTCAAGGGGGAACGATGGCCGCCAAACTTAAAAGGACCAATTCTATCTCTCGCCTGAGCGCATTTGACGAGGCAGACTCAGGCGAGTTGAACGTTATCATAGAGACGCCGAAGGGAAGCAGAAACAAGTTCAACTACGACGCGGAGCTTAACCTCTTCAAGCTCGGAGGAGTGCTGCCGAGCGGGGCCGTCTTCCCTTTCGATTTCGGCTTCGTGCCGTCAACCACAGGCGGCGACGGAGACCCTCTGGACGTGCTCGTGCTGATGGACGAACCGGCCTTCGCAGGCTGCCTCGTGCCCTCCCGATTGATCGGCGTCATAGAGGCTTTGCAAACGGAGCGTGACGGCGAGACCACTCGCAACGACAGGCTCATCGCCATCGCCGCCAAGTCGCACACACACGCGCATGTGCGTTCCATTGATGACCTCAACGAAAATCTGGTTGATGAGATAGAGCATTTCTTCGTCTCCTACAACATCATCAAGGGCAAACAGTTTGAGCCGCTCGGACGCTTCGGCATCGCGGAGGCGCGTAAATTGGTCCGGCAAGGCGCGGAGAGTTTTCGTCGCGGTCAGAAGAAGAAGAGCACGCGCGCCACGAAGAAAGCAACGAAAACAAAAAAGCGACGCGCGTGATGAGGCAGAAAGCGCGCGGGTATTTTACTGGAACTATGCCCGCTCGGATGCGTGGAAGTTGAAGGGACTAGCGAGAGACCCCTTCACGCACTTTCACCATCTGCCATTGAGGAGGATAACCCGTGCTTAAATTCAGGAACTACATCATCGCTTCGATAACGCTGCTCGTTTTATGGACCATTCAACCGGGCGCGAACATCGCGCTCGCGCAGAAGCCAGCCGCCCCCACGCTCGCGTCAGCGCGCACGGTCTTGCCATCTAGCGCGGCCATCGAAGAGATGAATTACGATATTCAGATTTACCTGATGGTCGGCTCGAACGAATCGAGCGACAGGACCGCCTTGCCGCAAAATCTTGAATTGTTCGTCAAACAACTGCGCGCGTCCCTGCCCTTCAACAGCTATCGCGTCGCGGCGACGTTTCTCAATCGCGTCAAGAATGGCGGCAGCCTGCAAGTCAACGGCGTCGCGGGCACGCTCTTCCCTTCATCGCCCGTGCCGAGCAGTCCTACTTTTTACGAGTTCGCACTCAACGACATCAGCGCGGATGCGAGCGTAGCCGGACAACAACAGCTTGTGCAAATCAACAAGTTCAAATTCACGATGCGCGTCCCGCTCGCCACTTCATCCGTCCCCGGCCCAAACAATACAAGCGTGCCCGTCATCAACTATGAACCGACCGGCATCAACACCAGAGTCAGCATCAGCGAAGGCATCCCGACGCTCGTCGGCACGATGACCACCGGACGCTCCGACGAATCCTATATCCTCGTCGTCACGGTCAGGCCCAACACGACACACTAAAGAGCAGGGATCAGAAGTCCGTAGACAGAAGCCGGAACGAAGAGCTACTCGAAAGCTTTT
>JAXDFO010000302.1:0-3274 GCA_034665545.1 Blastocatellia bacterium
GCCCTCGTAGAGCATTTATCAACATTCGCCCATAGCCTTTCGCGCGCGGAATTGTCCGATCTGTCAGCACATTTAGCCAGCGCACCCCGCGCTCATCAGGTGCGCGCAAGTATTGTCGCCTCAAGCCCCGCTGATTTAGCGGCGCGGCTGGAATCGCTGAAGGTGACTCTTGAGAGCAACGCGACGGAGAGGATGGATATTCAGGCCAGCGTGTTCTTGAGCGCGCGGCGGAAGCAACCGCGCATAGGCTTTCTCTTCCCCGGTCAAGGCTCGCCCTCAAATCTCGACGGTGGAATTTTGCGCCGCCGCTTCGACTTCGTGGAGGAGCTTTACGCAAGCGCACAACTGGCAGAGACAGAAAACCCTGCGCTCACGAGCGTCGCCCAACCGGCTATCGTCACGGCTTCATTAGCCGCCCTCAGGCTGCTCAGGCGATTGAATCTCACGGCGGAGGTCGCCGTGGGCCATAGCCTCGGAGAGTTGACCGCACTGCACTGGGCCGGAGCCTGCGACGAGCAAACGCTCTTGCGCATCGCCAGAGTGCGCGGCAAGGCCATGCTTGAAACGAATGGGCCAGCCGGTGCGATGGCTAGTATCGGCGCGGGAAGAGAGGAGACTGAAGAACTACTGAACGGCGATCAGGTTGTCATTGCGGGCTTGAATTCGCCGCGTCAAACCGTGGTCTCCGGCGAAGCGAGGGCGGTGGCCGAGATAATGGCGCGCGCGCGGGCGAAAAATCTGACCGCCGCGCAACTGCCCGTTTCACACGCTTTTCATTCGCCACTGGTGGCTCCGATAATTCCGACTCTGGCCGATCATCTCTCGCTTGAGAAATTCCGCCTGCTGAAATCTTCCGTCGTTTCGACCATCACGGGCAAGCCCTTGAAACACCGCACCAATCTACGAGAGTTGCTTTGCAGGCAGATAACTTCACCCGTGCTGTTTCTGGAGGCGGCTACCAGCGCGAGTTCCGACGGCGTTGACCTCTGGATAGAAGTCGGCCCCGGCCAGGTGCTTTCGGGATTGATGGGGCAGATAGCCGATACGCCAATCATCGCGCTTGATGCTGGCGGGCCTTCACTGAAAGGATGCTTACAGGCTGCGGGCGCGGCTTTCGTCCTCGGACAGCAAGTGAGCGCAGGAGAGTTGTTTGAAGGACGCTTCACACGCCCCTTTAATTTAGACTGGAATCCAAAATTTTTTATTAACCCTTGTGAACTGGCTCCCGTCTCGCGGCCCAGGGCACAGCCAGACGCCTCGCTCACTGACAGGCAAGCTGCGAAGGATGAAACTACTGCGGCCCTGCCTTCCGAAGCGGCGGGGGCAGCGGCCCTGGAAATAATCATCAGGCTCCTGGCCGAGCGCGCAGAACTTCCGTTGGCCGCGATAACGAGCGAAAGTCGTTTGTTAAGCGATTTACATTTGAACTCCATTGCGGTGGAGCAACTCGTCGTAGAGGCAGCGCGGTTGATGAGTTTACCTCCGCCCGTGTCGGCGACCGATTATGCGAATGCGACAGTGGCAGAGATTGCGCGGGCACTGGAAGAGCAAAAGCAGGCTGGCACGTCGGACTCCACGGACGAAGAGGCTGCGCTCCCGCCCGGCATTGATTCATGGATTAGACCGTACCATGTTGAGCTTGTTGAAAGATCGCTCGCGCGGCGCAAGCTGCCAGAAGCAAAAGGCACATGGCAAGTCTTTGCTGCTCACGATAATCCTTTGGCGGATTCGTTGCGGCAGGCTTTCGCCGCATGCGGGGCGGGTCGCGGCATAGTCGTCTGTCTACAGTTTGAACCCGACGACAAGCATGTCTCTTTATTGCTTGAAGCCGCACGCATCGCACTCGGCGAGACGGAGCCCACACGATTTATTCTGGTCCAGCACGCGGAGGTTGCAGCCGCCTTCGCCCGCACGCTTTATCTGGAAGCACCGCACATCACTACCTGTGTCGTCAACGTTCCTGAGAATCTCCCGCGCGCGGTGGAATGGATCGTGGCCGAGGCGCTCATGGCAGAGGGATTTACAGAAGCCTTCTATGATACGGAAGGGTTGCGGCGCGAGCCCATCATGCGCCTGCTTTCGCTGACCGGCACGCCAGAAGACAGGCTTCCTCTTTGCGCCGACGACCTGTTGCTCGTCACAGGGGGCGGCAAAGGGATTACAGCCGAATGCGCCCTCGCGCTGGCAAAGGAGAGTGGGGCGCGTCTAGTGCTACTGGGACGCGCGCGTGCGGAGACCGACAGCGAGTTGGCGGAGAATCTACGGCGCATGAGTGAGGCCGAAGTCCGGTTCAGTTATTTCTCAATTGATGTGACCGATGCCGAGGCTGTCCGCCGGTTGGTCGTGAAAGTCGAAGCCGAACTGGGCCCGGTGACGGGCATTATTCATGGCGCGGCCAGAAATGTTCCGCAAGCGCTGGTCAATCTCACTGAAGAAATGTTCCGGCGGACGCTTGACGTGAAGGTGACGGGCGCGCGCAATCTAATGGCGGCTATCAATCCTGAAAAGCTGCGTCTACTGATTACCTTCGGCTCCATCATTGCCCGGACGGGACTGCCGGGAGAGGCGGATTACGGCGTAGCGAATGAGCGGCTCACAGGCTTGACCAAAGCATGGCAAGCCGCTCATCCGAACTGCCGTTGTATTGCTATGGAATGGTCCATCTGGGCGGGCGTCGGCATGGGCGAGCGGCTCGGACGAATAGACGTACTGGCGCGACAGGGCATCACGCCCGTCACAGTTGAACAGGGCGTCAAGCTGCTGCGCCAATTGCTGAGCCAGTCTTTACCCGTAGTGCCAGTGGTCATCATGGGTCGCTTTCGTCAGGTGCAGACCTTCCAGGTCGAGCAGGCGGAGCTTCCGTTGCTGCGATTTCTTGAGCAACCCAGAGTCTATTATCCGGGCGTGGAACTCGTCGTTGATGTCGAGCTATCGAATGGAACCGACCCTTATCTGGATGACCATCAAGTGCAGGGCGAACGCCTCTTGCCCGCAGTCATAGGTCTGGAAGCGATGGCGCAGGTAGCCACTGCGCTCGCAGGCGCAAAAAATGAATTGCCCACCTTTGAAGAAGTGAATTTCAACCGCCCGGTCATTATGCCCAGGACGGGTTTGCTCAAGATTCGTATCGCGGCTTTAGCGAGAGAGCATGGTCTCGTCGAGGTCGCGTTGCGAAGCGAGGGGACGGATTTCCAGATGGACCATTTTCGCGTCACCTGCCGGTTCAATGGCTCAGGGCCGATACCTCAACGCGCAACGGAGTTGGAAGAAGGGA
>JAXDFO010000303.1:0-4557 GCA_034665545.1 Blastocatellia bacterium
CCTGACTCTAAGGCTCCTGACTTCTTATGAACGACAACGGCAACCACCGGCCATCACCGGATTCTCTACTCGCAAAGCTCAGCGAGGGCGAGCAGGCACGGCTGCGTGTGTACATCGGCGCGGCTCCGGGTGTCGGGAAGACCTACCAGATGCTTGAGGACGCGCAGCAGCTAAAACGGCAGGACGTGGATATTGTCGTGGCGGTAGTCGAAACGCACGGGCGCGAAGAGACACAGGAGATGATCGGAGATTTAGAGCGCGTGGCGATGCGTCGCATTGAATATCGCGGCGTCACGCTCGAAGAGATGGATGTTGAAGCAGTCATCGCGCGCCGACCCGCTATCGCCATCGTTGATGAACTGGCGCATACGAACGTCCCCGGCTCGAAGAATCGCAAACGCTACGAAGACGTGATTGATCTATTGAATGCAGGAATTTCAGTCATCACCGCCGTCAATATCCAGCATCTCGAATCATTGAATGATGCCGTGGCGAGCACGACCGGCGTGCGCGTGCGCGAGACGATTCCAGACTATTTTTTACGCCGGGCTGATGAAGTGGTCAATGTTGATGTCTCGGTTGACACGCTGCGGACACGGCTGCGCCAGGGCAAGATTTACGGCATCGAAAAGATAGAGCAATCGCTCAACAACTTCTTCCGTAAGGGTAATCTCTCGGCGTTGCGAGAGTTGTCACTCAGACAGGTGGCCGCAGATCAAGCCACGAAAGCGCACGATTATCGTGAGCGCGAGGGGCTTGGGCAGGCAGTCATTCCAGAGAAGGTGTTGACCCGAAACGACGTAGTGCCGCCGATTCGGGCGCGGTGGGTTGAGACACTTAGAGGGACACGCCGCGCGTTTGTGTGGCGTCGCGTCTGTGTATTGTTTGGTGTTAGCGGGCGTTACTTGCTGCTGCCGGTGTTGTTGCCGGATTTCTTCTTGCGTGTCAGGCCGGTCTTGCGCTCGCTCCTGCGCGTGTAGCCGAAGGATTCATAGAGGTCGCTGTCCGGGCCTTCTTCCGGGTCGCCGATGACGCCGTTGATGACACGTTGAATGCGTCGTAAGCTTTCGGCGTCGGCATTATCGCGCTCGGCTTGCTTGGATTGAATCTGATTTTCGAGGGCGCGTAATTGGTCGCGCGTGTCGAAGGAGGGTTTTAAAGCGGTCTTGAGTTGCGCCAGCGTCATTCCGCCAAACGACTTGTCGGGCGCAAGCGTCTCCCACCCACTGACGACGCGGTTGAGCTTTTCCAGCGTGCTTTTTGGTTGTGACATGAGGTATTAACTCCTGAGTCGAGTCTACAAAGCGCGGATATTTTACTCAGATACGCGAAATTCGCAACGAAAATCTTCGTTTACGCCTTACGTCGCGGGAACTTTCTGCAAAATTTGAGGGAAGATGACTTTGGCAACGCAAAATCAGGCTTTAATGGCGCGTAATAAGGCTTTAATTTCTTAAGTTGCGCCTTTGATTATGCATACTCAGGCTTTAACGCTCTATAATTAAAGTTTAATTCCGCAGTATTAAGCTCTCACTTTACGTTATAAGGCTTTAATTGCGTGGAATTAAATGTCAATTTGCAATAACTTTAACTCACATTCATATCCGAAGGTCTTTACTTGACGACAACCGAACGATGTAATGTTCCCGATAAGCGCATCAGGCGGCCACTGAGCTAGATAACACGGGTTTGAAATGCAGGCGAAGGCCGGAGGGTGCGGGGTGTCGTGCGTCTGCGTTGATGACTTGTCATGCTGAGCTTCCGGGGAGGACTGAAGCGCGCTGGTGTTTCAACGCGCTTCAGTCCCTGACCTCTGCCTCTGACACTCAGAAGATGAAACGCATTTGCATCTGAAACATTCGCGGCGGGTCTACGTTGGCGAAAGCCGGAATCGCGTTCGTGGCCGTGCCGACGGCGACGAGTTGACCGAAGGTCGGGTTCGGTGTGCCCGTGTCGCCGTAGATGGTCTGTCCGCGACCGAGGTAGTTACCGTGATTGAGTAGGTTGAAGCCCTCCAACCTGAGCAGGAGGGCCGTGCGCTCTGTCATCTTGAAGCGTTTCTCGACGAAAAGGGCCACATCCTGCGTCGCCGTGCCGCGAAACGCCGACTTGTTGATGACACTGCCGTTGATGACGGGGCGGTCGTTGTTCGCGCCGTCACCATTGTTGTCAATGCCCGTCGTGGCATTGAACGGACGCGCCGACGCGAGTTGTGTCAGGGTTCCAGCCGTGATGTTATACGGCAAACGGTAGCTGAACGTGATGACTGCGCGATGACGCTGGTCTACCACGCTCAGTCCGCGTTCGACCTCGCCCAGCCGCGCGATGTTGCTGTCGTTGGGTCCAATGCCGTTGCCGTCCGGTTCGGTCGTGTTGGTCGCCTTGGACAGCGTGTAGCTGATGGCGGCGTACATCTTTCTATTGCCACGATAGCTGAAATTCGTCTGCAATCCGTTGTAATCGGCGACGCCTAGGTTCGTCAACACGTTGACCTGGCGCACGCCGCCGTTGACCGGCAGGATTGGACGGGTGAGATTGGCTGCGGTCACGCTTCTAACCTGTCCGGGGGCCGTGCGGTCGAAGGGCGAAGGGGCGTTCAAATCTACCGTGCGGTCAATGCCGCTCAAGTGCTGATGTACGTAATCGCCCCCTACGAACAATCCCTTTATCACCTCGCGTTCCGCTCCGATGGAGATTACCTGGCTGCGTGGATTCACAAACTTGTCCGGATAGTTCGGCAGCCGGTCGAAGTTCAGCCCGAACTTGGCGAACTGAGCCTGGTAGAAGGCACGCTGGCCCGCCCTGATGGTGATGTCGCGCGCAGGTAACTGCGAAGCAGGCAGCGTCTTCGGATCAAAAGAGAGCGGGAGGCATGATCCAGTCAGGCAGGTCGGGAAGCCGGTTTGCCCTGGCGTCGCGGTGTAGGTCGTCAATCCGTCCAGCCCGTTCACCAGGTAGCCTGCGATAGCATTGGAGCGAATCTGCGTGTAGTACATGCCGTAGCCGCCGCGAATTGACCAGCGCGAATCGCCGCCCGGATGCCAGCCGAAGCCTATGCGCGGCGCGAAGTTCTTCGTCGCGTTGGTCAAGGTCTGCCGGTCGTAGCGAAGCCCCAGATTCAACGTGAAATCCGGGCGCACTTTCCAATCATCCTGCACGAACCCCGTATAGAGCCATTGCGGCAGATTGTAGCTGCTGATGCCGAAGTTGATAGGCTGCGTGTAATTCTGCACGTCGGCCAGTGTCAATTGACCGAAGGGCGCGGTCGTCGTGTTCTTGAAGGTGAAAGTGCCGAGCACTGCTGTGCCGGGCTCGCTGCCCGTGCCGCCTGAGGTGTGATGGATGATACTTCCGCCAAAGCGCAGGTAGTGCTTGCCAAGCGACCACGATAGAGTGTCCGACAACTGCACTTGATGGCTAAAGATGTCCGACTCTCTAGACTGTCCAATGGTGAACGGCACAGACCCGGCGCGTGTGTACGTGGTTGAGAGGGTCTGAGCTTCCCAGAGCGTGACGGGATCGCCATGCAGGTAGGCAAAGCGCGCCTCGTTCAGAAGATTCGAGTTGATGACCGACGTGTGATTGACCTGAGCCGTCCATGAACGACGCGAGTACCTGCGCGCGACGCTCGGCGCGTTCGTGCCGCCCACGGCGTCCTGCGGGTTGTCGTCGGAAAACCTATCAACGTTCATTCGCGCCATCAACGTCTGCCTGGACGTGAGTTTGTGGTCCAGTCGTCCATCGAAGAGGAACTGGCGGTAGTGGCCCGTGTAGTCTAGGTGTCCATCAGTTGGCAACAGGAAGGCGGGCAGGGTGGTCGAGAGGAACGTCGTTCGATTCTGCCGCGTGTAGTCAGTCGTCAAGAAGAAGAAGGTCTTGTCCTTGATGATGGGCCCACCGATTGAGCCGGAGACCTGGTTCAGCTTATCCGGGATGTCCACCGGGTTGATAGCGTTGAGCGTGGCGGGCGTGACACAACTAGACACGGACGGCGGGCAGAAGTTCTTGGTCGAGAACGTCCTCGCCTGCCAGTCGCCGCCGGGACGAAGCATGAACAGTCCTTCACCATGAAAGCTGTTTGTGCCGGACTTGGTGACGATGTTCAAAGCGGGGCCGGAGGTCCAGCCGTATTCGGAAGAGAAGGCGTTCGAGAGAATCGTGATTTCCTGTATCGCGCCGAGTGGCACGGTGGCAATCGCCGTCTGGCGGCCCCATCCCTCATCGTTGTTCGCGCCGTCGAGCGTGAACGTCGTGGCGCGGCGCGAACCGACGCCCGTGATGAAGTACGTCGCGTTGACGAAGAGATCCCCGGTGCCCTTCCCCTGCCGGAAGGCAGAGTTCAGGAGCGGCAGCGTCGTCGCCTTGCGTCCGAGGATAGGAGTCTCGTCTATTCGCTGGCCTTCGAGCGGGAGGCCGATCTGCGGGTTCGCATGCACGCTTTCGAGGGTGCCGTAGACGGTGACATCGGCCTTCTCGGAGCCGACGAGAAGCGTCACTTTGAGGGTCGCGGTCTCACCGGAGCGGAGGGTGATGTCCTTGCGTTCTTCGTTGCCGAAT
>JAXDFO010000304.1:0-7505 GCA_034665545.1 Blastocatellia bacterium
ATAGTCTCTTTCCGGTCGAGTGTGAATCTCTCTCTCATCCGACAACACCGAACAACCCTTAAACGATATTCTCCACCTTGACCACCGCCTCGCCCTTCACCACCGGCTCATCATTCTGGTTGACGCAGATGGTCTCAAGCGTGATGATCGGCTTGTCCTCTCTTATCTTCGTGACGGTCACGCGGGCCGTCACCGTGTCGCCCGGAAAGATTGGCCCGACAAACTGTAGAGTCTGGCCCAGGTAAACAGAGCCGGGGCCGGGCAACTTCGTCCCCAGCGCGGTCGAGATGAGCGACGCGCCCAGCATCCCGTGCGCGACGCGGCGACCGAATTTAGTCTTCTTCGCAAACTCGTCATCCAGATGCACGCTGTTGTTATCGCCTATCAACTCCGCGAAGAGACGAATGTCCGCATCCTCAATCCTCTTTGAAACGCTCGCCGTATCGCCGACTTTGAAATTCATCAATGCTCCCCTGTCAACATCGTCAACATTCAAAATAGCCCTGTTGGGCCAACTCTCAAGCGTAGAGCCCTTCGAGTATCGCCCTGTATCTTTCGGTCACGACCTTGCGCTTGAGCTTCATGGTCGGCGTAATCTCTTCCGCCTCGATGCTCAAATCCTGGTCCAGAATAGCAAACTTTCTGATGGCCTCCGTCGAAGAGACCTTCGCGTTCACCGCATCTACAATTTGTTGGACCAGCGCGACGACCTCGCGCGTGCGCGTGAGACTGGCGAAATCTTGATAAGAGATATGCTGAGCGCGCGCGCGCATTTCCGTTTCCACGGGGTTGAGCGTGATGAGAGCGACGAGGTAGTTCTTGCCGTCACCGTAAACCATCGCCTGGCTGATAAGGTGATGCTCCTTGAGAATGTTCTCTATCAACGCGGGCGCGATGTTCTTTCCCGTCGAAGTGATGATGAGTTCCTTCTTGCGGCCAGTGATGCTGAGAAAGCCGTCCGTGTCCAACTCTCCGAGGTCGCCGGTCAGGAGCCATCCATCGCGGAAGATTTCCGCCGTCTCCGAAGGCTGCTTGTAATAACCGCTAAACATCATTTCACTCCGGACCAGAATCTCGCCGTCCGAGGCTATCTCGACCTGGCAGCCGGGCATCGGCGGGCCGACCGTGCCGAACTTGTATTCGTCCGGGCGATTGAAGGCCACGCAGACGTTTTCCGTCAGGCCGTAAGCCTGCAAGAGCGGAATGCCGAGCGCGTCGAAGAACTCTGCTATCTCCTGCGGCAGAGGCGCGCCGCCGGAGGTCGCAACGCGTATCCGCCCGCCAAAGTAGCCTTTGAGGTTATCAATAATTGGTCCAGCGCGCTCATCATATTCGCGTTGCAACTTAAGAGGGACAATCTCTCTCTCTTGACGCAAGCGGCTGAGTTGCCTGCCCAAGCCTAGCACGTATGCGAAACGCTCACGGTCTTCGGTTGACGCTTCTTCCAGGTCCGAGACGATGCGCGCGTGGACCTTTTCAAAGAAGCGGGGGAGGCTGCCGAAAACGGTCGGCTTGACTTCCAGCATGTACTCCCAGAGCTTCGTCAGGTCGTCAACGAAGTAAGCGGATGCTCCCGCGTAGAGCCTGTTATAGAGACCGGAGATGCGTTCGGCCACATGGCAATAGGGCAGGTAAGAGAAAGAGACATCGGTATCGAAAATCGGAATCGTCTCGCGCAGGGATTCGACGCTCTTTATCACATAGCGATGGCTCAAACACGCGCCCTTCGGCGGCCCCGTCGTCCCAGAAGTGTAGACCATAATGACGGTCTCTTCGGGCCGCGCACGCCGCGCACGCTCGGCCAGCCCCGCCCGCATGTGCGGCAGATGCTCCGCGCCCAACCGCAAAAATTCTCTATAACTCAACACGCCCTCGTGCGCGTTTGCGGCTTCATCGTCAAGCACGATGATTGACTTTAGTTTCGGCAAACCGTCGCGCACGCGCAGTATCTTGTGAAGTTGTGCAACCGTGTCAACGAGGACGAATTCCGAATCCGAATGGTTGATGATGTACTCGCATTGCTCCCCTGAACTCGTCGGATAGAGGCCGACACTTACGCCGCCCGCGATAATCGTGCCGAGGTCCGAGGTGGGCCACTCCGGCACGTTCCCCATCAGAATCGAAATCTTCCCGCCCTCACCCAACCCGGATGCCAGTAACGCCGAAGCGAATTCATGCGCCTCAAGGTCAAAGCGTTCCCAACTGAAGCCCTCCCACACACCTCCACGCCGCACGTAAAAAACATCGCGCCCGTGATACTCTTCGACACGCTCACAAAACAGAGAATAGATGTTCGGATAGGGCATAGAAAACAGGAGCCAGGAGTCAGGAGGCAGGAGCCAGAAGAAAAGCAGGAGTCCTTAATTCTGAATCAAGAAGTTAATGCGAGAAAGCGTTTTTATTCTGGCTCCTGGCTCCTGGCTTCTGGCTCCTGCCTTTCATCACCATCGAAAGGCCGCGCAGGCCATGTTGAGGCCGCCGCCTGAGGCACACATGAGGATTGTTTGGCCGCGCGAGAGTTTGCCCTCGCGCACCGCGTCATCCAACACCATAGGAATACATGCGGAGCCCGTGTAGCCCCACTTCTGCATGACCGTGTGCGTGCGCGTCATGGGTAGTTCGAGCTTTCGCATCACCTCTTTGATGGTGCTCAAGTTGACCTGTGTGAAAAGATATAGGTCCACATCCTCATGATGCAGCCCGCATTTGTCCAGCACGTCTCGCATGATGACGGGCCAGCCTTCAAGGTTGACTTCCGGCGGATATTTTTTGGCGAAACGCACTTTCGTCCACACGCCCTCTTGCAAGACCTGATCCGTGATCGGCATGTGCGTGCCGCCCGCGTAGATGCCCATGAAATCATGATAGCTGCCATCCGCGACGAGCTTTGAAGCGAGGAAGCCGGGCTCGTCTTCCGCAGCCTGCAAGACGACCGCGCCCGCGCCGTCTGCAAAGATGGTCGCGGTCTTCTTCTCCGTCCAATCCAGATACTTGCTCATGGCGTATGCGCCTATGACCAGCACATGCTTGTAAGCGTTGTCCGCGATGATGAACTTCGATGCCGTGTCGAGCGCGGTCACGAAACCCGCGCAGGCGCAGTTAATGTCAAACGTCCCTGCGTTGCGCGCGCCTAAGCGTTGTTGGACCACGACGGAGGTGGCCGGGGAGAGATATTCCGGCGTGTCCGTCGCCAGCAAGATGAGGTCCAGGTCCGCAGGCTCAATCCCTGCGGCTTCGAGCGCGCGCCGCGCCGCCGCCGTCGCCAGGTCAGCCGTGCTCTCGTGTTCGGCGCAGATGTGTCGCTCGTTGATGCCGACGACATGCGAGACAAACTCTCGTATGTTTTCGCCGAGCATGCGACTGAGGTCGTCGTTGGTCAGCACTTTTTCGGGAACGTATGAACCCGTCCCTGTGATTCTTGCGTAAGTCATAATCAGTTGTGACGTGAATTCAAGAGTTGAAAATAAAGTTGCTGTTTCTCTCTCTGTTCCATTATGTCTCGCAGAGAAAATCCAGGACCGCGCGATTAAACTCGTCCGCGCGTTCAACGAAAAATTGATGGCTGCCGCCTTCGATGATAAAGAGCCTTGCGTGCGGTATCGCGGCGGCCAGTCGGCGCGAATTTTCCGGCGGCACGATGCGATCCGCGTCGCCCGTGATGACCAGCGTGGGAGAGGCTATCGCATTGACTCTCGATTCGGTATCGAAGACCCTGGCCGCCTGAACCTGGCCCATGTAGGCGTCCTCTGAAATCGGACTGGCCGCGCGCAACGCGAGGATTCTCTCTATCTCCGAAGGCTGCTCTTCCACGAAGCGAGCGGAGAAAGCGAGCAACAGATTGCTGCGCGCGCGTTCTTCCGTATTCAACCCGGCGGTAGAGGCTATCGCTTGCAACACGTCAGGCGACGGCGGGAGGTGTCGCGGGCCGCCGGAACTGGTGCAGCAGAGGATTAGTTTATCCGTCATCTGCGGATAGGCCAGTGCGAATTCCTGGGCCACAAATCCGCCGAGCGAACCGCCGAGGACATGCGCCCGCTTGATGTCCAGCGCGGCCAGCAAGCCCGCGACATCATCGGCTATCATTCTGATAGTCAGAGGCTCCGCCGTCCGATCCGATTGGCCCACGCCTCGCGGGTCGAAAACAATCGTGCTGAATTGACGCGCGAAGTCGTCCACCTGCTTGTGCCAGAGCCATGCGCCCGTGCCCAGACCCGGTATCAGAACGAGCGGCTCGCCCCGCCCGTGAATCTCGTAATAAAGTTGTAGCTCTCCGACTTTAGCTTTGGGCATATTGAACTATCGAAAACAGCATTGATGAATTTGATGGTCGCTTGCTGAGAGCCGGTTTGTCAACAGCGTCTACTTGAGCATGAGGGAAATACTATTCACCACAGAGGCACAGACAACGCAGAGGACGCACAGAGAATTAATTCAACAACTCTGTGCCCGCTCTCTGCTCTCTGTTTCTCTGCGGTGAACGCTCCGCTCCCTAAGTTCTTGAAAGAGGCTATCACGGCTTGCCGCTCTTCTCGGTCGTGAAGGTGAAGGAGGTTATCTGTTCTCTGGCAATCTTTTTCTGGTCCTTCATGAGGAATCCGGCGGTTCCGGATTGCGCGCGCAGGAGCGGTTGCTTGAGCGCGGCGGGGATGGGCAGCAGTATGCCAAGTTCGACGAGGCTGCCGCGACAGGTTTCGACCGCGTGCGAGAGGCCGAGCCGCACGGCGACCCTCTCGTTTTCCAGATGATGAAAGGCAAAGCGTGTGAGCAGGTCGTCGGATAGCTCGTAGTCACATTCTCCGACGGGCACGGATTGAAGATAGACGGCCTTCATCAATGCCGCGAGCGTTTGCGGTCTGGGCTTGCCCGAACTCTTGAGGGCTTTCTGAATAATCGTGTCCGCGAGCAAGGCTTTGAGGATGTCGGCTTCCGCGAAATAGTCTGTTAGTTGGACCATCTTGCCGCGCTTTTTGAAGCCGTCATAAGAGAGGTCAACCGCGCCGGGCCTGGACAGGTCCAGAGCCTTGTCGCGTTTATCGCTCGCTTCGCCCTTATCATTCTTGAGTTCTATCTCGCCGTCAATGCCCCACTCGGCCCGGTTATCGGGCCTGAAATTCCGCCCCGCTTCCGCCGCGACGGCCAGCGCGTGCCCGGCCAGAATCAACTCGCGGCTCTGGCTTTCAATATTGCTCTGGGCCTTCTCCTCAAGCTCGCGCACCTCGCGCTGGATTCTCTCCGAAGCGAACTTTTCTTCGATAAGGTCTCGCAGCGCCTTGCCCTCATCCTTGAGCCTCTCAATCTCCGCACTACTCGTCTCATGCGGCAACTTCATCTGAGTGGCCCACACGCCATCCGTAGAAATAGTCTGCACAAACCTATCTTCCGTGAGTCTATAAGCCAAGGTTGATTTTGAGGCCGATCATGTCGCCGGGTTGAATCTGCCATTCATCGAGCCAGACGCGCAGGCCGTCGGCTTTGAGACGCCCGGCGAGTTCGAGCACGGCGGGCTTGTCGCCGGAACTGTGGCTGATAAACACGTCGTACTGGAAGTTGTTGCTCATGAGGTGACAGTCTCTCCATTGATGTTTTCAGGCGCGCGGGCGACCGGTGCCTGAAAGGAGAGGCATTGTACCTTATTGACGAAACATCAATAAGAGTTTTAGGACCATTTAAGAATTTTTGAGCAGCGACTTGACCTGCGCGATGAATGGCCCAAACTCGAAAGGCTTCTGGATGGTATCGGTGGCCCCGGCCTCCATGGCGTCCTCGCAGAAGCCTTTGCCGTAGGCGGTCATGGCGATAATCGGAATGATGGCAAACTCCGGCTCGTTTCTTATCTCTTTAATCATCGAGACGCCGTCCATGCGAGGCATCGTGATGTCTGTCACGATGAGGTCCGGGTGGTCAGCGCGCGCCCTGTCAAGCCCCTCGCCGCCATCCGCCGCGATTATTACGTCGAAGCCCTCCCTGGTCAGATACAGTTGCAGCAACTCGCGCGTGTCGGATGTGTCCTCAACAACAAGTATCTTCGACAACTGTTCCCCCTCGCCGGAATTATCCTGGAATGTGTGTAACGGTTTTACTACCCGCGCGGATTGCAAGTCAAGGCTTTCTAAAACCGTGCGGCATCTTGACAACAAAAGAGAGAGAGGGCGCGTGTCCGCACTGGCGTCGGGCCATTGAAGGATGAGAAGATGAGTCTCTATCCGGCGACCGATTTGACAGTCCGGCTCATAAGTCTATCAAGGAATCGCTCTCATCAAGCCTGAAACGAACATGTGGAAAATAGAACGGCGCGGCGCATTACTGGTCCTGATAATTCCGGTCCTCATACTTCTCATCTCACAAACGGCGGCCCCTGGTTTTCAGATGACCGCGCCGCACGCAGAGGCGACATCGTCGCCCCCGCCCCCGCCGCAGGAGCAGAAGGCTGCGGAGGCGGACGCCGCCCGGCGACGCAAGGAAGCCTTCGAGATAGTCTGGCAGACGGTCAAGGATAACCACTACGACCCGACCTTCGGCGGCCTCGATTGGGACAAGGTGCGGGAGGAATTCGCCCCGCGCGTCGCGCTCGCGCGAAGTGACAGGGAACTTCACCTGCTGCTGCAACAGATGTTGAATCGCCTGGGCCAATCGCACTTCGCCATCATCCCGCCCGAAGATATTCCATCGGATGACCCTGAAGAATCGGATGATGAGATATTCGACGAGGTGTTAAATGATAAGCCCGCGCGACGCCCTCACGCGGAGGGCCACAAGCTGACGGAGCAGTTGACCCACGGCATCGGCATAGACCTGCGCCTCATCAACGGCGCGGCGGTCATCACGCGCGTTGATGCCGCTTCATCAGCCGAAGCGGCGGGCCTGCGTCCGGGCTTCATCATCAAGAGCGTTGATGGACGCTCGATGCGCAGCATCATGCGTCGCCTGTCGGCCCTCGCGGTCTACCAGCCGCAGGTCAAGCATCAACTCCCGGCAGAACTCCTGGCCATCTTCATCAACGGCCAGCCGGGCACGCGCGCGCGGCTCACATATCTTGACGGCATGAATCGCTTGCGCGCGGCCAGTCTGGAGCGCAGGCGATTGAACGGGGAGATGTCCGCGCCGTTGCAAACTATGCCGTCGCAGTTCGTCGAGTTCGAGTCGAAACGGTTGAGCGGCGGCATCGGCTATATACGCTTCAACGTCTTCGCCGTCGCGGTGATGGACAAGTTCTGCGCGGCCCTGCGCTCTATGAGAGACGCGCCGGGCGTCGTCATTGATTTGCGCGGAAACAGAGGCGGTCTGCTGGGGATGATTTACGGGATGGGCGGACTGCTCGAAACCGTGCCTATCTCGCTCGGCGCGCTGAGCACGCGGACAGGGCGCGTCGAGTTTCGCGTCATCCCGCAGAGACATCCTTATGCTGGTCCATTAATCATCATGATAGACGGGGCGAGCATGTCCGCGAGCGAGATGTTCGCGGCGGGTTTGCAGGAAGCCGGTCGCGCGGTCGTCGTCGGTGAACA
>JAXDFO010000305.1:0-3480 GCA_034665545.1 Blastocatellia bacterium
CGCATACGGCAAGATAGTTCTGATTCCTTAAAGCCCCTTTGAAAATTTCAATGGACATCTCAAGGCGCAAGCGTTTATAAGTTTGGCGACGGAACATCTCAACGTTCATGGTCGCCGATGAATCCAGAACACGTCCCGGAAAAAGTCGCTGAAGCTCAACTGCTCAGGCGTTTCGGCTTGCTGCAAGCGACGGCCTTGAACATGTCGAACATGATCGGCATCGGGCCTTTCATCACGATTCCTCTCTTGATGACTGCGCTCGGCGGGCCGCAGGCGATGATAGGCTGGTTCATCGCCATCCTGATAGTAATTCCAGACGGCATGGTGTGGAGCGAACTGGGCGCGGCGATGCCCGGTTCCGGCGGCTCGTATCTATACTTGCGCGAAGCCTACGGGCGCGAGACTTACGGGCGGCTGATGGCCTTCCTCTTCATCTGGCAGTTTATCCTGAGTGGCCCGCTTGAAATCGCCTCCGGCTATATAGGCTTCGCCAAGTACACGGGCTATATCTGGCGCGGCATCACGCCCGCGCAGACTCTCATGGTCGCCGCCGCCGTCGGCGTCGTCAACATACTGCTCCTCTATCGCCGCCTTAACTCCATCGGAAAAATCACGGTCAGCCTGTGGGTCGGAACCTTGTTGACGACGGGCGCGGTGATATTAACTGGCGCGCTCAACTTTAACCCGCGAATCGCTTTCGATTTTCCGGCGGGCGCATTCAACTTCAGCCTGGGCTTTCTCTGGGGACTCGGCGCGGCGACGCGCATAGGCGTCTACGATTATCTGGGCTACTACGACATCTGCTATATCGGCGACGAAGTCAGGAACCCTGGCCGCGTCATCCCGCGCTCTATCATCATCAGCGTGGTCGCGGTCGCGCTGATTTACTTTGCGATTAATCTCTCCATCATAGGCGTCGTCCCCTGGCGCGACTTCGTTCCGGCGGACGCGAAGCCGGATTCAGACTTCGTCGTTTCCATCTTCATGCAGAAGATTTACGGGACCAGAATAGCCACCATCTTTACGGTGATGGTTTTGTGGACGGCCTTCGGCTCCGTCTTCGCGCTGCTGCTGGGCTATTCGCGTATCCCTTACGCAGCCGCGCAAGACGGCTATTTCTTCAAGCTCTTCGGTCGCCTCCATCCGACGAAAAACTTTCCCTACGTCTCTCTGATAGTCATCGGCGTCATCTCCATCATCTGTAGCCTCTTCTCGCTGGGGATGGTCATAGACGCTTTAGTGACGACGAGAATTCTGGTCCAATTCATCGGCCAGATTTTCGCCGTTACGCTATTGCGCAGGCGCGAGCCGCGCATGAAGCGGCCCTCTCGCATGTGGCTCTATCCTCTGCCGAGCTTCGTCGCGCTCATCGGCTGGGTCTTCATCTTCGCCACACCGGACTGGACCATTATTCTCCTCGGCCTGGGCACGCTCGCCTTCGGCGCGCTCATTTTCCTGGCATGGTCGCTCTACACGGGACGCTGGCCGTTCGCCATCCAACATCGAAAATTGGAATGAGTAAAGACTATGAAAGCCCTGCTCTGTGGATTGATGCTCAGCATGATGTGTGCGCTCGCCAGTGGAGAGACCAGGCTCCCGCTCAAGGAAAACTGGACCATTAAATCCTCCGCCCAGGTGAAGGAGCAGGGAGACGTTCTCTCGCTCGCCTCTTATGCGCCGCGAGACTGGTATGCGGCGCGAGTGCCTTCGACCGTGGTCGGGACGCTGGTCCAGGATAAGATTTATCCTGACCCTTACGTTGGGATGAACCTGCGTGCGCTTCCCGGTTGCGCTTACCCCATCGGGAAAATCTTTTCCAATCTTGAGATGCCGCCCGATAGCCCCTATCGCTCTTCATGGTGGTATCGCACGGAGTTTCCATTGCCCGCCGATTATCGCGGGCAGAAGGTCTGGCTGCATTTCGACGGCATCAACTTTCGCGCGAACATCTGGCTCAACGGGCGACGCATCGCGGGCGCGAATGAAGTGGCTGGCACGTTTCGTCTCTTCGAGTTCGACATCACGGAGGCGGCCCGCGCCGGGGAGCAAAACACTTTGGCGGTCGAAGTCTTCCCGCCGCGCGCGGATGACCTGGCCTGGACCTGGGTTGACTGGAACCCTACGCCGCCGGACAAGGACATGGGCATCTGGCGCGACGTGTACATCACCGCGAGCGGGCCCGTCACCATACGCTACCCGCAGGTCATCACGCGCTTCGACCTCCCCTCGCTCGACACAGCGCGTCTGAACGTCAATGCGGAAGTGCGCAACACGACCGGCGTCGAAATCAACGGCACGCTGCGAGGGCGCATAGACAAACTTGAATTTTCGCAAAGCGTCAAACTCGGCCCAGGAGAAAATAGGGTCGTCGCTTTCGCGCCCGAACAGTTTCGTCAACTCAACATCACGCGCCCGCGCGTGTGGTGGCCCGCGCACTTAGGCAGGCAGGATTTGTACGACCTGCAACTCGAATTTGAAACGGGAGGCCGCGTCTCTGACCGGCAGACGACGCGCTTCGGCGTCCGCGAAGTCACTTCGGAATTGGACCAGAAGGGCCACAGGATATTCAGCATCAACGGCCAGCGCATTCTCATACGCGGCGGCGGGTGGGCCAACGACATGATGCTGCGCCATGACCCTGAGCGGCTCGAAGCCGAGATGCGTTACGTGCGGGACATGCATCTCAACGCGATTCGCCTGGAAGGCAAGCTTGAGTCGGAAGAGTTGTTCGACCTCGCGGACAAGTACGGCATCCTGGTGATGGCGGGCTGGTGCTGCTGCGACCACTGGGAACACTGGGAGCGGAGGGACGATTACAAGGATGGGCCAACCTGGGATGATGAGGACTATCGTATCGCGGCCTTCTCGCAGGCGGACCAGATAAGACGCTTGCGAAATCATCCGAGCGTCTTCGTCTGGCTCAACGGCAGCGACAACCCGCCGCCGCCGAAGGTCGAGCAGATGTACATTGAGATTCTCAAAAAGTATCAATGGCCCAACCCGTATCTCTCGTCCGCGACGGCGAAGGAGACGAAGTTGACGGGCGCGACCGGCGTCAAGATGGAAGGGCCATACGAGTGGGTTCCGCCCGCTTACTGGCTGCAAGATAAAGCCCACGGCGGGGCGCACGGCTTTGCCACGGAGATTAGTCCGGGCCCGGCAGTGCCGCCCGTCGAGTCTCTGCGGCGAATGATGCCGGGTGAGCATTTATGGCCCATTAATGAGGTCTGGAATTTTCATGCGGGCGGCGGGCAGTTCAAGAACATCAAGGTCTTCACGAACGCCCTCGACGCGCGTTATGGTCCGGCGAAGAGTGTGGAAGATTACGCGGCGAAGTCGCAGTTGATGACTTACGAGGGAGAGCGCGCGATGTTCGAGGGCTTCGGGGCGAACAAGTACACGTCGAGCGGCGTCATCCAGTGGATGCTCAACAACGCGTGGCCCTCTCTCATCTGGCATCTATACGATTATTACCTGCGC
>JAXDFO010000306.1:0-6495 GCA_034665545.1 Blastocatellia bacterium
TCCAATCGTGAGGTTGAGAAGGGCTTGCTCGCGCTTGGGCCATTGGAGGTCGCGCGCCTGGACAACGATCCGAACTTTCCGGAACGCGGCAAGCTCAACCTGAAAATGAGAGGTGGGAAATGAATAACACCTGTGGTTGCTGTCAAGGCGTAGAGGGCTTGACGCCCGTCAAGTCGCTCAACCGTCCGGGCTTGAGCGCGCTGGTCTATCGCGTCGGCACGCACGCGAGTTTTCTCGAAACGATGAAGGCGCGTCTCTCCAGCCTTTCCATCTCCGTTGATGAATTCGAGCGCGGCCAGCAACCGACGCTGGCCGAACTCAAACCGCTCATGAACCTCACGACGCGCGATACGTCGGACCCGGCCATCGCCATGCTTGATGCCTGGGCCGTTCTCGCGGACGTGCTCACCTTCTATCAAGAGCGCATCGCCAACGAAGGCTTCCTGCGCACGGCCACCGAGCGGCTCTCGATTCTCGAACTGGCGCGACTAGTCGGCTATCGCCTGAAACCCGGCGTCGCCGCCAGCGTCTTCCTCGCTTACACGTTGGAGAAGGACGGCAATGTGACGATACCCGTGGGGAGTCGTTCACAGACGGTTCCTGGTCCGGGCGAGTTGCCGCAATCGTTCGAGACATCCGACCCGTTGGACGCCCGCGAAGAGTGGAATACTCTCACGCCGCGCATGACCCGGCCACAAAAAATCACACAGACAAACGCGCAGGCCATCCGGACGCTCACCTTCGACGGCATCCAGACGAACCTCAAGCCGAACGACCCGCTCCTGCTCGTCTTCGGTGATGACGCGGGCCAGCAGGTTTTGCGTCTCGTCGAAAAGGTTGACGCGCAAACGACGGCGAATCGCACGCAGGTCACTTTGCAAGTCGTCCCTAATCTAAAGCCACTGGTTGATTACGTTCACAGGACCGCCCTGCATTATCAAGACCTGAACAAGTTCGATTTGAGGAAGAAAGAGGTCACGGTCAAGAGGGTGACTAAGAACTACTTGCAACCTTTGCAGCAGATGACGGAGGCGGACTTGCCGCAGGTCCACGAGATGCTGTCGGGTTTGAAAGCCGAGTTCTCAAAGGCCCAACAGCATAGCTTCGAGAATTTAGAGCCGTGGATGGCCGCGATAGTGACGGACCTGGAATTGGCCGCACAGGGCATCCCTCAGAGCGCGTCTGCGAAGAGAGTGAAAACTCAAGATGGTCAGACGACAATCATCAATCCCGGCGGTGGAGGCGGAGGCCCGCAAGGCAATCCCAACGTGACGAGCGTTGAGGAAATTCTCGCGCCGTTGCAGGTTCCGGCCTCGACTCCGCCCGCCAACTCCCTGCGCCTCAATCGCGGTCTCAAGCAAATCTTTGATCCGAAGGGCGACATAGTGCCCCAACTCTTGACGACGCTCCAACCCGCGCTCGGAGATTCGCTCTACCAGGCGTTGGGGAACGCCGCCGTCAGCGAGCCTTCGCCCGTGGAGGTTTACGCGTTGCGCGTCGTCGCGCCGCTCTTCGGCTACAACGCCGCGCCGACGCGACCCCAGCCTTTCTCGCCAAACTTCTCAACCAGTAATATCCCGCCGTTCGACCCGGAGTGGCACATCGTTGACCCGATTTATAGCAATGATGGCGACGGAGGCGATTTTTCCGTGACGGGTCGAAAGGTCTATGAAGAACAGGACGTGATTAATCTGGATACGAGTTACGACAAGATTTTGCAGGACAGTTGGCTGGTCATCAAGACGCTGGAAACGCCCGTCACGAACAAGAGCGTCATCATCGCCAAAGCCAATAATCCGAACGCCAGCGCGGGCCGCGCCGTCTACGGCATGTCAGGCAAGACGACGCGCATCGAACTCGGCTCGCCGTCCGAGGGGGGAGAGCCTCCCGTCTGGATTGAAGACCTGAACAAGATACCCGACGATAAGCTACCCGTTGGAAACGATTTCAACGCCATCAGGACCACACTCGTTTACGCGCAGAGCGAACTGCTGACCCTCGCCGAAGAACCCATTGACCCGTTGGTGGAAGACATCTGTCAGGACAGCATCGAACTTGACTCGCTCTATGAAGGGTTGCAGGTGGGACGCTGGCTCATCATCACAGGAGAGCGCACGGACATTCCAAACGTGACGGGCGTTCAGGAGACGGAACTGGTCATGCTCGCGGGCGTCGAGCAGAGTTATAACATGGACCTGCCCGGCGACAAGATTCATACCACGATTCGTCTCTCGACAAGTCTCGCCTACTGTTATAAGCGAGACACCGTGACCATCTACGGCAACGTCGTGAAGGCCACGCACGGCGAGACGCGCACGGAAGTGCTCGGCAGCGGCAATAGCGGCCAGGTCATGCAGAAGTTCACGCTCAAGGGCGTGCCTCTGACCTATCTCGCCGCGCCGACGCCGCGCGGAGCCGCAGACACTTTGCAGGTCAGAGTCAACGATGTTCTCTGGCACGAAGCCGAAGACATCTACAGCCTCCAACCGCCGGACCATTCTTTCATCACGCAGACAGATGATGAAGACAAGACGACCGTCATCTTCGGAGACGGCCAGCACGGCGCGCGCCTCCCTACGGGCGTCGAGAACATCGCCGCCCTCTATCGCACGGGCATCGGCAAGCCTGGCAACGCCGCCGCGTTACAGATTAGCCAACTCGCTTCGCGCCCGCTCGGCGTCAAGGGCGTGGTTAATCCCTTGCGCGCCTCCGGCGGCGCGGACAGGGAAGACCGCGACCAGGGCCGCAAGAACGCGCCGATGGGCGTCATGTCTCTTGATAGATTAATTTCGGTCCAGGATTACGAAGACTTCGCGCGGACCTTCGCGGGCATCGGCAAGGCCAGCGCGGCGCGTCTCTCCGACGGCCATCGCATGGTCGTTCATCTGACCATCGCCGGAAGCGAAGACATCCCGATAGACACGACCTCCGACCTCTACTTGAATTTGCGTCTCGCCCTGCTCAAGTTCGGCGACCCGTCACAGCCGCTGCAACTCGCGCTGCGTTATCTCAAACTCCTGGTCATTCGCGCCGGGGTGAAAGTCCAACCCGATTACCTGTGGGAGAAGGTCGAGCCGAAGATTCGCGCCGCGCTGCTCGATGCCTTCGGCTTTGAGAAGCGCGAACTGGGCCAGAGCATCTATGCGAGCAAGGCCGTCCGCGTCATCCAGGGCGTCGAAGGAGTCGAGTACGTGTTGCTCAGAACCTTCGACACCATCAAAGAGGATTCCACCCTTGAAGATTTAATGAAGCTGGGCGACAACCTGAAGTTGAACAAATATATCCCCGTGCCTCTGGCGACGATAGACAGGCAAGCGACCATCCAGTCGCAACGCATCAGGCCCGCGCAGTTGGTCTTTCTCAGCCCGGACGTTCCAGACACTCTCTACCTAGAGTTAATACCATGAACGAGCGAAGCGACCGTTTATATCAACTTTTGCCCTCCGTCTACCGTCAGCGCGACGCCGAGTTGGGCCAACCCCTGCGCGCCCTCCTGCGGGTCATCTCCGAGCAGGTCAACATCGTCGAGGACGACATCTCTCAGCTTTACGAGAACTGGTTTATAGAGACCTGCGATGATTGGGTCGTGCCCTATATCGGAGACCTCGTCGGGTTCCGTGTGGTCCACGAAGCGGGCGAGCCCGGTTCGCCCTCGACCTCCGAAGGCTTGCAGCGCAACAAGATTCTCATCCCGCGCCGCGAAGTGGCCCACACCATCCGCAATCGCCGCCGCAAGGGCACGCTCTCCGTCCTGGAAATGCTGGCGCGGGATGTCTCCGGCTGGCCTTCGCGCGCCGTGGAGTTTTATCAACTGCTCGGCGTCGCGCAGAACATCAATTACCGTCATCTGGACCGTGGGCGCACCGTTGACCTGCGCGTGGGCGACGCCCTCGACCGTATTAATGGTCCATTCGACGAGTTGGCCCACACGGTAGATGTCAGGTCCATTAATTCGCACCGCACGGATGGCCGCTACAACATCCCCAGCGTCGGCCTCTTCGTCTGGCGTTTGAAGCCGTATTCCATCACGCGCGCGCCCGCTCATAAATTGGACACGAGAGGCTCCAGGCGAGCCGGAAAGAATCGCTTCACCTTCAGCGCGTTGACCAACGACCAGCAACTCTACACGCTGCCCGTCAACGAACCCGCGCCGACGCATATCGCGGACGAGATGAATGTCCCGACAGTCATCCGGCGACGCGCTTTCGAGGAACGCGCCTCCGACTATTATGGACCAGGAAAGAGCCTCATGATCTGGCTCAATGATTTGAAGACCCCTATCTCTGTGGACCATATCGTCAGCGCGGACCTCAGCCATTGGACCTATCGCCCGATGGGCGACCAGGTGGCCGTTGACCCCGTCCTCGGTCGCATCATCCTCGCTGACGAACGCACGGTCGAAGACCTCTACGTCTCTTATCATTACGCCTTCAGCGCGGATGTCGGCGGCGGCGAATACGAACGCCCCCTGCGTCCCTCAAGCGGTCGCAAGGTTTACCGCGTGAGCAAGCAGGGAGCGAGCGCGGAGGCCAGGTACGCTTCCATCCAGGCCGCGCTCGATGCCTGGTCCAACGAGCCGGACCAGCATCAGTACCGCGATGTCATTATAGAGATTGAGGACAGCGACGTTTATACCGAATATCTGGAAATCAAATTGAAGATGGGCCAACGTCTTGAGCTTCGCGCGGCCAACGGCGCGCGCCCCGTCATTCGCATGGAGAACAAGTATATCAGCGGCGGCGAAGCGTTCACGGTGAATGGCATAGACGCCCCTGACGAAACCGGGCCTGCGCCGCAGTTCATCATGGACGGGATACTCATCATGGGCAGGGGCATGCAGGTTAAGGGAAGACTGGGCCGCGTCCTCCTGCGCCACTGCACGCTCGTCCCCGGCTGGTCGCTCGACTGCGACTGCGAGCCGGAAAACGAGATGGACCCCAGCCTTATCCTCTCAGACACGACCGCTCGCCTCGCTATCGAGCACAGCATCGTCGGCACGATTTTGCAGGACCAGAACGAAGTCAAAACGGACCCGCTCGACATCAACATCAGCGATAGCATCATTGACGCCATCAAGCTCGAATATGACGCGCTCGGAGTCAACACGGTCGGCCATCTGGTGGCCCACGCGGTCCTGACCATACGCCGCAGCACGGTCCTCGGCCAGATCGCGGTCCACGCTATTGACCTGGCCGAGAACTCAATCTTCCAGGGCCACGTTCTGGTCGCGCGAAGCCAGCGAGGGTGCATGCGTTTCTGCTATGCGCCCGCAAATTCGCATACGCCGCGCCGCTATCATTGCCAGCCTGACGGAGTCCTCGCGGGGCTGATGGATGAAGGGCAGAAGGCGCAGGCGGAGATGCGCGTGCGCCCGCAATTTAATAGCGTGCGCTACGGCACGCCCGTCTATTGCCAGCTTGCCGTGACCTGCGCCGAAGAGATTACGCGCGGGGCCGACGACGGCTCTGAGATGGGCGTCTTCCACGACCTGTTTCAGCCGCAGCGCGAAGCCAACCTGCGCACGCGCCTGGACGAGTACACGCCCGCCGGTATGAATGCGGGTTTCATTCTTGTGAATTGAAGGAGCCATCATGAAAGGTGATTACTCACGCGAGACATTCGACCGGACCAAAAATTTCGCACGCGTCCTCCTGCAACAGGGGCGCGTCCTGCTCGACTCGGACTTTAACGAGCAGGCGTCTATCCTCCTGCACTACCTGCAAACTCTGGCGGCGGATTTAATCGGTCCTTACGGCGGCCCGGCGGACAACGTCGGCTTTAGCATCGAAATCGTTATGCTCCAGGGCAGCGATGATATTGACGACCTGCGCATCGGCGCGGGACGTTACTATGTTGACGGCATCCTCTGTGAGAATCTGTCCGTAGCGACTGAAGCGAGTTCAGCAGGCATGGTCAGTGTGCCTTCGGCTCATCTTCATCCGCCCGCGATGCGGAGCGGCGGCGGTTCCGTCACGGCCCGTCGCGGCGCGTCCAAAGGGTTGAATACATCCGAACAGCAGACGAACTACGGCACGTTCCTGACTCAGCCTGACTATCCCTTAGACCGGACTGACTTTGAATTTCCAGAAGACCCGTTTCTGGTCTACCTGGATGTCTTCGAGCGGCACATCAGCGCGCTCGAAGACCCCTCTATACTTGAGGGCGCGCTCGGCGGGCCGGATACGGCGGCGCGCGCGAAAATCGTCTGGCAGGTCAAGCTATTGGAAATCCCGCACGACTTGCTGGTAAACACTAATCCAAAGGACATCACCTGCGAGACTTTTAACGCGGATAGTTTGGAAAAGCTTAGAGAGTTGTTGGAACCCGGCGCGGGGGCCATGCTCAAGGCCAAGACGAAGGAGCCGGAGGACATCAACGCCACGGACCCCTGCACCGTCTCGCCCGATGCCAGGTATCGCGGAGCGGAGAACCAGCTTTATCGTGTGGAGATTCACAGGGGCGGCGAGGCGGGTGATAAAGGTAATGGCGCGACCT
>JAXDFO010000307.1:0-5167 GCA_034665545.1 Blastocatellia bacterium
TGTTGGCCCAACCAGTAATCCGATTTTGATGAGAGGTCAGCGATACTCCATTGTTTGAAAAACTCAGGCGTGATGCGTTTTGTCGTGGCTTCATCCGCGACGTGCTTGGCCCCGTTCTCGCAGAACTCCGTATGCGAGCGTTCGCCGTCCGGGTCGGGCCAGGCGCAGCCCGGACAATCAAAACCGTCTTTCTGGTTAAGCTGAAGCAGCGTGCGCGCGCCTCGCACCGCGCCCATCTCGCGCCAGGCGAACTTCATTGTGTTGAGAACGGCGGGCACGCCTCCGGCGGCCTTGCTCAGAGGCTTGACCTCTATTCCGGTGAACTCTTCCGGCGGCTGCGCATGCGCGGCGGGAGAAGCATTCGCGGGCGCGACATCAGAGGCTTCCTGATGAAGCTGTCGCTCGGTCTTGATGTCTTCCTTGCGGGCCTGGTAGTGACTGGGGTGCAGTGTGTCCGCGATTGTCTCTGCGGCCTTCTGCGCTCCGTCGCTCTGTGCAGGCTCTCGTTCTTGATGATTCAGTTTACGCATCGCATCTTTCAATAGAGATTAAAATGTCGGAGACACGCCCGATTCTCCTAAGAGGTTGGCGCGTCCTGGCATTCCAGAAAATAATGCTGCCGCCGAGGCTGCCACTCGCCAGCGTCTGTCCGTCCGTGTTGAAGGCGACTGATGTCATGACGCCTCATGATGCCTGAGTCGCGCCGTCTCCGCTTGTTGGCCCATGACCGTGAGCGATAACCGGACCAGTAATATGAGGGACGCTATGAGGCGTCGTTCGAGAATCTTCATGTCGCGCTCCTTAGTAAGAGAGGAAGGTCAGGCTCTCCCTGCGACCTCGCCCGTTTGCGTATTGACGCGGACCACTTCGCCGTCCTTGATGAAGAGCGGGACGCGGACGTTGAGGCCGGTCTCAAGGGTCGCGGGTTTGGTCGCGCCGCCCGCCGCCGTGTCGCCGCGCACGCCGGGTTCCGTAGAGGTCACGGTCAACTCGACGAACTGCGGCAGTTGCAGCGAGATGGGCGCGCCGTTGTATTTCAGCACCTGTAATGTCGAGCCTTCCTTGAGATATCCCTTATCATCCCCGACCGCTTCATCATCGAGCGTGAATTGCTCGTAAGTTCCCTCGTCCATGAAATGAAGCCCAGCCGGGTCCGCGTAAAGAAAAGAGGCTGGCGTCAACTGCACATCCGGCTCCGCGAATTTCTCGCCCGCCTTAAAACTCCGCTCCATCACCGCGCCCGTCAAGAGATGCCGCAACTTCGTGCGCACCATCGTCGCCGCGCCACGCGCCGTCGGCGAAGCGAAGAACACCTCAACCACAGCATAGGGTTGCCCCTCGACCGCAATCAACATTTTACGCTTTAACTCATTAGCACCAATCAACGCCATCAGTTCACTCCTCATTCAGAATAACAGGAAGGCAGGAGCCAGACGAAAAAGCGATAGCATGCACTTCATGATGAAAGCTCTTCTCTTCCTCCTGGCCTTCTGGCTCCTGACTTCTGTCTTTAAACAATCTCTATCTTTGCTCCTATGAGCGGATGGTGGAATGACTGTGAGGCGTTGCCGCCGCGCAGGAAGAGTTCCATCCAGCGCGTCTGTTGGCCCTCCCTGTTCTTCCAACCGCTACTGCCGGGCGCAAACGCCATCTCACCATGCTCGACGGCGAAACTGCCGTCGCTCTCGATAGCTTCCCTCTCATGCTCACCGATGCGGACGCGGACGCGCTGGCCGGAGCGCGTCTTCTCCGAACCGCCCGCCTTGATGGTTGTCTTCAAATTGCCGTAGCCGTCTATGTAGGCGATACGGTCGGGCGGCACTTCCGGAATCTGCGCGCGTTCAATCTCTTCGCCGAGCGCGCCGGGTTGGCCCAACGCGATAGCTCCCGCCGCTTGTGGGAAGAGGTCGCGCGAGCGAAACTGCGAGCCTTCGGCGGCCACGGAAGTCAAGCGCAACTCTTCCGCCTCCTCACGCACGAAAGAGAAAGCGTAACCCGCGTTGACGCCTATCACGCGCACGCCCGTCGGCAGTCGCGCGAACACCAACCTCTCACCGGCGTTATCCTCGCGCGCCTCCTCGTCATCCCTGCGCGGCGCGACGTTATGATAAATAATGGTCCCGGTCGGAGCCTCGTTGAGACCGAGTTGGGCCACGCAGAAGCCCGCCGCGAGCGTCGAGAAAGGCGGCACTGGCGTGAGCACAGGCTCCGCATCCGGCAAAAATAATTTAATGCGCTGGACCACTTCTGAGAAAGCCAGATCGCCCTGGCCGTAATCCGCTATGATGTGAACGAGCATTTCAATCTCCCCTTCCCCTGTTCGTCTGTTTTGTATGGAGCTTTCACTTACCTCACTGCGACCACTCCGTAGGCTTTCGGTCCCAACGATGCTGGCGCAACTTCCAGTGCAGTTCATCCGGCAACGGCCCTGCGTCGCTCGCGTTGATGTTCGATGCGACGTGCGCGGGTTTGCGCATGCCAGGGATGATCGTGCTGACGCTCGGCTCGTTGAGAATAAAGCGGAGGGCCATCTCAGGCATCGTCATTCCGGCGGGGACGAGCGGCTTCAAGGCATCCGCGCGCTCGACGCTCGGAATCAAATTCTCCGGCACGAAGTATGTGTTGCGCCAGTCGCCTGCGGGCCAATGGCTCTCTTTCGTGAGCGTGCCCGTCAGTGTGCCTTCGTCAAAGGGCACGCGGGCGATGACGGCCACGTCGCGCGCGCGGCAGGCCGGGAATAATTGGTCCAGAGGGTTCTGGTCGAAGATATTGTAGATGACCTGCACGGCATCAACGTGGCCGCTCTCTACAGCGCGCACGCCGTTCCAAGGTTCCCAACGATTGATGCTGATGCCGAACGCGCGCAAGAGTCCCTCTCGCTTTAACTCATCTATCTTATTGGACCAGCGCGCGTCGTCCGTCCAACCGTCTTCCCAGACGTGAAACTGGACCAGGTCAAAGCTCTCAAGCCCCGCGTTCGTGAGACTGCGATGGACGTACTCTTCTATATGCTCCGGCGGGAAACAATCGTCGAGCGTGAACTCGCGGCGGCTGGGCCACTTAAAATTTTTGGGCGGAATTTTGGTCGCGGTATAGAGCCGCCGTTCAGGATTGGCGCGCACGAGTTGGCCCAGCAAAGCCTCGCTATGGCCCTCGCCATAGCCCCAGGCCGTGTCGAAAAAGTTGCAGCCTAAATCAACCGCGCTCTGTAAAGCGCGCATTGACTCTTCGTCATCCGACCCGCTCCAGCCGCCCATCCCCCACATGCCATAGCCTATCTCGCTCACCTCCCAACCCGTGCGCCCGAATCGCCTGTGCCTCATCAACATCCCCCTGTTTTAGATAAAAAAGTTTGAGACTGAAGACTCGCCTACTTCCACTTGAAGATACGCAGCGCGATGACGAAGCTTAAGAGACCCCAGACCAGCAGCACCGTCAACTGCGACCATGTGCCCGCCAGCGTCGCGCCTTCGTTGACGATGGCGCGCAGAGAATCGTTGAGCGCGGTCAACGGCAGCAGCTTGATGAACGGTTGCAGGACTTGCGGGAAACGCGCTGAAGAAAAGAACGTGCCCGACAACAACCACATCGGTAGCATCACGAAGTTTGCGAGACCCGAAATCCCTTCTATCGTTTCGGGCCGCGCCGCGAGCAATGCGCCGATGCCTGAGAAGGTCAGGCCGCCGACCAGCGAGACCAGCAGCAGGCTCAAGACAGAGCCATGCACGCTGACGCCGAAGACGAGCCACGCGAAACCCATAATCGCTATCACTTCCATCGCCAGAAAGATAAGGCGCGACATCATGAACGAGAAGAGGTAATGCGAACGCCGCATCGGAGTCGCCGCGAATCGTTTGAGCAGTTTGCGATTGCGCGCGGAGACGACCGCGAAGCCTATGCCCCAGATTCCGCTCCCCATCATGTTGAGACCGATGAGGCCCGGAACCAGAAAGTCTATATAACGCGCTCCCGGCTCAGTCACCTTCTCATCAGCCGCGCTGGCGACATCCGCGCGCCCCATCGCGCGTTGTAAAGCATCGTCAACGGTGAGCCTCGCCATGCGGCTCTCGGACCTCGTCGGGTCGTAGCGATAATCGAAAGTATGCGAGAGCGTCTTGGAATTCTGGTCCGGCTTCGCGGTCTCGCCCGTGGGCCGCACGACGAGCGCGACCTTCCCGCCACGCAACGCGAGCGCGGCGTCTGCGGGCGACAATAAAACAGGCTCTATGTCCGAAGAGCGCGCGAGGGCGTTGTAGATTTCGTTCGGCCCGTTGCCGTTCGCGGCTGGACCATTATTCTCGACCGCGACGTGCAGCTTTTGCGGGGCCGTGTTGCGAAACGCGATGCCGAGCGCGAAGGCCATCAGGACCGGAAAGACGAAGACCCAAAAGACGGCCTCCTTCTCGCGCAGGAATTCGCGCACGCGGTTGAACGTCAACTCTATGAGCGGGTGAAACGCATGGCGGCCCGCTTCTCCTGCTTCCCCCGGCTCGTCCGGTTGGCCCAACTCCGTAGGCCGCTCTTGCGAGACGCTTCCCGCGCTCTCTTCCGCGATTGATTCTCTCTTGGCTTCAGCCATCGCGCAGCATCCTTCCTGTCAGACTGACAAAGACATCTTCGAGCGTCGCCTGGTGCGTCGCCAGCGTGATGAGCGTCGCGTGCTGGCGTTCGAGTTCGGCGAGCAGGGAGGGCAGCGCGGCCCCTATGTCCGAGACCGTCAAAGCGTATGCGCCGCCATCACCCGCGCGCAATCCTTTGACTCCTTGAAGTTGGCCCAAAGGCTCTTCTTCAAGCTGGCCTTCGACGCTGAACTCAACTATCTGGTCCGCGCCGAGCGACGCTATCAACTCCGCAGGACTGCCGAGCGCGATGATGCGACCGTGGTCCATAATCGCCACGCGGTCGCACAACCTCGTCGCCTCCTCCATGTAATGCGTCGTGAGCAGCACGGTGCCGCCGCTCGCCAGGTATCTCTCGACGATGTCCCACAACTTCAAACGAGCCTGCGGGTCAAGGCCCGTCGTCGGCTCGTCCAGGAAGAGAAGGTCCGGCGCGGAGACCATCGCCGTGGCGACCGCGAGCCACTGCTTTTGCCCGCCCGAAACCTTGCCCACGCGCGCGTTGCGTTTCTCATAAAGCTCAACCATGCGGATGACGTGGACCACCG